>NZ_JBHYJD010000024.1:0-162726 GCF_042740555.1 Nonomuraea sp. NPDC059007 | reverse complement strand
GCCTCACCCGCACATCCCGATCTTGCCTCTCCAGGCTCAGCAGCGCGCTCAGCCCCTGGCGTAACGGGAGTGCCTACTCAGAAAGGTAGGGCGGCGTGAACAGGTGGGGCAGCGCGCTCGTCCGGTTCGGCGACTTCACCAGGCCGCAGGACCTGCTCGGGGCGATGGCGCTGGAAGCCGTCTACACCCCGGCGGAACGGGTCAGGTCGGGCGCCGGCCGGACGCTGCAGCACTGGGCAGGGCGGCTCGCGGGCAAGTACGCGGTCCTGCGGCTGCTGGACCTGCCGCCGACCGCCGAGCTCCTGGGCTCGGTCGAGGTACTGCCCCGGCCCACGCCCGTGTGCGAGCAGTCGGCGGCCTGCCTGGACGGGCATCCGCCGGCCGTACAGCTGAGCGGGGAGTTGACCGCGCGGGCGAGGTCGGGGGAGCGGATCCGCATCTCGCTCAGCCACACCGACGGCCACGCGCTCGCAGTCGCGGTCGCGGCCGCGCGGCTTCCGGAGGACGACTGAGATGGACGCGAGGAAGATCGCCGAGGAGCACCTGGACGCGTGGCGGCGCGAGGACGCGGCCATGGTGGCCGGTTGCGTCACCCGCTACGAGGACCCCGATTCCGGCGGACCGCTGAGCGGCGAGGAACTGGCCGCGCACGCCGCCGCCCTGATGGAGAGCTTCAAGGGACTGCGCTTCGAGGTCGGTCGGGTGACCGGCGACGAGGACGGCGTGACCGTCTCCTGGACGCTCACCGCCGACCACCGCGCCGCCTACCTGGGCATGCCAGCGACCGGCGGCGCCGCCCGCGTGTCCGGCACCGACCTGGTGACGGCCGACGGGGAGGTGCGGCGGATCTTCGACCGGCTGGCGCTGGCCGAGGCGCTCGGCTACTCGGCGCGGTTCGTGCCGGAGGCCGATGACGTGCGCGAGTTCGGGGTGAGCGCACGGGCGTCGAGCGGGCGTACCGACCGGCCCGGCGCCTTCTCCCTGACCTGGCTGGAGATCCGCGACGCCGCGGAGGCGGCCGACGTGGACCTGCTCAGCGTCGAGATCGTCAAGTCGCTGCGCGCCTCACGCGGGTTCCTCGGCGTGACCACCGTCGACGTCGGCAACCGCAAGTACACGCTGAGCGCCTTCGACCGGCCGGAATCGGTACGCGCCGTGCACGCCAGGCCGCACCAGCGGGCCATGCGCCGCTTCTTCAAGAGCGGTCTGTGCACCCGCGTCCACACGAGCATCTGGGTCCCCGCCAAGTCGCGGGAGTACGCACGCTGCCCGAGCTGCGAGTCGGTCGTACCGGTCGGCACCGGTACGGCCTGCGGCTGCGGATGGATCCCCGACGACGCCTCCCTGCTGTGAACCCCCCTCTGTGAACCCTTTCTGTGAACGGAGCCCCGATGACCGACTTCACGACCGAGCACCGGTTGGACGGCGGGTCCAGGCCGGCCGTCGTCTTCATGTCCGCGTTGTTCGCCGGCGGCTGGATCTGGGAGCACCCCTACCGCCGCCTGGAAGAGCAGGGCTGGCCGGTGCTCCGTACCCACGAGGCCATCTGCGCGCTGGACCGCCGGGTGGCGGGCTCGATCGAGCGGCTCGGCGACTCCTTCCTGGCGGCCTGTGACGAGGCGGGCGCCGGCGAGGTGATCGTCTGCGCCAACTCGCTCGGCGGGCTGGTCGCCATCGACCTGGCCGGACGCCACCCCGAGCGGGTACGCGGCATCGTGGTCAGCGGCGCCCCCGGCCTGACCCCCGACCCGGACGTCGGCCTCAGCTTCGACCGGCGCGGCAGCGTGCAGCCCTTCGGCCAGGAGTTCGGCGACCGTATGCTGGCAGCGCTCTTCCACGACCGCTCGCGGGCCTTCTCCGACGAGCGCAAGGACGAGGTCGGCGAGATGCTGCGCCGGCCCGAGTCGATGGTCAGCATGGCCCGCAGTCTCAAGGCCACCCGTACCTACCAGGTCAAGCCCGCCCTCGACCGGGTGGCCTGCCCGTCGATCTACATCTGGGGCCGCCACGACCGCATGACGCCGGTCGACCCGTGGCTGGACGTGCTGGCGGACTACCCGGTCGAGATCGTGGTCGTCGAGGACAGCGGCCACATCCCGATGATCGAGCGCGGCGACGAGTACACCGCGGCTCTGGAAGGCTTCGCCGGGCGCTGCGCGGGGGCGCTGGCATGAGCATGCCCGCCGTCCTCCTTGGGGTCGACATCGTCGCCGCCGACCGGCTCGCCACGGCCGCCCGGCGCGGCGGCGAGACGTTCGACCGCGTCATGGGCGGCGGCGGGCCGACCTTCTCGGTCAAGGAGAGCTTCATCAAGGCCGTGGGCGGGCGTCCGCCCGGTTTCAGCTGGCACGACTTCCAGGAGACCGGCGAGCGGCCGTCCGGCTGGGCCGGCCGCCTGCTCGACGAGGCCGCCGCGGAGCTGATCGCCTCCACCGGTCTCGACCTGCCCGGACGCGCGGTCTTCACCGTCGGCGGCGCCAGCGAGAAGGCCGCCCTCGTACGGCTCCCGCCCCACGCGGGCCGCGTCACCGGCGCCGCCCGCTGGGGCCACGGCTCCGGCCTGTTCGTCTCCCTCGCGATCGTTTACGTCCGTCGGAAGGGAACCCACTGATGCACGTGGTCAAGCCGGGCGAGTCCATCCAGCGCGCGCTCGACGAGTCGGGCCCCGGCGCCGAGATCCTCCTGGAGGAAGGCGTCTACGAGGAGACCGTCTGGATCAGGCACGACGACGTCACGCTGCGCGGCGCCGGTATGGGCAGGACGGTCCTGGTCCCGGGCGGCGACGTGCTGCCCGACATCCCCAAGCTGCACGACGCCGACGCGAGCGTGCTGAGCGGCATCAGCGCCAACGGCGTCGCCCGCGTGAAGATCTCCGGCCTGACCGTGCGCGGCTTCACCGGCGCGGGCGTCTACGCCCACACGGTCGCCGGCGTCGCGGTGCGCGAGGTGGAGGCCGCCGACAACGCCGTGTGGGGCGTCTACCTGCGCGAGTCGAGCGGGTGCGAGGTCGTGGCGTGCCGCGCCTACGGCACCCAGTACGGCGGCATCGCGCTGAGCTTCTGCCCGGACGCCGGCGGCGAGGTCACCGGCAACGAGGTCGTCCGCAACGCGTTCGGCATCTTCGTCGACAACTCCTCGCGCACGCGGGTGCTGCGCAACTCCTGCCACGAGAACGCGATCGGCATCATGCTCCTCAACCAGATCTACGAGGGCGAGCCCGAGGGCGGCGTCCGCGACTGCCTGGTGGCGGGCAACGAGCTGTTCGGCAACAACCTGGCGGCCGGCATCCAGCCCGACGGGCTCGGTGCGGCCGGGCCGCCGATCTCCGGCGTGGGCCTGGCGCTGATCGGCACCCACCGGGTGAGCGTGGTGGACAACCGCGTCCACGGCAACCACCCGAGCGGGGAGTCGGTCATGGGCGCCGCCTTCACCGTCGGCTCCTCCAAGGACTGGGGCGGCGACGACGCCCTGGACAACCACATCCTGTGGAACCGCGTCAGCGGCAACAGCCCGCTCGACTACCAGCTCGGCTGCGATCTCGACCGGCAGACCATCTGGGGCAACCGCGCCGACAAGGGCGAGCCCGTGGACGCTAAGGGGTGGAACCCGTGAGCGCGACCCTGTCCTGCCACGGCCTGAGCAAGCGATACGGCGACGTCGTCGCCGTACGGGACGTCGGCTTCTCCATCGCGCCCGGCCAGGCGTACGGGCTGCTCGGCCCCAACGGCGCGGGCAAGACCACGACCATCTCCATGCTGGTCGGCCTGCTGCGCCCCGACTCCGGGAGCGTCACGGTCGGCGGCGTCGACCTGGGCGCGGAGCCGCTGCGGGCCAAGGCCAAGATCGGCTACGTGCCACAGGAGATCGCCCTCTACCCCGAGCTGACCGGCCGGGAGAACCTGCGCTTCTTCGGCCGCCTGTTCGGCCTGCCGCGCAAGCGGCTGGCCGGGCGCGTGAACGAGGTGCTGGAACTGGTCGGCCTCACCGACCGCGCCGACGGCAAGCTCGACACCTACTCCGGCGGGATGAAGCGGCGCATCAACATCGGCGCCGCCCTCCTGCACCGCCCCGAGATCCTCATACTCGACGAGCCCACCGTCGGCGTCGACCCGCAGAGCCGCAAGGCCATCCTGGACGGCGTCGAGCACCTGGTCGCCGAGGGCATGGCGCTGCTCTACACCTCCCACTACATGGAGGAGGTCGAGCGGGTCTGCGACCGCGTGGCCATCATCGACCACGGCCAGATCGTCGCCGAAGGCACCCGGCAGGAGCTCGTGGCCATGGTCGGCAGCGCCGACAAGATCGAGCTGGTGCTCGACGGCGACGTGGACGCCGCGTTCGCGAAGCTCCGCACCGTCGAGGGCGTGCAGGAGGCGGCCAGGACCGGCGACAGCTCGGTGCGGCTGCTGGCCGAGGGCGGCAGGTACCTGCTTCCCGCGCTCATCACCGCGGTGGAGGGCTACGCCACCGTCACCGCCACCGAGGTCATCGAACCCGACCTGGAGGCGACCTTCCTCCACCTGACCGGCAGCACGCTCAGGGACTGAGGATGATGCGACCCCTGCTGACAGTGAGCGCCCTGGAGCTGCGTACGCGGCTGCGGGACGGCACCGCGCTGATCATCGCGGTCATCGTGCCGGTGGCGCTGGCCACGTTGTTCGGACTGGCGCTCGGCGGCGACGACCCGCCGCTGCGCGCGACCGTCGGCGTCGTGGACCTCGACGGCGGCCGGCTGCCCGCCGACGTGCGGCGCGAGATCGCGGCGGCGGAGCAGTTCAAGGGCGTGCTCACGCTGCGCGACCTGCCGAGCGAGCAGGCGGCGCGGCGGGCCGTGGATGACGGCGGCGTCGGCGCGGCGATCGTGTTCGGCCGCGACTTCAGCCGCACGGTCGGCGCGGGCGGCTCGGGACAGGTCTCCGTGCTCACCACGCCCGAGTCGCCGCTGGCCGGAGTGGTGGCAAGGTCGCTGGTGGAGCGGATCGCGGTGATGGTGGAGTCCCGGGCGCTGACGGAGCGGTTCGCCGCGGGCCCGGCGGAACCGCTCAGCGTGGTGAGCGACCCCCTCGCCGGCGGCAAGGTGGACCTTTCCGTCTACTACGGCGCCGGCATGGCCGCGCTGTTCGCCTTCTTCGTGGTGGGCGCCTCCTTCCGCAGCCTGCTCACCGAGCGCAAGCTGGGCACGCTCAACCGGATGCGCGCCGGGCCGCTGGCCCCCTGGGTGCCGGTCGCCGGCAAGGCGATCGTGGGCTTCGGGCTCGCTCTCTTCGGCGTCTGCGTGACCTGGGCCTCCTCGACACTGATCTTCGGCACCACCTGGGGCGACCCGGTGGCCGTCTTCGCGGTCCTGTGCGCGCACGTGCTGGCCGCCGCCGCGATCACCATGCTGGTCGCCAGCCGGGTCAAGACCGACGCGCAGGCCGACGGTGTGATCATGGCGGTCTCGTTCGTGGCCGCGTTCTTCGGCGGCAGCCTGGTGCCGATCCCCAACCTGCCCGACGCCCTGCGGGTCGTCGCCCTGTTCACGCCCAACGGCTGGACCTCGCACGCGCTGGTCGGCCTGGCCGGCTCCGGTGACGGGCTGGCCAGTGTGGCGCTGCCGATCGGCGTCCTGTGCGCGATCGCGCTGACCGCGGGCGGCCTGGCCGCCGTGGGACTCAAGAAGGGACTACTGGGATGAGGCCCCGTCCCGTGCTGGCGCTCGTGCTGGCCAACCTGCGCCGACACACCCGCGACAGGACCGGCCTGTTCTTCATGGCGGTCATGCCGTTCGTCTCGATCATCTTCGTCGGCATGGCGCTGGGCGGCGGCACCGTGGGCGAGCGGCTGCCCGTCGGCGTCGTCGCGCCCGGCGGCGACGCCGTAACCGCCGCGGTGCTGGCCGAGCTGCGCCGCCACCCCGACCTGGAGATCACGCCCGTGGCCGCCAAGTCCGAGCTGGAGTCGGGCGTGCGCGAGGGCTCGCTGGCCGCCGGTCTGGTGGTCACCCCCGGTTCGTCCCGCCTCGACCTCGTCGCGACCGAGAACAACGGCAGCGGCGTGGCCGCGCGCGCCGCCGTCGAGGTCGCCGTCGGCCGCGTCTCGGGTGTCCTCGCCGCCTCGGCCGCCGCCGAGCGCGCGGGCGCCACACCCCAAGAAGCCGCCCTCCTGGTACGGCAGGCGCAGTCGCAGACCGGCCGCGTCACCGTCGTCGACACCGAGTCGCCCGGCGGCGAACCCCGCGGCTTCGCCTACACCGCCCCCGCCAACCTGCTCCTGTTCACGTTCATCAACTCCATGGCCGTGGCCGCCGCCATGGTCGAGAGCCGCCGCCTCGGCATGCTCCAGCGGGCGCTGACCGCCCCGGTGCGGCGCGGAGCCGTACTCATGGGCGAGGCGCTGAGCCGCTTCGCGGTCGCGATCGCGCAGGCCGTGCTCATCGTGGTGGTCAGCTCGCTGGCCTTCGGCGTGCGGTGGGGCGACCCGCTGGGCGTGGCCGCGGTCGTGGGCGTGTTCGCGCTGGTGGCGACGGCGGCGGCGATCCTGGTCGGCACACTGCTGAACAACCCCGACCAGGCCCCGGCCATCGGCCCGTCGCTCGGTGTCGTGCTCGGCATGCTGGGCGGCTGCCTGTGGCCGCGCGAGGCGGCGGGCGAGACGCTCAACACGATCGGCCACGTCTTCCCGCACGCGTGGGGCATGGACGCGCTGCTCGCGCTGTCGCGGCCGGGCACCGGCCTGCTCGCGGTGCTCCCCGAACTGGCGGTGCTGGCCGCGATGGCCGCGCTGCTGCTGGGCGCCGCGCTCATTCTCTTCAGCCGGCGGACGAGAGCGGGGACCTGATCGCCATGCGCATCCTCGTCACCGGCGCGGCCGGCTTCATCGGATCCGCGTACGTCAGGCACCTGCTCGGCCGTCCGGCCGGGCGGGTCACCGTGCTGGACAAGCTCACCTACGCCGGTGACCCGGCCAACGTGCCGGCCGGCCCGAGGGTGCGCTTCGTCAAGGGCGACGTGTGCGACACCGGGCTGCTGGCCGAGCTGGTCCCGGGCCACGACATGGTGGTGAACTTC
Organism: Nonomuraea sp. NPDC059007; assembly: GCF_042740555.1. Taxonomy (NCBI): domain Bacteria; kingdom Bacillati; phylum Actinomycetota; class Actinomycetes; order Streptosporangiales; family Streptosporangiaceae; genus Nonomuraea; species Nonomuraea sp. NPDC059007. The sequence goes on along the minus strand of NZ_JBHYJD010000024.1, from coordinate 155,677 downwards.
GCCGCCGAGACCCACGTGGACCGCTCGATCGCGGGCGCGGCGGAGTTCGTCAGGACCAACGTGGCAGGCACCGACGCGTTGCTGCGGGCCGCACTGGACGCCGGGGTAGGCCGATTTATCCAGATATCTACGGACGAGGTGTACGGCTCCATCGACACCGGCTCCTGGGACGAGACCTGCCCCCTGAAGCCCAACTCGCCCTACGCCGCCGCCAAGGCCGCCGCCGACCTCATAGCCCTGGCCTACCACCGCACCCACGGCCTGGACGTACGCATCACCCGCTGCGGCAACAACTACGGCCCACGCCAGTACCCCGAAAAGCTCATCCCGCTCTTCGTCACCAACCTCCTGGCCGGCAAGAAGGTCCCCCTGTACGGCGACGGCCGCAACGTACGCGACTGGGTCCACGTGGACGACCACTGCAGAGGCATCCTCCTCGTCGCAGAGAACGGCGCGCCCGGCGAGGTCTACAACATCGGCGGCGGCACCGAGCTGACCAACCGCGAGCTCACCCACCTGCTCCTGCGGGCCTGCGGCGCGGGCCCCGACATGATCGACCACGTCGCCGACCGGCCCGGCCACGACCGGCGCTACTCGCTCGACGACTCCAAGATCCGCGGTCTGGGCTACCGGCCCGAGGTGCCCTTCGCCGAAGGGCTGGCCGCGACCGTCCAGTGGTACCGAGCGAAAGGCGGACCACGATGAAGGGGATTCTCCTCGCCGGCGGGCGCGGCACGAGGCTGCTGCCGACCACGCTGGCCGTCTCCAAACAACTCCTGCCGGTCAACGACAAGCCGCTCGTCTACTTCCCGCTGTCGGTGCTCATGCTGGCCGGCATCCGGGAGATCCTGGTCATCTCCACTCCGGAGGACCTGCCGCAGATCCGCCGGCTGCTGGGCGACGGCTCCCAGTTCGGCCTGCGGCTCGACTACACCGAACAGCCCGAGCCCAACGGCATCGCCGAGGCGTTCGTGCTCGGCGCCGAGCACATCGGCGACGACAGCGTGGCCCTGATCCTGGGCGACAACGTCTTCCACGGCTACGACTTCCAGGGCGTGCTGCGCCAGGAGTGCCGCGACGTGGACGGCTGCGTGCTGTTCGGCTACCCGGTCAGCGACCCCCAGCGGTACGGCATCGCCGAGACCGCCCCCGACGGCCGCCTGCTCTCCCTGGAGGAGAAGCCGGCCGTACCCAAGTCCAATCGCGCGGTCGTGGGCCTGTACCTCTACGACAACGACGTCGTCGACATCGCCAAGAACCTCGCCCCGTCCGCGCGCGGCGAGCTGGAGATCACCGACGTCAACCGCGACTACCTGCGGCGCGGCAAGGCCACGCTGGTCGACCTCGGCCGCGGCTTCGCCTGGCTGGACGCCGGGACACCCGAGTCCCTGCTCCAGGCCGGGCAGTACGTGCAGCTTCTGGAACAGCGCCAGGGCGTGCGGATCGCCTGTCTCGAGGAGATCGCCCTGCGCATGGGATACATCGACGCCGAGGCCTGCCACCGGCTCGGCGTCGCACTGGAGAAGTCCGCGTACGGCCAGTACGTGATCTCGGTGGCCGAGCAGTTCGCAGAACAGGGGAGGTAGATCATGACGACGAGTGCGTTCTTCACGGGACGGGCGCCGGTCGAGGGGGACCACGTGTCGGCGGTATACCGATATGCGGCGCGAAAGGGGGCGATAGAGGCCGTCGAGGTGGCCGCGGCTGACCTGGGCATCGGCATCCATGAGATGCGGGAGGCGGTGGACCAGCTCGTCGGCAGCCGCCTGCTGCGACCCGGCGACGGGCGCGGGCAGCGGTTCCTGCCCGTCGACCCCGAGGTGGCCGCCGCCTCTCTCGTGTCCTACGTGGAGCGGGAGATCTACCAGCGGCGGGAGCTGATCGACCAGATCAGGGAGCGGATCGACGTCTTCCGCCAGGACTACGCCGGCGACGGCGCCACGCCCGGCGGCTCGATCGACTACCTGGTGGGCAGCATGGAGGTGCGCGGCTTCCTGAAGATGGCCGGTGACGCCTGCCGCGACGAGGTCCTGGTGCTGCAGTCCAGCGGGATCGACGGGGACGAGCTCGCCCAGACGTACCTGACGCTGCTCGGGCGCGGCATCTCCGTCCGGATCATCTGCCAGCACCGCAACCGGGCCGACCTCGCCACCCGGATGAAGATGAAGCGGCTGACCGAGGCGGGGGCCACGGTCTACACCGTCAGCCACATCCCGCGCTCGGCGATCGTCTTCGACCGTTCGCTCGTCGTGCTCTTCGGCGTGGCCGACGGCGAGGCGAACGTGGCGCGGGTGCACAACCAGGGGGTGGCCCAGTTCTTCCTGGACCTGTTCAACCACCTCTGGGAGACGGCCACGCCGCTGGAGGGCATCGAGGCCGGGTACGCCGACGTCGCCGACGACCTGCAGCAGTCCATCGCCGCCCTGATGGCCAAGGGGTACACCGATGAGGTGGTGGCCCGCAAGCTCGGCATGTCCGTGCGCAGTTGCCGCCGGCACATCGCCACGCTCATGCGGGACCTGGACGCCACCAGCCGCTTCCAGGCCGGCGTCCAGGCCGCCCGCAAGTTCCTCCCCAACGGCCACTGACCCACCTCCTTTCCGGCCCGACGACCCTCACCGGCCGTCGGGCCCTTCCCATTCCGGCACCCCTGGCACCTCCGGGCCGTCCCTTCCGGGTCGCAACCCCAAGACCCGCATTTGCCGCGCGTGCCGCCCCGCCGGGTTGCCCTCGCCGGGTGCTCCCCGTTGGGTTGTCCCTTGGGGGTGCAACCCCCAAGCCCGCACTCCTGCGCGTGCCGCACTCCCGGGGTGCCGCCCTCCGGGTCGTCCCTTCGGGGTGCCGTCCCTTCGGGGTGCCGTCCCTTCGGATCGTCCCTTCGGGACGTAGCCCCGAGGCCTGCGCCTCTGCTTGTGCCGCCCTCCGGAGGGTTGCCCCTTTTAGGGGGTGTTGTCCTCCGGGGGTGTTGCCTTTCGGGTGTTTCCTGGTGGGGGTCAGCGGTAGTGGGTGGAGGCGCCGGTGACGACCTCGGCGAGGCCTCTGGCGCGTTCGCAGACGAGTTCCAACCCCGTGACCAGGTCCTCCTCGGAAAGCTGGGGAGAAAGGCAGATACGGACAGAGCTGTTGGCGTCGTCGGCCGTGACGCCGATCGCGGTGAGGACGTAGGACGGCTCCTGCGAGTCGGAGTTGCACGCCGACCCGGTCGACAACGCCACCCGGTGCAACCCGGCCACCAGGCTCTCGCCCCGCACCCCCGGCAGCACCACGTTCAGCACGTGGGGCACCGAGATGTTGGGGTCGCCGTTGAAGCGGAATCCCGGCACCCGGTCCGACAGCACCTTCAGCGCCACCTCACGAAGACGCGTGATGGCCGACCAGTTGTCGTTCAGGCGCCGCTGGGCCAGCCGGCAGGCCGCGCCCAGGCCGACGACCAGATGGGTGGGGATGGTGCCGCTGCGGAGTTCGTGCTGGCCGCCGCCGTACATGACGGGGCGCAGTCTGCGGCGGACCTCGCGGCGCGCGTACAGCGCGCCCACACCCTTCGGGCCATGCACCTTGTGGGCGGACAGCGACAGGGTGTCGATGCCCTCCGCGTTCACGTCGATCGGGATACGGCCGGCCGCCTGCGCGCCGTCCACGTGCAGCAGCGCGCCGGCCTCGTGGCAGAGTGCGGCCATCTGGGCGATCGGCTGGATGGTGCCGATCTCGCTGTTGACCCAGGCCGCGGTGGCCACCCGGGTGTGGGCGTCGAGCTTGGCGCGCAGGTCGGCCAGGTCGGCCTGGCCGTCCTCGCGCACCGCCATCGTCCTGGTCTCCACGCCGCGGGCGGCCAGTGCGCCGCCGATCGACAGCGAGGACTTGTGGTCGGTCGGGCAGAAGACCGCGTTGACCGGCGCCCGGTCGTCGTGCTCGAACAGGCCGAGCAGGGCGACGTTGTTGCTCTCCGTCGCGCCCGAGGTGAAGACGATCGTGCTCGGGTCGGCGCCGAGCAGCTCGCCCACCGACGCGGCGGCCAGGTCGACCGCGCGGCGGGCGCGCTTGCCCAGGACGTGCGGGGAAGACGGGTTGCCGAAGTCCTCGCGCAGGTAGGGCAGCATCGCGTCGAGGACTTCCTCGTCCACGCGCGTGGTGGCGCAGTTGTCCAGGTAGATGATGTTCACGGAATCAGCTCCTGATGGTGCACACCGTGACGAGTCCACCGAAGATCTCGTCGGCCGACATTTCCCCGCTGCCGCCCGGGTCGGTGATGATGACGGTCATGCCGGGCAGGCCGTACAGGCTGAGGGCGATGTCGACGCCGGTCTCGACCGGGTTCAGGCACTCGCCGGGGGCGTAGACGAGCAGCGTGCGGTAGCCGGCGTTGTAGACCTCGGCCACCATCTCGGTCATCTCGCCGGCGCAGCCGGTGATGCCGCAGCTCATCAGCGTGCGGTAGTTGCCGTTGTCGTCGAGGAAGGAGACCTCGGGCTTGCTCTCGCCCGACTCCAGGTAGCGCTTCTCCAGGCGGCCCTGCTTGACGAGCTTGGCGGCGGTCTTCTGGAAGCGGTACTTCAGCCAGGTCTCGGGGAAGGCCAGCGGGTGCTTCCTGCTGGGCAGCATGCTGTCGGGGGACAGGCCGGCACTGCGCAGCTCCTTCTCGTAGGAGGAGGGGAGCTGGTTGAATCCCTCGTAGTACTCGGCGCGCAACTCACTGGCCGGCCGGCCGTTCTGGGGGACGTACTGCCAGTCGTTGATGAGCAGCAACAGGCGGGCCTCGGGGTGGTCGCGCAACAGGTCCACCGACATCCGCCAGGTGTAGCCGGGGAAGATGCCGACACGGCCGGCGATGCGGCGCCTCATCACCTCGGAGTCCTGCTCCTCGATGATGCCCGAGACCAGGTTGCCCTCCTCGTTCTCGAAGAGCATGAAGTGGCCACCCATGATGACCAGGTCGGAGCCGGTGCCGGTGCCGGCCAGCTCGCGGTTGACGACGTCGCGGAGCTCCTGCTCGGACGCCACCAGCTCGTGGTGCTTGGAAACGCTCATGATGTGACCACTCCGAGTCTGTTCCGATCTTGCGTGGAAAGGGGGACGAGCCGTCGGGCCAGCGCCCGGAGCGGCGTGGGGCCGGCGAGCCGGCAGACGTCGAGTCCGGTCCAGCCCTGGGCGTCCAGTTCTGCCAGCACGCGCGGGATCCGCAGGGCGCGGCCGCCGGCGAGCGTGTAGCTGCGCGTGAGGTCCGTCTTCGGCAGGCCGTTCACCTGCCGGACGATCTCCGCGAGATCCTGCTCGGCCGCCGGGTCGGCGTCCGAGGTCGCGAGGTACGGCCGCGCGCCCCCACACGCCGGCGTTTCACTTTCCGGAGGGGTGAAGCCCGTGAGCCGGGCCGCTTCCGAGAGCCGGAGGCCGTCGTCGCGGGCGGCCAGCAGCACGGCCTCGAAGCCGCGCAGGAACCGCTCCACCGCGTCGCCGTCCATGACCGTGGAGGCCGCGTGCAGCGAGACCGCCACCGCGTCCTTCCACTCGTCCACCCGCACGTAGGTGTCGGTGCCGGTGTGCGCCCACGCCTCGGGCACCGGGTTCGAGGTGAACGCGGTCCGCGTGCCCTTGTACTCGCGGGAGGCCTGCTTGATGAAGTTGAACTCCGAGGCCAGCCGTACCGGATGGGCGCGGCGCGAGCTCTCGCGGGACAGCAGCTCGACCACCTCGTCATAGGGCAGGTACGCGTGCTCGCGGGCGAGCGTGAACGCGGCGGAGACGCGCGCCAGCAGCTCGCCGAACGTGGGGTCGCCCGAGCAGTCCACCCGCACGAGCGTCGGCGAGAACATGCAGGTGAGCACGTCGCCGAAGGGGTGGGAGTCGCGGTTGCCGACGAACGACAGGTGCCCGACGGTGTCGCTGCCGGTGTAGGCGGCCATGGTCGCGGTGTAGGCGGTCAGGTGGATGAGGGACGGCCACACCCGGTGCGCGGCGGCCAGTTCGCGGGAGGCGGGCAGGAGGGCGGGGGAGATGAGCGTCGCGTGGCGGGCCGGCGGGCCCTCCGGGCGGGTGCGCCGGGCGGCGAACAGGTCGTAGGGAAGCTGGGCGATCTCGTTCTCCCAGTGGGCGACCGCGCCGGCGGCGGTGACGGCCGCCTCCGCCGAAGCCTCGTAGCGCGCCAGGTCGACCGGCTGGTGCCGGACCGGCTGGATCGCGGCGGGGCGGCGGGTGGCGAAGCCGGCGCGCTGCATGCGCAGCTCGCGCTTGAGCTCGCCGATCGTCCAGACGTCGACGGCCAGGTGGTTGAGCACCACGACCATCTGCTTGGGCACGCCGCCGCTGGTGATCACGCAGGCGCGGATCGGCCACTCCGACTCCAGGTCGAAGGGGCGGCTCGACAGGTCCTCGACCACCTCGGCGGGCGACGGGGTGCCGTCCCGTTCGGTGCTCACCTCGACCGCCCGGACCGGTCCAGGGGGGTTGACCTTCTGATAGGGGTCGCCGTCGCCGTCGAGGTGGAAGGTCGTGCGCAGCGCCTCGTGCCGGCGGGCCAGGTACGTGAGCGTGGCCCGGCAGTTGGCCAGCGTGATGCCCTCGTGCACGCCCAGCCTGAGCACGACGTGCGTCTCGTGGCGGTGAGCAGGGGGTAGCTGGTGGAATCGCAGCCACATGTAGCGCTGACCCCAGCACAGCTTCGCAGTCTTCACGCTTTCAGAATTAGGTTTCTCTGGGGTTACCACAATGGGTGCGCGGTGGCCGCTAGGGGATAGCGAGAAGCTGCCACTAGCGGTCCCCCTTATGAATAGGGGACGGTTAGTGGTAGGCAGATTTATTGCGAGGTGGCATATGTTGGAAATACCTGCTGACTTTCAGCGTCTCCTGCGTCCGCACCTGCCGTACGCCGATTCTGGCGCGTTCTCGGCCCGCGACGAGCTGGCCGGGCTCGGGCTCGACTCGATGGGCGTGGTGCAGCTGCTCGTCGACATCGAGAACGGCTACGCGGTCGCGCTGCCGGACGACATCCTGGACGAGGAGACGTTCGCCACGGTCGGCTCGCTATGGGAGGCGCTGGCCGTACATATCGGCTAGGGCGCGCCGGTCGACCTTCCCGTTGCCGTTCAGCGGCAGCTCGTCGAGCACGGTCACCGCGCGCGGCACCATGTAGCGCGGCAGGACCTGCGCGACGCCCCTGAGCAGGGTGGCGGTGTCGACGCCCGCGCCCGTGCAGGCGGCCTCCAGGACCAGCTCGCCGTCGGCGCCGGGCAGGGCCAGCACGACGGCCTCGCTCACGCCCGGCTGCCGGCGCAGCGCCGCCTCGATCTCGCCGAGCTCCACGCGGTGTCCCGCGATCTTGACCTGCTGGTCCAGCCGCCCGTGGTGCACCAGCAGCCCGTCCTCCCAGGCCACCCGGTCGCCCGTGCGGTACCACTCGCCGGCGAAGCGGCCTTCGTCGTCGGCCGGGTCGAGGTAGCCGGGGAAGCGCTGCACGCCCTTCAGGCACAGCTCGCCGTCCACGACCGTGTGCTCCACGTGCGGGTACGGCACGCCGATCGGCACCGTCCCGTTGGCCGGCTCCGGCCAGTCGGCCCGCTCGGCGGGCAGGCGGTACTGGGTGCAGCTGATGGTCAGCTCGGTGGGCCCGTACAGGTTCTCCAGGACGCTGAACGGCGCGGCCGCCCGCCACGCGTCGGCCTGCTGCAGCGTCAGCGGCTCCCCGCAGAACAGGCTCCAGCGCAGCGACGGCATCGCGTCGGTCCCCAGCCGGCGCAGCCGCGCCGCCACCGAGACCACCGACGGCACCGAGAACCAGTGCGTCAGTTCGTGCCTGGTCACGAACGTCACCGGCTTGAGCAGGTCGTACTTGAGCGGCACGACCAGCGTCGCCCCGCTGCCCCACGTGGCGAACATGTCGAAGACCGACAGGTCGAAGGTCAGGTCGAAGGTCTGCGACACGCGGCAGCCGGGCCCCAGCTCGTAGCGCGGGATCACGTACGACAGGTAGGCGTCCAGGCTGCTGTGGCGCAGCGGCACGCCCTTGGGCACGCCGGTGGAGCCTGAGGTGAACAGGATGTAGGCGAGGCCGTCCGGATCCTGGGCGCCCGCGGGCGCGGCCCGTTCGGCGGGCGCGGGCGTGGCGAGCACGAGGCCGGCGGAGCGCGCGATGGTCTCGTTGCGTGCCCGCGGCGCGGCCGGGTTCAGCGGCACGACCGTGCGCCCGAGCCGCTGGATCGCCAGGTAACCGGCATAGGCGAGCACCGTGCGGTCGGCGCGCAGCCCGACCCGGGGGGCGTCGCCGCGGATGCCGGCGGCGATCCGCCCGGCCAGCTCGTCGAGCTCGGCGTAGGTGAGCCGGTCGCCGGCCACCTCCAGCGCCACGGCGTCACCGTGGCGGGCGACGCTGTCGGCGAACCACTGGTACAGGGTCCGTGCCACGGCATAACTCCCGGAAGTGGCTTAGCGCGGCGGGCCGTCGGCCTCGCGCGGGAACAGGGACGGGTCGAGCTCCTTGCCGCTCCACAGCTCCTTGAGCCCGGTCTCCGGCTCGCTCGCGGCCAGCCGGACCCCGTGGCCCACGCCGCGCAGGATGTCGAGCATGCCGTCGGCGGGGACGACGTCCGGGTCGGCGAGCATGAGCAGCGAAGTTCTGCCGCGCTGCACCTGTACGCGGACGCGGAACGGCTGGCCGTACTGCTGGGCCAGCGGCGTCCACACCAGCTCGGCGGGGCTGTCGTCGGCCGGGTCGGCGATCCTGTCGTCGATCTGCAGGTAGTTGAACCAGCAGCGCAGCAGGTGGTTGAACCAGCAGCCGTGCTCGGGCCGGCCGTACTCGGCGGCCACCTCGGCCATGCGGTCGATGTCGTAGCTGCCGTGCCGGTAGGCCTTGGTTGCGGCCCAGTGCAGGCCGCGTACGTGCTCGGCGAGGGTGGCGCCCTGGTCGACGGGCAGGACGACCGGGACGAGCTGGTTGAGCGTGCCGACCGCGCGCTGGTTGCCGGCGGAGAACCGGTTGGACGCCATCAGGCTCATCGTGACCCGGTCGGCGCCGGTCTGCCGGGCGACGCCCGCCGCGACCAGCGCCATCACGACGGCGGGCGCGGTGACGCCGAGGCGCTTGGCGGCCGCGTGGGCCAGCCCGCCGATGCGCCGCGAGTGGAGCGTCGCCTCCAGGCGGTTGCGGTAGGCCCGCGAGGGCAGCGTGGGCAGCTCGTCCATGAGCCCGTCCTCCAGCACGCCGCGCCAGTGGCGCTCTGCGCCCGTCCGGCGGGCCGCCCATTCCTGCCCGCGCTGGCTCAGCGCCAGCGTGCGCGGGATCGGGCCCGGCTCGGCGGTGGCGCCCGGGTCCTCGATCAGCGCGCGGAACTGCGTCCGCAGGTGCTGCACCGACCAGGCGTCGAGGATCAGGTGGGAGATCGACAGCGCGAGGAACTTCGGCTCGCCCTTCACGCTGACCAGCAGGCCGCGCCAGTTGAGGTTCCCCTCCATGGGGAAGGGCCGCCCGATCAGCTCGGCCGCGGTGCGCTCCGCCTCCTGCTGGTCGCCGCCGTCGCGCTCGACGAACTCGATCGGCAGCGCCACCGTCTCGTGCACTCTCTGGTACGGCACGCCGTCGCGCACGTGGTAGGTGGTGCGCAGCGCCTCGTGCCGTTGGACCAGGGCGCGCAGCGCGCACGTCACCCGGTCGAGTGTCAGCCCGCGCAGGTCCCACATCGCCGGCAGGTTCGCCTCGTGGATCCAGTCGTGCGGGTGCCGCTCGATATCGCGCCAGCTGAACAACTGGCCGAAACTGAGTGCAGCTTCTACGGGCATGTTGCCATTCATTGCCCAGCCGTGCCCACACCGTCAACTGTGGCTGGGCGGCCAACAGTTGCGGTAACTACGTGCCACCGTCGCTCCATGTGCCTCAGCAAAGTCCGCGATTAGGGTCTTAATTACTGGCCAATAGTCGCGAATATTCAATACCCCGGCTTGAGGTGGCGCATTGATGGTTGGTGAGTCGAATCAGCTGGCTGGGATCGCCGTCGTCGGCATGTCCTGCAGGCTCCCTCAGGCTGCCGACCCGGCCCGGTTCTGGCACCTGCTGCGTGACGGAGTGGACGCGGTCACCCCGGCCCCCGAGGACCGGTGGCCGAACGCCGCCGGTTACCGCTTCGGCGGATTCCTGGAGGACGTCGAGGGTTTCGACGCCGCGTTCTTCGGGATCTCCCCGAACGAGGCCGCGGCCATGGACCCGCACCAGCGCCTTGTGCTGGAGCTGGCCTGGGAGGCCCTGGAGAACGCGCGGGTGCTGCCCGCGGAGCTGCGCGGCAGCGCGGCGGGCGTGTTCCTGGGCGCGATCTCCAACGACTTCGCGTCCCTGGGGGCCGGTGGCCGGCACGGCTACACCGGCGCCAACCGGGCGATGATCGCCAACCGGGTCTCCTACCTGCTCGGCCTGCGCGGCCCGAGCCTCACCCTGGACGCCGGCCAGTCCTCCTCGCTCGTGGCCGTCCAGATGGCGTGCGAGAGCCTGCGCCGCGGCGAGATCGGCCTGGCCGTCGCCGGCGGCGTCAACCTCAACCTCCTGGGCGAGACCACCAACGCCATCGGCGAGTTCGGCGCGCTGTCACCCGACGGCCGCTGCCACACCTTCGACGCGCGGGCCAACGGCTACGTACGCGGCGAGGGCGGCGGGCTCGTCGTGCTCAAGCCCCTCGCCGCGGCCATAACCGACCGGGACGTCATCCACGCGGTGATCCTGGGCGGCGCGGTCAACAACGACGGCGGCGGCGAGGGTTTGACCGTCCCCAGCAGCCGGGCGCAGGCCGAGGTCATCGAGTCGGCCTGCGCTCAGGCGGGGGTCGCGCCCGGTGCCGTGCAGTACGTGGAGCTCCACGGCACCGGGACCAAGGTCGGCGACCCGATCGAGGCCACCGCCCTCGGTTCCGTGTACGGCAAGGCCCGCCCGGCCACCGAGCCCCTGCTCGTCGGCTCGGTGAAGACCAACATCGGCCACCTGGAGGGCGCGGCGGGCATCGCCGGGCTGCTCAAGGTCGTGCTGAGCCTGAAGCACCGCGAGCTGCCCGCCAGCCTCCACTGCGAGACGCCCAACCCGGAGATCCCCTTCGACTCGCTGCGCCTGCGCGTCGTCCCCGAGACCCTCCCGTGGTCCGCGCGCCGCCTGGTCGCCGGCGTGAGCTCGTTCGGCATGGGCGGCACCAACTGCCACCTGCTCGTCACCGAGCCGCCGCGCCTCAGCATCGGCGGCTCCCGGCGCCCGCCCGTCCGCAAGGAGCCCGACGGCGGCGCCCCCTGGGTGTTGTCCGCCCGGTCCCCGGGCGCGCTGAAGAAGCTGGCCGAGCAGCTCGCCGAGGTCGAGGCCGACCCGGCGGACGTGGCGTGGAGCCTGGTGCGCAGCCGCGCCGCCTTCGAGCACCGCGCGGTGGTGCTCGGCACCGCCAAGCGGGAAGCGCTGCGGGCGCTGGCCGGCGGCCTGCCGCACGACGCGGCCGTCACCGGCTCCGGCGCCGGGCGCACCGCCTTCGTCTTCCCCGGCCAGGGCGCCCAGTGGCCGAGCATGGCCCGCGAGCTGCTGTCCAGCTCGCCCGCCTTCGCCGAGCGGGTCGCCGAGTGCGCGCTCGCGCTCGCCCCCTTCACCGACTACGACCTCATGGACGTGCTGCGCGAGAAGCCCGGCGCGCCCGGCCTCGACCGGGTGGACGTGGTCCAGCCCGCGCTGTGGGCCGTCATGACCGGCCTGGCCGCGCTCTGGCAGTCGTACGGCCTGCGTCCCGACCTGGTCATCGGACACTCCCAGGGCGAGATCGCCGCCGCCACCGCCGTCGGCGCCCTGTCCGCCCAGGACGGCGCCCGCGTCGTCGGGCTGCGCAGCAAGGCCATCGCCGGGATCGCCGGCAAGGGCGGCATGATGTCGCTGGCCGCGCCGCTCGGCGTGATCGAGAGCACGATGGCGCGCATCTCCCGCCACCTGGCCGTCGCCGCCGTCAACGGGCCCACGTCCTTCGTCGTCTCCGGCCCGCACGAGGCGCTCGCCGAGCTGAAGTCCCGGCTGCCCGAGTACCGCAGCCGGATCATCCCGGTCAACTACGCCTCCCACTCCGCCGAGGTCGAGCAGGTCCGCGACGAGGTCCTCGCCGCCCTCTCCCCGGTACGGCCCGCGTCCACGTGCACCACCTTCGTCTCCACGCTCACCGGCCGCCCCATCGACACCGCCGAGCTGGACGCCTCCTACTGGTACGCCAGCCTGCGACGGCCCGTCCGCTTCGGGCAGGCGGTCAGGGTCGCGCTGGAGCACGACGCCGGGGTGTTCGTGGAGTGCAGCCCGCACCCGGTGCTGGTGTCGGGGGTGAGCGAGACCGCCGAGGCCGCCGGGCGCGAGGTGGCCGCCGTCGGCACCCTGCGCCGCGACGACGGCGGGGCTGAGCGGGTCATGCGCTCGCTGGCCGAGGCCTACGCCGGGGGAGCCGAGGTCGACTGGGCCGGTCCCTGCGGGGGCGGGCGGCTGGTGGACCTGCCGACCTACCCGTTCCAGCGGCGTCGTCACCGGCTGGCCGTACCGGCGGGAGGAGCCACGGCCGGACGGGCGGCGCTCAACGGCGGGACGTCTCCGCACACATCGGGCGACGCGAACGGCGCTCACCACGCGAACGGCGCTCACTCCGCGGACGGTGCTCCTCACGCAGACGGTGCTCCTCACGCAGACGGCGCTTTCCACGCGGACGGTGCCGGGGCTGCGGGCTTTACCGGGGATGTCCGGGAGCTGGTGCTGACCACGCTGGCCGGGCTGCTCGGGCACGAGGACGCCGCCGGGATCGAGCCCGCCAGGACGTTCAAGAACCTCGGCGTCGAGTCCGCCACCGCGCTGGACCTGCGCAACCGGCTGCGCGCGGCCACCGGGCTGCGGCTGCCGACAAGCCTGCTGTTCGACCACCCGACCCCGCAGAAGCTGATCGACCACCTGCGCGCGCTGCTGGCGCGGGAGGCGCCGCGGGCGGCCGTTCAGGAGCGGGCGCGCCTCAACGACGACCCGGTCGTGGTGGTCGGGATGGGCTGCCGGTATCCCGGTGGCGTGGCCTCGCCCGCCGACCTGTGGAAGCTGGTCAGCGACGGGACCGACGCGATCACCGAGTTCCCGGCGAACCGGGGCTGGGACATGGCGGCGCTGTTCGCCACCGGCCAGGACCGTTCGGGCACCAGCGACACCGGCCACGGCGGCTTCCTGCACGACGCCGACCGCTTCGACGCCGCCTTCTTCGGCATCAGCCCGCGCGAGGCCGCCGCCATGGACCCGCAGCAGCGGCTCCTGCTGGAGATCAGCTGGGAGGCGGTCGAGCGGGCCGGGATCGACCCGGCCGAGTTGCGTGACACGGCGACCGGGGTGTTCGTGGGCGCGATGGCGCCCGACTACGGTCCCCGGCTGCACCTGTCCGGCGGCGTCGCCGACGGCCACCTGCTCACCGGCACCGCGCTCAGCGTGGTCTCGGGGCGGATCGCGTACACGCTCGGCCTGCGCGGCCCGGCGCTCACCACGGACACGGCCTGCTCGTCGTCGCTGGTCTCGATCGTGCTCGCCACGCAGGCGCTGCGCCGCGGCGAGTGCACGATGGCGCTGGCCGGCGGGGTGACCGTGATGTCCACGCCCGGCATGTTCGTGGAGTTCAGCCGCCAGGGCGGGCTGGCCCGCGACGGCCGCTGCAAGGCCTTCTCCGCCGCCGCCGACGGTACCGGCTGGGCGGAGGGCGCCGGGATGCTCCTGCTGGAGCGCCTGTCCGACGCCCGCCGCAACGGCCACCCCGTGCTCGCCGTCATCAGAGGCGGCGCGGTCAACCAGGACGGCGCCAGCAACGGCCTCACCGCGCCCAGCGGGCTGGCCCAGCAGGCGGTCATGCGCCAGGCGCTGGCCGACGCCCGCCTCACCTCCGCCGACGTGGACGTCGTGGAGGCCCACGGCACCGGCACCACGCTCGGCGACCCGATCGAGGCCGAGTCCGTCATGTCGGTCTACGACGACGTGTGGCTCGGCTCGCTCAAGTCGAACCTCGGCCACACGCAGGCCGCCGCGGGAGTCGGCGGCGTCATCAAGATGGTGCAGGCGCTGGAGCACCGCGTGCTGCCGCGCACCCTGCACGCCGACGAGCCCAGCCCGCACGTGGACTGGTCGGCCGGGAACGTCAGGCTGCTGACCTCGCCCGTGGACCTGCCCGAGGGCCGCACGCTGCGGGCCGCGGTCTCCAGCTTCGGCATCAGCGGCACCAACGCCCACCTGATCATCGAACAGGCCCCACCCACCGCCCCAGAGCACGCGGCCATCGCCCCAGAGCCCGCGTCGGAACACGCTCAGGAGCAGCACGCTCCGGAGGTCGCGTCGCCGTCCGGGCAGGAGTTTCTGGCCTGGGTGGTGTCGGCCAGGTCCGAGAGCGCGCTGCGTGCCCAGGCGCTCCGGCTGCGCGAGGTCGCCGCCGAGGCGTCCGACCTGGCCGCCGCCGGACGGGCGCTGGCCAGGAAGTCCGGGTTCGCCTACCGCGCCGTCGTGGTCGCCCGCGAGCGCGGCGAACTGCTCGCCGCCCTGGACGCGCTGGCGGAAGGCGCCCCGCACGCCGCGCTCGTGACCGGTGTCGCGGACAGGGACGTCCAGCCGGTCTTCGTCTTCCCCGGCCAGGGCTCGCAGTGGGCCGGAATGGCCGTCGAACTGCTGGACTCCGACGAGGTCTTCCGCACCGAGCTGCGCCGCTGCGACGCGGCGCTCAGGGCGCACACCGGCTGGTCCGTCGAGGACGCGCTGCGCGCCGAGGGCAAGCTGGAGGGCTCCGACGTCATCCAGCCGGTGCTGTTCGCGGTGATGGTGGCGCTGGCGAAGGTCTGGCGTTCGCTGGGCGTCGAGCCGTCGGCGGTCGTCGGGCACTCGCAGGGCGAGATCATCGCCGCCTGTGTGGCCGGCGCCCTGTCGCTGGAGGACGCGGCCAAGGTCGTGGTCCTGCGCAGCCGGGCACTGATGCGGCTCGGGGACCGTGGCGGCATGATCGCCCTGCCGGTCCCGGCCGAGCGGGGGCGCGAGCTGATCGAGCCGTGGGCGGGTCGGCTTTGGCCGGCCGTACACAGTGGGCCGGAGAGTTGTGTGATCGGCGGGGACGCCGACGCGCTGGAGGAGTTCACCGCCGCGCACGGCGAGAGCCTGAACGCCCGGCGGGTCGCGATCGGCTACGCCGCCCACACCCCGCACATCGAGGCGCTGCGCGAGGAGATCCTCTCCGCGCTCGACGGCATCAGGCCGCGCGTCGGCGAGGTCGCCTTCTGCTCCTCCTACGCGGGCGGCCTGATGGATCACGCCGAGCTGACCGCCGAGTACTGGTACACGAGCCTGCGCAACCCCGTCCGTTTCCAGGAGGCGGTGGAGTCGTTCGCGGGGACGCCGCTGTTCGTCGAGACCAGCCCGCACCCGGTGCTGACCGGCCACGTCCAGGACACGCTGACCGCCGCGGGCCGCCCCGGCGGCGCCACCGGCACGCTGCGGCGCGGCGACGGCGGGCGCGCCCGCCTGCTCACCGCGCTGGCCCAGGCCCACGTCCTCGGCGCCTCCGTCGACTGGCCCGCCGCCCTGGGCGCCGGCCCCCTCGCCGAGCTGCCCACCTATCCCTTCGAGCGGCAGCGCTACTGGCTCGACGGTACGGCCGGCGGCACCGACGTCTCCGCCACCGGCCTGGACGCCGCCCGCCACCCGCTGCTCGGCGCGGCCGTCCCGCTGGCCGCCGGCGACGGGCACCTGCTGACCGGCAGGCTCTCGCTCGCCGCCACCCCGTGGCTGGCCGACCACGCCGTGGACGGCACGGTCCTGCTGCCCGGCACCGCGTTCGTGGAGCTGGCCCTGGAGGCCGCCACCACCGTGGGCGCCGTGACCGTCGAGGACCTGACGCTGGAGGCTCCGCTGCGCCTGGCCGCCACGGAGGCGGTCCAGATCCAGCTGACCGTCGGTGCCTCCGACGAGGGCGGCCACCGCGACCTGTCCGTCCACGCCCGCCCGGCGGGCGACCCCGACGCCCCGTGGACCCGCCACGCGACCGGCACACTCTCGGGCAGCGCACCCGCCACAGCCGCCACGCCCCTCGCGGGCGAGCCGCTGACCGTCTGGCCGCCGGCCGACGCCACGGGCGTGGACCTGGGCGACGCCTACGAGCGCCTGGCCGAGCGCGGCTACGGCTACGGCCCCGCCTTCCAGGGCCTTCGCGCCGCCTGGCGCGCGGGCGCGGACGCCTACGTCGAGGTGGACCTGCCCGAGCACGCCGGCGAGGGCGCCGACCGGTTCACCCTGCACCCCGCTCTGCTCGACGCCGCGCTCCACCTGCTGGTGCTCGACGCCGCGGGCGAGCCGGGCACGCTGCTGCTGCCGTTCGCGTGGAGCGGCGTGCACGCGAGCACCGGCGGCACGCGCACCCTCCGCGTACGGCTGGCACCCCAAGGCCAGGACCGCCACGCCCTGACCGTGTACGACGTGTCCGGCGCCCCGATCGCCACAGCAGAGCTGACTCTGCGCGCGGTCCCGCGCACCGGCGCCGCCCCGTCCGCCGAGACCTACGGCGTCGACTGGGCAGAACTGCCCGAGCCCGAGCGCGGCGACGCCACCTGGGCCACGGTCGGCTACGACGCCTTCGCCGACGAGGCCGGCGGGCAGCGTTACTACGACCTGGCCTCGCTGGCCGACATGAGCGTGGACGCGCCGCGGGTGGTGCTGGTCCCGTTCGAGCCGGACGCCGATGACCTGCCCTACTCCGTGCACGACGCCCTCTACCAGGCCCTCGACCTCGTGCAGGGCTGGGTGGGCGACGAGCGGTTCTGGCAGTCCCGGATGGTCTTCGTGACCAGGGGACCCGCGGTCGTCACCGGCCCCCTGTGGGGACTGGTGCGCTCCGCCCAGGCCGAGCACCCCGGCCGCTTCGCGCTGGCCGACGTGGACGCGGGCTTCACCGACTGGGAACTGCTGGCCGCCACCGACGAGCCCCAGTTGCGGGCCCGCGGCGGCAGCCTTCAGATTCCCCGCCTGACCCGACGGACCGGGGGTCCGGCGGGCGCGACGCCGGCGAGCCCGAGCACGGCGGACCCGGGCTCGCCGGCCCCCGCTCCCGATCTGGTTCTCGCGAGCACCCTGGCCGGAGGGACCGTGCTGGTCACCGGCGGTACCGGGGCGCTGGGCGGGCTGGTGGCCGAGCGGCTGGCCGCGCGGCACGGCGTGCGTGACCTGGTGCTCGTCTCCAGGAGCGGCGCGAGCGCGCCCGGCGCGGCCGAGCTGACCGGGCGGCTGGAGTCGCTGGGCGCCCGCGTCACGATCGCCGCGTGCGACGTCTCCGACCGGGACGCCCTGGGCAGGCTGGTCGCCGGGATTCCCGAGCTGGCCGGGGTCGTGCACACGGCCGCGGTCCTGGACGACGCGACGGTCACCGGACTGTCGGCCACGCAGCTCGACACCGTGCTGGCGCCCAAGGCGGACGCCGCGTGGCGGCTGCATGAGCTGGCCGGGGACCGTCCGCTGGTCCTGTTCTCCTCGGTGGCCGGTGTGATCGGCACCGCGGGGCAGGCCGGCTACGCCGCCGCCAACGCCTTCCTCGACGCCCTCGCCGAGCACCGCCACGCCCTGGGACTGCCCGCGGTGTCGGTGGCCTGGGGCGCGTGGGAGACCGGGATGGCCGGTGAGCTGTCCGGCGCCGACGTCGCGCGGATGTCGCGCACCGGTGTCGCCACCCTCACCGCCGAGCAGGGCCTCGACCTCTTCGACGCCGTCCTGACCGCGCCGGCCGCCGAGGCCGTGGTCGTGGCGGCCCGGTGGGACGCCGCGGCGCTGCGGCAGCGGGCCGAGGCGGGGGAGCTCGCCTCGATCCTGCGCGGGCTGGTGCGCGCGCCCCGCCGTACCGCGGAGAAGGGAAGTTCCGCGAGGAACGGCACGGCGCCCGCGGCCGGGCCGGTGGCGCTGGTCGAACGGCTGGCCGTCATGGCCGAGCCGGACGCGCGCAACCACCTGACCGGCCTGGTCCGCTCGCACGTGGCGGCGGTGCTCGGGCACGGCGGCGCCGACCGCGTCGGCGTGGACAAGTCGTTCAACGAACTGGGCTTCGACTCGCTCACCGCGGTCGAGCTGCGCAACCGGCTCAACGCCGACACCGGGCTGCGGCTGCCGGCGACGCTCGTCTTCGATCACCCGACGGTCAGCGCGCTGGCCGAGCACCTGTTCCAGTCCCTGGCTCCGCAGACGCCCTCGCCCGAGGACACGCTGCGCGGCGCGGTGGAGAAGGTCGAGTCGATGCTGCTGGCGGCCAACGGGGAGGGCGAGGGGATCAAGGGACGGCTGGTGGCCATCCTGCGGAGCGCCCTCACCCGGTTCGGCAGCAGTGGCACCGCGGCGAACGGCGCCGCCGAGAAGATCGTTTCGGCCTCCGACGAGGAGATCTTCGCCTTGATCGACAACCGGAGCATGGCGGAAGGACCCGATCATGGCAACTGAGGAAAAGCTCCGCGATTACCTTAAGCGGGCCACGGTCGAACTCGCCGAGACCAGGCAGCGCCTGGCGGACGCGCAGGCGCGCAGCCACGAGCCGATAGCGATCGTGGGCATGGCCTGCCGCTATCCGGGCGGGGTGTCCAGCCCGGAGGAACTGTGGGAGCTGGTCAGGTCCGGTGTGGACGCGATCAGCGAGTTCCCCGCCGACCGGGGCTGGGACGAGGACGTCTACGACCCGGACCCGGAGGCTCCCGGCAAGTCGTACACCAGGCACGGCGGCTTCGTGCACGACGTGGCGAGCTTCGACGCCGGCTTCTTCGGGATCAGCCCGCGCAACGCGCTGGCCACGGACCCGCAGCAGCGGTTGTTCCTGGAGGCGTCGTGGGAGGCGTTCGAGCGGGCCGGGATCGACCCGGCGACGCTGCGCGGCAGCCGTACCGGGGTTTACGCGGGGTGCATGTACAACGACTACTCGGTCAGGTTCACCCACGGCGCGATCCCGCAGTCGGTCGAGGGCCTGCTGCTGACCTCCAGCACGCCGAGCGTGCTGTCGGGGCGGGTGTCCTACACGTTCGGGCTTGAGGGCCCGTCGATCTCGGTGGACACCGCCTGCTCCTCCTCGCTGGTGGCCGTCCACCTCGCGGTACGCGCGCTGCGCGACGGCGAGTGCGGGTTGGCGCTGGCCGGTGGCGTGACGGTGCTGGTGCCGCCGGACACGTTCGTGGAGTTCTCGAAGCAGCGGGGGCTGTCGCCCGACGGGCGGTGCAAGTCGTTCTCCTCGACCGCCGACGGGGTGGCGTGGGGCGAGGGTGCCGGGGTGCTGCTGCTGGAGCGCCTGTCGGACGCGCGCCGCAACGGCCGGCCGATCCTCGCGGTCATCCGCGGCACGGCGGTCAACCAGGACGGCGCCAGCAACGGCATGACCGCCCCGAGCGGGCCCGCCCAGGAACGCGTGATCGCGCAGGCGTTGTCCGACGCCAGGCTGACGACGGCGGACGTGGACGTGGTCGAGGCGCACGGGACCGGCACCAAGCTGGGCGACCCGATCGAAGCACAGGCCATTTTGTCCACATATGGACGTAATCGTGCGGCGGATCAGCCTCTGTGGCTCGGCTCCGTGAAGTCGAACATCGGACACGCCCAGGCCGCCGCCGGAGTCGCCGGCGTGATCAAGGCCGTGATGGCGCTGCGCAACCGCGTCATGCCGCCCACCCTGCACGTGGCCGAGCCGACCCCGCACGTGGACTGGTCGGCGGGCGCGGTCAACCTGCTCACCGAGGCCCGCGAGTGGGCGCCGCACGACAAGCGGCCCCGCCGCGCGGGCGTCTCGGCCTTCGGCATCAGCGGCACGAACGCCCACGCCGTCCTGGAGGAGTACGACCAGGAGCCCGTCCCCGCCACCGGCCAGACCGGTCAGGGCCCGATGGTCTGGGCGCTCAGCGCGCAGACGGCCACGTCGCTGCGCGGGCAGGCCGCCCGGCTGCGTGACTTCGTGCTCGACCGGCCGGAGACCGGCGCCCGGGACGTGGCCCACTCGCTGGTCACGCGCCGCGCCGCCTTCACGCACCGCGTCGCCGTACTCGGGAATGACCGTGAGGCGCTGCTGGCCGGGCTCGGCGGGCACCTGCGCGGCGAGGCCCCGGCCGAGGTCGTGGAGGGGCAGGCCAAGGAGCACCTCAAGCTGGCCTACCTGTTCACCGGCCAGGGCGGCCAGCGGCACGGGATGGGCCGCGAGCTGTACGCCGCCTTCCCCGCCTTCGCCAAGGCGCTCGACGAGGTCTGCGCCGAGCTGGACCGCCACCTCGACCGCCCGCTGCGCGAGGTGATGTGGGCCGAGCCCGGCACCCCCGAGGCCAAGCTGCTCAACGAGACCTCCTACACGCAGCCCGCGCTGTTCGCCTTCGAGGTGGCCGCCTTCCGGCTGCTGGAGTCGCTCGGCGTGCACCCCGGCATCGTCGCCGGTCACTCGGTGGGCGAGTTCGCCGCCGCCTACGCAGCGGGCGTCTGGTCGCTGCCCGACGCCGCCCGCCTGATCACCGCCCGTGGCCGCCTCATGCAGGCACTCGACGCCCCGGGCGCGATGGTCGCGATCGAGGCCACCGCCAAGGAGATCGCCTCGTCGCTGGCCGGGCAGGAGCACCTGATCGGCGTCGCCGCCGTCAACGGGCCCAAGAGCGTGGTCGTCTCCGGCGAGGTCGCGGCCTGCCTCGCGGTCGCCGAGCACTGGGCGGACCTGGGCCGGCGCATCCACCGCCTCGCCGTCAGCCACGCCTTCCACTCGCCGCTCATGGAGCCGATGCTGGGCCCCTTCGCCGCCGTGCTGGAGGACGTCGAGTTCGCCGAGCCGAAGCTGGAGTTCGCCACCAACCTCAACGGCGGCTCGTGGGCCGACCGCGAGTACTGGCTGGCCCAGATCCGCCGCGCGGTCCAGTTCCAGGCCATGATCGAGCGGCTGGACTCGCTCGGCGCCGACGCCTACCTGGAGATCGGCCCGCAGGCCGTGCTCGCCGGGATGGCCCACGACTGCCTGGACGGCCGCGAGGCCGCCGTCCTGACGTTCAGCCGCCGCAAGCGCCCGGAGGCCGACGCCCTCGTCACCTGCCTCGCGCAGGCCTGGGTGATCGGCGCCCGCGTCGAGTGGCCCGCGCTGACCGGCTCCGGCGTCCCGGTCGACCTGCCCACCTACGCCTTCGACCGCGAGCGCTTCTGGCTCGACCCGCCCGCCCGCGTCGCCGACCTGTCCGCGACCGGCCTGCGCGAGGTCACCCACCCGCTGCTGAGCGCCGCGCTCGACGTGGCCGGCGACGGCGTGAGCGTGCTCACCGGCCGCCTCTCGCTGTCCGGCTCGCCCTGGCTGGCCGACCACGCCGTCAACGGCGCCGCCGTACTGCCCGGCGCGGCCTTCGCCGACCTGCTGCTGGAAGCCGGCGGCCAGATCGAGGAGCTGGTCTTCGAGGCGCCGCTCGTGCTCACCGAGCGCGGCGGCGTGACCGTCCAGGTCGTCGCCGACGCCCCAGACGACCAGGGTGTACGGCAGGCCCGCGTCCACTCCCGCCCCGCGGCCGACCCCGATGCCACCTGGACCCGCCACGTCCGCGCCACCCTGTCACCGGAGCCCGCGGCACCCGCCGCCTGCGACTGGGCGGCGACCTGGCCCCCACCGGGCGCCGAGCCGGTCGAGGTGGCCTACGGCCCGCTGGCCGACGCCGGTTACGAGTACGGGCCCGCCTTCCAGGGCGTGCGCGCGCTGTGGCGCTCGGGCGAGGAACTGTTCGCCGACGTGGCCGTGGGCGAACTCGACGTGACCGGCCACTGGATTCACCCGGCGCTGTTCGACGCGATGTTCCACGTGCTGCTGATCGGCGCGCCCTCGGCGGAGCTGCGGCTGCCGTTCGAGTTCCGCGGCGTACGGCTGGTGAGCCCGGGAGCGACGGCGCTGCGGGTGCGGCTGCTGCGCGACGGCCAGGACGGCTGCTCGATCGAGGCGGCCGACGCCGCCGGCCGGCGGGTGTTCGTGCTGGAGTCCGCGCGCGTCCGCGCGGTGGCCGCGGGCGCGCTCGGCGGCCACTCGGCCGGTCCCGCGCCCTACGGCCTGGACTGGGTGGAGGTCGCGCCGGCGGGCGAGCCGGTCGGCGCGTTCACGGTGGTGCCGCTGGCCGAGGGCACGCCGCGCGAGCTGACCACCCGGGCGCTGGCCGCGATGGCCGGGGAAGAGCGCCTGGTGGTCTTCGCGCCGCGCGGCCTGGACGCCGCGGTGGTCCGGGGCCTGGTGCGGACGGCGCAGACCGAGCAACTGGGCCGGTTCGTCCTGGCCGACGTGCCGGACGGCTTCACGGACTGGGAGCGGGTGCTGGCGACCGGCGAGCCGCAGGTGCGGGTGTCGGACGGCAAGGTGCTGGCCCCCCGCCTGGCGCGCAGGACCGTCGAAGGGCCGGTCACGCTCGCCTCCGGCACGGTCCTGGTCACCGGCGGGACCGGTGACCTGGGCGGGCTGATCTCCCGTCATCTGGTCGAGCGGTACGGGGTGCGCGACCTGGTGCTCCTGTCGCGGCGCGGTCCCGCCGCACCGGGGGCGGCGGAACTGCGGACGGCGCTCGAAGAGCTGGGCGCCAAGGTCGAGGTGCTCGCCTGCGACGTGGCCGACCGGCGGGCGCTGGCCGCGGTGGTGGACGGGATCGCGGATCTGACCGGTGTCGTGCACACGGCCGGGGTTCTCGACGACGCCACGATCGAGGGGCTGACGCCGGAGCGGATCGACCGGGTCTTCGCCCCCAAGCTGGACGCGGCCTGGCACCTGCACGAGCTGACCAAGGACCGCGACCTCAAGGCCTTCGTGCTCTTCTCCTCCCTGGCCGGCATCCTCGGCAACGCCGGACAGGGCAACTACGCCGCCGCCAACACCTACCTCGACGCGCTGGCCGAGCAGCGCACCGCCGAAGGACTGCGCGCCGTCTCCATCGCCTGGGGGCTCTGGGACGGCGGCATGGGCGGCGAGCTCACCGACCTGGAGATCGCCAGGCTCGCCCGCGCCGGTGTCGCCCCGCTCGGGGTCGAGCACGGGCTGGCCCTGTTCGACGCCGCACTGGCCGGGGACGAGCCGGTGGTCGTGGCGGCCCGCTGGGACATGGTCGGGCTGCGCGCCAGGGCCGAGGACGGCAGCCTGCCGCCCCTGTTCAGGGGGATGGTGCGGGCGCCGCGCCGTACCTCGTCGCAGAAGAAGGGGACCGGGCGGCTCACCGAGCGGCTCGCGGCGCTGACGGAGTCCGAGGCCATGCGGCTGCTCACCACGACGGTCCGCGGCCACGTGGCCGCGGTGCTCGCCCACGCCAGCGCCGACCACATCGACGTGGACAGCGCCTTCAACCAGCTCGGGTTCGACTCGCTCACCGCGGTCGAGCTGCAGAACCGGCTCAACGCCGAGACCGGCCTGCGGCTGCCCGCGACGCTCGTCTTCGACCACCCGACGGTCTCGGCGCTGGCCAAGTACCTGCACGAGAGCCTGGCACCCGCCACGCCGTCGCCCGAGGACCTGCTGCGCGGGGTCCTGGAACGGGTCGGCTCCATGATCACCACCGCCAAGGACAACGGCGAGGACATCCGCGGCCGCCTGGTCGCCGTGCTGCAGAGCGGCCTGACCAGGTTCGGGGGCACCGCGAGCAATGACGACGAGGGCGTCGACATCGACACCGCCTCCGATGAGGAGATCTTCGCACTCATCGACAAGGAACTGTGAACCATGACAGGAAAGGCCCGAGCGATGGGTACCGAGGACAAGCTCCGCGACTATCTCAAGCGCGCCACCGTCGAACTGGCGGAGACCCGCAGGCGCCTGACCGAGGACGAGAGCCGTCGCCACGAGCCCATCGCCATCGTGGGCATGGCCTGCCACTTCCCCGGCGGCGTCAGCAGCCCCGAGGAACTGTGGGAGCTCGTGCGCTCCGGCCGCGACGCCATCGGGGACTTCCCCGACGACCGCGGCTGGAACCTCGATGACCTGTACGACCCCGACCCCGACGCGATCGGCAAGAGCTACACGCGCAACGGCGGCTTCATCCCCGACGCGTTCGACTTCGACGCCGCGTTCTTCGGCATCAGCCCGCGCCACGCGCTCGGCACCGACCCGCAGCACCGGCTGTTCCTCCAGGCCACCTGGGAGGCGTTCGAGGCGGCCGGGATCGACCCGGGGACGCTGCGCGGCAGCCGTACCGGCGTGTACGCGGGCGTGATGTACGAGCACTACTCCAACCGCTTCCTCGACGGCTCGCCCGAGGCGATCGAGGGCACGCTGTTCACCTCGTCCGTGGCCAGCGTGCTGTCCGGCCGCGTCTCCTACGTCTACGGCCTGGAGGGCCCGTCGATCTCGATCGACACCGCCTGCTCCTCCTCGCTGGTCGCCATCCACCTCGCCACCCAGGCGCTGCGCCGGGGCGAGTGCACGCTGGCCCTGGCCGGCGGCGTGACGTTGATGCCGTCGCCGGTGCCGTTCGTGGAGTTCTCCCGCCAGCGGGCACTGTCGCCCGACGGGCGCTGCAAGGCGTTCTCCTCCACGGCCGACGGGGTGGCCTGGGCGGAGGGCGCCGGAGTGCTGCTGCTTGAGCGCCTGTCGGACGCGCGCCGCAACGGCCGCCGCATCCTCGCCGTCGTCCGCGGCAGCGCGGTCAACCAGGACGGCGCCAGCAACGGCATGACCGCTCCCAGCGGGCCCGCCCAGGAGCGCGTGATCGAGCAGGCGCTCGCCGACGCCCGCCTCGACCTCCACGACGTCGACGCCGTGGAGGCGCACGGCACCGGCACCACCCTCGGCGACCCGATCGAGGCGCACGCCCTGCTGGCCACCTACGGACGCAGGCGGCCCGCCGACCGGCCGCTCTGGCTGGGCTCGCTCAAGTCGAACCTCGGGCACGCCCAGGCGGCGGCCGGGGTCGGCGGCGTGATCAAGATGGTGAAGGCGCTGGAGCACCGGGTGCTGCCGCGCACGCTGCACGTGGCCGAGCCGACCCCGCACGTGGACTGGTCGCTGGGCGGCGTACGGGTGCTGACCGGCGAGGTCGAGCTGCCCGAAGGCGAGCGCCCGCCGCGCGCCGGCGTCTCCAGCTTCGGCGTGAGCGGCACCAACGCGCACCTGATCCTGGAGCGCGGCCCCGACGAGGAGCCCGCCCCCGAGACCGCCGCGCCGCTGGTGTGGGTCGTGTCGGCCAAGACCGGGAGCGCGCTGCGCGCCCAGGCCGCCAGGCTGCGCGGGCGGGCCGCGACCGCGTCGCTCACCGACCTGGCCGCCGCGGGCCCGGTGCTCGCGCGCCGGGCCAGGTTCGCCCACCGCGCCGTCGTGATCGCCGCCGACCGCCTCGAACTGCTGGCCGGCCTCGACGCGCTCGCGGACGGCGCCCCGCACCCCGCCCTCCTGGAGGGCGTCGCCGCCGCGGCCCGCACCATCTTCCTGTTCCCCGGCCAGGGCTCGCAGTGGCCGGGAATGGCCGTCGAGCTTCTCGAGGCCAGCGAGGTCTTCCGCGAGCGGCTGCGCGCGTGCGACGAGGCGCTCAAGCCGCACACCGGCTGGTCGGTGGAGGACGTGCTGCGCTCGGGCGAGAAGCTGACCGGCTCCGACGTCATCCAGCCCGTGCTGTTCGCGGTGATGGTCGCGCTGGCCGAGCTCTGGCGCTCGCTCGGCGTCGAGCCCGCCGCGGTCGTCGGCCACTCGCAGGGCGAGATCGCCGCGGCCTGCGTCGCCGGAGTCCTCTCGGTGGAGGACGCCGCCCGGATCGTCGCGCTGCGCAGCCGGGTCATCGGCGAGCGGCTCGGCGGCACCGGCGGCATGCTCTCCGCCGCGCTGCCGTCCGAGCGGGTGCGCGAGCTGCTCGCGCCGTACGAGGGGCGGCTGTGGATCGCCGTGGACAGCGGGCCGGGCGGGTGCGTCGTCGCCGGTGACGTGGACGCGCTCGACGAGGTGGCCGCCGCCTGGGAGGAGCCCTACCGGGCGCGCAGGATCGCGGTGGACTACGCCTCGCACACGCCGCACATCGAGGTCCTGCGCGACGAGCTGCCCGCGCTTCTGGGCGAGGTACGGCCGGGCCGTACCGACATCGAGTTCTGCTCCTCGATGGCCGGGGACTTCATCGACACCGACCGGCTGACGGCCGGCTACTGGTTCGACAACGTGCGCAACCCGGTCCTGTTCCGGCAGGCGATCGGCTCGGTCACCGGAGCGCCGCTGTTCGTCGAGGTGAGCCCGCACCCGGTGCTCCAGGCGGACGTGGCCGAGATGAACGAGTCCGCGGGCATCTGCGGCACCCTGCGCAGGGGCTCGGGCGACTGGCGGCGCTTCCTGACCGCGCTCGCCCAGGCGTTCGTGCTGGGCGCCGAGGTCGACTGGGCCGCCGCGCTCGCCGCCATCCCCTTCCGGCACGTGGACCTGCCTACCTACGCCTTCGACCGGCAGCGCTACTGGCTGGACGCCGGCGCGCGGGCAGGGCGCGTCCCCGGCGTGGACGGCTCCGAGCACCCGCTGCTGAACGCGGTCGTGCCGGTGGCCGACGGCGGGCTCGTGCTCAGCGGCCAGCTGTCCACCAAGATCGCGCCCTGGCTGGCCGACCACGCGGTCGAGGGCGGCGTCCTGCTGCCCGGCGCCGCCTTCGCCGAACTGGCGCTCGAAGCGGCCGCCGCCGCCGGCTGCGAGCTGGTCGAGGAACTCATCATCGAGGCGCCGCTGATCCTCACCGGAACCGCACGCCTCCAGGTCGTCGTCTCCGCCGAGACCGACGGGCGGCGCGGCATCACGATCTTCTCCGAGACCGGCGACGCCTGGGTCCGTCACGCCTCCGGCGCCCTGGCCGTCACCGGAACCGCCTCTCCCGGCTGGGCGGCCACCTGGCCTCCCGACGGCGCCCAGCCGGTGGAGGTGGCCTACGAGCAACTGGCCGCCCAGGGCTACGAGTACGGGCCCGCCTTCCAAGGCGTGAGCGCGATGTGGCGCGCGGGCGAGGAACTGTTCGCCGAGGTCAGCGCCCCCGACGGGGTGGACGTGACCGGGTTCGGCATCCACCCCGCGCTGCTGGACGCCTCCTTCCACCCGCTCGTGCTGGCGGCCGAGGGGGGCGCGCTGCGGCTGCCGTTCGCCTTCCGTGGCGTGCGTCTGTCGGCCGCGCAGGCCTCCCTCCTGCGCGTACGGCTGACGCCGCGCGGCGCCGACGACGCCGGGATCGAGGCGGTCGACGCCGCCGGTCACCCGGTCTTCTCGATCGACTCCCTCCGCGTACGGCAGGCCGCCCCCCGACCGGCCGCCGCCCAGGTGGCCCCGCACGGCCTGGACTGGGTGGAGATCGCGCCCACGGCCGATCCGGCGGGCTCGTTCACGGTGGTACCGCTGGCCGAGGGCACGCCGCGCGAGCTGGCCGCCCGCGTCCTGGCGGCGGTGGCAGGCGAGGACCACCAGGTGGTGTTCGCGCCCAGCGGCCTGGACGCCGCAGTGGTCCGGGGCCTGGTGCGGACGGCGCAGACCGAGCAGCCGGGCCGGTTCGTCCTGGCCGACGTGCCGGACGGCTTCGCCGACTGGGAGCGGGTGCTGGCGACCGGCGAGCCGGAGGTGCGGGTGCGCGACGGCAAGCTGTTCGCCCCGCGCGTGGCCCGCAGAACCGCCGGGGAACCCGAGCCCATCGGCTCCGGCACGGTCCTGGTGACCGGCGGGACCGGCGGTCTGGGCGGGCTGATCTCTCGTCATCTGGTCGAGCGGTACGGGGTGCGCGACCTGGTGCTCCTGTCGCGGCGCGGTGCCGGCGCACCGGGAGCGGGAGAGCTGCGCGCGGAGCTCGAAGAGCTGGGCGCGCGAGTCGAGGTGCTCGCGTGTGATGTGGCCGACCGGCGGGCGCTGGCCGCGGTGGTGGACGGGATCGCGGATCTGACCGGTGTCGTGCACACGGCCGGGGTTCTCGACGACGCCACGATCGAGGGGCTGACGCCGGAGCGGATCGACCGGGTCTTCGCCCCCAAGCTGGACGCGGCCTGGCACCTGCACGAGCTGACCAAGGACCGCGACCTCAAGGCCTTCGTGCTCTTCTCCTCCCTGGCCGGCATCCTCGGCAACGCCGGACAGGGCAACTACGCCGCCGCCAACACCTACCTCGACGCGCTGGCCGAACTGCGCAGGGACGAGGGGCTGCCGGCCGTCTCCATCGCCTGGGGGCTCTGGGACACCTCCACCGACCTGACCGGCGGGCTCAGCGCCGCCGACCGGGGCAGGCTGGCCCGCTCCGGCGTCGCCCCGCTCGACTCCGCTCAGGGGCTGGAGTTGCTGGACGCGGCGCTGGCCACCGACGAGGCCGTGGTCGTGGCGGTGCGCTGGGACACCGCCGGGCTGCGGGCCAGGGCGGAGAACGACGACCTTCCCGCCATGCTGCGCGGGCTGGTGCGCGGGCCCCGCCGTACCGCGTCGAACGTGACGGTCGCGGGCGGGCTGGCCGAGCGGCTGGCGGCGCTCCCGCACACCGAGAGCCTGCGCCTGCTGACCGCCACCGTCCGCGCGCACGTCGCGGCCGTGCTCGCCCACGCCAGCCCCGACCAGATCGACGTCGGCACCGCCTTCAGCCAGCTCGGGTTCGACTCGCTCACCGCGGTCGAGCTGCGCAACCGGCTCAACGCCGAGACCGGCCTGCGGCTGCCCGCGACGCTCGTCTTCGACCACCCGACCGTGACCTCCCTGGCCGACTACCTGTTCCGCACGCTCGCGCCCAAGACGCCCTCGCCCGAGGACGTGCTGGAAAGCGCCCTGGAGCGCGTCGAGGCCATGCTCACCAGCGCCAACGGGGAGGGCGAGGCCATCCGCGGCCGGCTCGTCCCGATCCTGCAGACCGCCCTCGCCCGGTACGGCGCGGGCCAGAACGACGCCGACGGCATGGTCGAGAAGATCGACGCCGCCTCCGATGAGGAGATCTTCGCGCTCATCGACAACGAACTGTGAACCCATGACTCCCGTTACCGGAAAGGTTCGCCCGATGGGGACCGAGGAAAAGCTGCGCGCCTACCTCAAGCGTGTGACCGTCGAACTGGCCCAAGCGCGCCGGAACCTCACCGAGGCCGAGGACCGCCGCCACGAGCCCATCGCCGTCGTCGGCATGGCCTGCCGCTACCCCGGCGGCGGCGACACGATCGAGGGCCTGTGGGAACTGCTGCGCGAAGGCAGGAGCGCCGTCGGCGAGGTGCCGCCCGCGCGCTGGGACATCGACGACTACTACGACCCCGACCCGCAGAAGCCGGGCGGCATGTACACGCGCTACGGCTGCTTCCTCGACGACGTGACCGGCTGGGACGCGGAGTTCTTCGGCATCTCGCCGCGCGAGGCGCTGCGCATGGACCCGCAGCAGCGGTTGCTGCTGGAGCTGGCGTGGGAAGGCTTGGAGAACGCGGGCCTGGCCCCCGACCGGATGGCCGGCAGCAGGACCGGCGTGATGGTCGGCTACATGGACACCCTCCAGTACGGCCGGCTCCAGATGGAGCTCCAGGGCCGGGACGCGGTCGCCGACCCGTACCTGGGCCAGGGCGCCATCTCCAGCGTGGCGGCCGGCCGTATCGCCTATCAGCTCGACCTGACCGGCCCCACGATGAGCGTGGACACCGCCTGCTCCTCCTCGCTGATCGCCGTGCACCTGGCCGTCGAGAGCCTGCGCAGGGGCGAGTGCGACCTGGCTTTGGCCGCGGGATGTTCGCTCACGCTGCACCCGTCGATGTTCATCCAGGCGTGCGCGGGCATGATGATGTGCTCCGACGGCCGGTGCAAGACCTTCGACGAGGGCGCCGACGGCTACGTCATGGGCGAGGGCGGCGGCCTGGTGGTGCTGGAGCCGCTGTCGAAGGCGCTGGCCAACGGGCGGCGTATCCGGGCGGTCATCAAGGGTTCGGCGGTCAACCAGGACGGGCGCAGCAACGGGCTCACCGCGCCCAGCAGGAGCGCCCAGGTTGACGTGATCACCCGCGCGCACGCCGCCGCCCGCGTCCGGGCCGACGAGGTCGATTACGTGGAGGCGCACGGCTCGGGCACCCAGCTCGGCGACGCGATCGAGCTGTCGGCCCTGCACGACGTGTTCGGCGAGCGCCCGGCCGAGCGGCCGCTGCGGGTGGGCGCCATCAAGACCAACATCGGCCACACGCAGGCCGCCGCCGGGGTCGCCGGGCTGATCAAGACCGTGCTCGTGCTGGAGAACGGCCTGGTGCCGCCCAACCTCAACCTGGACCGTCCCGCGACGGCCATCCCCGGGGACGGCACCGTGCAGCCGGTCAACGAGGTGCTGGAGCTGGCGCCGAGGCTGGCGGGCGTCAGCTCGTTCGGACTGTCGGGCTCGAACGCCCACGTGGTCCTGGAAGCGGCCCCTGAGGTCGCGGCGTCGCCGGTCGTCGCCCCCGTCCACGCCCTCCCCGTCTCGGCGGGCAGCGAGACGGCGCTGCGCGAGCAGGCGGGACGGCTGGCGCTCCGCCTGGCCGGGCAGCCGGATCTGCGCGCCGCCGACGTGGCCCGCACGCTGCAGAGCGGCCGGGCCCACCTGGACCACCGCCGCCTGCTGGTCGTGGCGGACCTGCGCGAGGCCGTCACCCGCCTGCGTTCCCTGGCGGAGGCCCCCGCGATCTCCCGGGCCAAGGACAACCCGAGGATCGCCTTCCTGCTCCCCGGCGTCGGCGACCAGTACGCCGGTCTGGGCAAGGAGCTGTACGCGAGCGAGCCCGTCTACGCACAGGCTGTGGACGAGTGCGTCGCACAGGTGCTGGCGCACGCCGACCTGGACCTGCGCCCCTTCTTCGAGGCCGAGGCCGCCCCGAGGCAGGACGACCTGGCCGCGCTGCTCGGCCGCGACACCGGAGAGCGCGCCGACGACCCGCTCGACCACGCCCCGATCGCCCACCCCTTCCAGTTCACCGTCGAGTACGCGCTGGCCAAGCTGCTCGCGCACTGGGGCGTCACCCCCGACATGCTCATCGGTTACAGCCTCGGCGAGTACGTGGCCGCGTGCCTGGCCGGCGTCTTCACCCTTGAGGACGCCCTGCACGTGGTGATCGAGCGGGCCCACCTGATCAACGCGGTCCCCGCGGGCCGCATGGTCGCCGTGGCCGCCTCGGAGGAGAGCATCCGCGAGGCGCTGCCCGACCTGGAGGTCGACGTGGCCGCGCTCAACGGCCCGTCGATGACGGTCCTGAGCGGCCTGCCCGCCCAGATCGAACAGGCCACCGCCGTCCTGATGGCCGCCGGGCTGGCCTGCCGGCCGATGCGCTCGGCGCACGCCTTCCACAGCTCGCTGCTGCAGCCGGCCCGCGACAAGCTGCTGGCCCTGCTGGAGACCGTGCCGCGAAAGCCGCCGGCCACCACGATCGTCGCGAACCTCACCGGCGCCGCCCTCACCCCCGAACAGGCCGTCAGCGCCACCTACTGGGCCGACCAGCTCGTCAGCCCGGTCCGCTTCGCCGACGGGGTACGCCACTGCGTGGACCACGACATCGACGTCTTCATCGAGCTGGGCGCCGGGCAGACACTCGGCGGGCTGGTCCGCCAGAACCTCGCCGGCGCGGGGCCCGCCGCCGTCCTCGGCACGCTGCCCGCGCTGTGGACGACCGGCGAGCGCCGCGACGCCAGGACCGAGCTGCTGGAGAGCGCGGGCCGGCTGTGGGAGCTGGGCGCCACGATCCGCTGGGACCTGACCGGCCCGTCCGGCGCGGGCGTGACCACCCTGCCGGGCTACCCGTTCCAGCGCACCCGCTTCTGGCCCGAGCCGGGCCAGGACGTCGCCCCCGCCACCGTCATCAGGGCCGCCGCCCCCGCCGGTTCGAGCGACCCGGCCGACTTCCGGTTCGTGCCCGCGTGGCAGCGGGCCGCCGCACGCCCCGCCCTCCCGGCCTTCCTCTCCCTGCCCGGCCCGCTCGTGATCTTCTCCGACGGCCTCGCCGGTACGGCTCTCGCCGACCTGGCCGAAGCCGGCGGCACCACGGTCATCGAAGTCCTCCCCGGCATCGGCCCTCACCGCGAGGGGCGCCGCCTGACCATCGACCCCGCTGACCCGGCCCAGTATGGCGAGGTGTTCGGCGACCTGCCCGGCGGTCCCGTGCACGTGGCGCACCTGTGGAGCCTGCTGTCCGACCGTACCGACCTGGTGGCGGCCATCGGCCACGGCTTCGACAGCCTGCTGCTGGCCACCCAGGCCATGAACGTCGTCCCCGGCTCCCGGCTGCTCACCGTCACCCGGGGCGCCACCGAGGTCCTCGGCGGGGACGCGCTCGCGCCCCAGCAGGCCATGGCACACGGGTTCGGGCGGGCGGTACAGCACGAGTTCAAGGACCTGAGCTGGACCGGCGTCGACCTCGACCCCGACGCCCCGGCCGACGCCCCGGCCGACGCTCCGGAGGCCGGGCAACTGGCGGCCGGGCAACTGGCCGCAGAACTGATCGCCGAGGTCGGCGGCAGCGACGCCCTGGCCGCCTGGCGCCGCACCCACCGCTGGCTCCGCGCCTGGTCAGAAGTGCCGTCCGCGCCCCCCGGCGAGGGCTCTCCTTGGCGGGCCGACGGGGTCTACCTGATCACGGGTGGCACCCGGGGGCTGGGGATGGGGCTGGCCAGGCATCTGGTGCGGAGCGGGGTCAGGAAGCTGGCGCTGCTGAGCCGTACCCCACTCGACAGGGAGGCGACGCCGGAGCCCGGCAGCCGGGCGGAGCGCACGCTCCAGGACGTCGCGGCGCTGGAGGCGGCAGGTGCGCAGGTGCTGCTGGTGGCCGCGGACACCGGGAACGCGGAGCGGTTCGGGCGGGCCATCGAGGACGTGCGCGGCCACTACGGCGCCCTGCACGGCGTGATCCACTCGGCCGGTCTGCCCGCCGGCGGGCTGATGCAGCGCAGGACCGTCACCGAGGCCCGCGCGGTGCTCGCGCCCAAGGTCCTGGCCATGGGCCCGCTGGCCGAACTGGTCGGCGCGCGGACCCCGGAACACCAGCGGCCGGAGCTGCTCGTCCTGTACTCCTCGGCGGTCACCGCGTTCGGCGGTATCGGCGAGGGCGACTACTGCGCGGCCAACAGCGTCCTCGACGCCTACGGCGAGGCGCTGGCCGCCACCGCCCCTTCCACCAGGGTCGTCTCCATCTCCTGGGGCCCCTGGCTGCACGACGACTGGCAGGCCGAGAACTTCAAGGGCACCGGCGGCCTGGCCGAGCGGGTGCGCGCCTACCGCGAGAGGTACGGCTTCGCCGAGGAGGCCGGCAACGAGCTCCTCGACACGATCATCCAGGGCGGCCACGGCTACGTCCTGGCAGCCAGGCAGCCGCTCGGGGAGGTGGTCAGGGAGTGGACGGCGATGCTCGACATCGACAACCTCATCGGCGCCGCCTCCGCGGTCCCGCGCGGCGAGCGCTTCCCCCGCCCGCAACTGCGCACCGACTACGCGCGGCCGCGTAACGAGCGGGAGACGCTGATCGCCGAGATGTGGGGCGCCTACCTCGGCATCGACCAGGTGGGCGTGCACGACCCGTTCTTCGACCTCGGCGGCAACTCCCTGGTCGGGATGGCCATGGTGCTCGCCATCGAGAAGGAGCTCGGCGTCCCGATCGCCCCGGCCGTGCTGTTCGAGCACCCGACCGTGGCCGCGTTCGCCGCGGCCGTCGACGGCGGCGAGTCGGCCACGCAGGAAGTACTGACCAGCAGCTCGGCGAGGGGTCAGCGGCGGCGCCGCGCCCGGTCCGCAAGCGGAAGGCCCAGCACCGGAAGGGACAAGAACCGTGAGTGACGAGAGCGCCGGCACCGACATCGCGATCGTCGGGATGTCCGGGAGGTTCCCGGGCGCGCCCGGCGTCGCCGAGTTGTGGTCCGCCATCAGGGCGGGCAGATCGGGGATCACCCGCTTCACCGACGAGGAACTGCGCGCCGAGGGTGTCACCGAGGAGCAGCTCCAGGACCCGAGCTACGTGAAGGCCAACCCGGTCATCGAGGGCATCGACCTGTTCGACGCCTCGTTCTTCGGGCTGGGCGCCAAGGAGGCGCAGATCCTCGACCCGCAGCACCGGTTGTTCATGGAGCACAGCTGGGCGGCGCTGGAGGACGCGGGCTGCGACCCGACCCGCTTCGACGGCTCCATCGGTGTCTTCGGCGGCTGCGCCCACAGCTCCTACATGCAGAACAACCTGCTGCCCGGCGGCATCGGCGAGGTCATGGGCCATCTGGCGCTCGGCCTGGCCAACGACAAGGACTCGCTGACCACCCGCGTCGCGCACACGCTGGGCCTGACCGGACCCAGCTACGGCGTGCAGAGCTACTGTTCGACCTCGCTGGTCGCGATCTGCGCGGCGGCCACGAGCCTGGCCGGGTTCGAATGCGACATGGCGCTGGCCGGCGGCGTCGCCGTCAACGTCCCCCACCGGGTCGGCTACATCTACCAGCCCGGCGGGATCGCCCCGCCCGACGGCGAGTGCCGCGCCTTCGACGCGGCGGGACTCGGCAGCCCGCTCGGCAGCGGCGTCGGCGTGATCGTGCTGCGCCGCCTTGAGGACGCGCTCGACGCCGGCGACCAGATCTACGCGGTCATCCGCGGCTGGGCGGTCAACAACGACGGCGGCAAGAAGGTCGGCTTCACCGCGCCCGGCGTGCAGGGACAGGCCTCGGTCATGGCCGAGGCGCTGGCCGCCGCCGACCTGGCGCCCTCCGACATCGACTACGTGGAGGCGCACGGCACCGGCACCGCACTCGGCGACGCCGCCGAGCTCGCCGCGATCCAGCAGGTCTTCCGCGGCGAGTCGCTGCTCGTCGGCTCCGTGAAGACGAACCTGGGCCACCTCGACCGGGCGGCAGGGGTGACCAGCCTCATCAAGGCGGCGCTGGCGCTGCGCAACGACGAGATCCCGCCCACGCTCAACCTGGTCACGCCCAACCAGCAGCTCAGCAGCGGCGACGCCGAGATCGAGGTCGTCACCGAGCTGCGCTCCTGGCCGCGGGCGGCGGGCCGTACCAGGAGGGCGGGGGTCAGCGCCTTCGGCATCGGCGGCACGAACGCCCACGTGGTCCTGGAGGAGGCGCCGCCGGTCCCGAGGCCGGAGACGGAGCCGAGGGCCGAGCTGCTGGTCTGGTCGGCGCGCACCGCCGAGGCGGCGGACGCGATGACGGACCGGCTGGCCGCCTGCTTGGAGGCCGAGGACGGCGTACGGCTGGCCGACGTGGCGCACACGCTGCAGTCGGGCCGCCAGTTGTTCGGGCACCGCAGGATCCTGGTCGCGGGCGACGCGGCCGAGGCCGTGGCCGGGCTGCGCGAGCCGGCCGTGCTCACCCGCTCCGACACCCGTGACGACCGGCCCGTGGCCTTCCTGCTGGCCGGCACCGGCGAGCAGTACGCGGGCATGGCCGCCGACCTCTACGAGACCGAGCCGGTCTTCGCCCAGACGCTCGACCGGTGCCGTACGGCGCTGCGCGGGCTCATGGACGGCGCCGACCCGCTGGCCGCCATGCTCCGCCCCCGCGTGACGGGCGAGGCGGGCGCGCTGGCCAGGATGCTGGGCCGCGCCGAGGCCTCGGACGCCACCTCGACCGACCTGCACCAGCCCGCGTTGTTCGCGGTGGAGTACGCCTTGGCGCGGCTGGTGCGCTCCTGGGGCGTCGAGCCGTCGATCCTGGCCGGCTACAGCCTCGGCGAGTACGTGGCCGCGACCCTGGCCGGGGTCCTCTCGCTGGACGACGCGCTCGCGCTGGTCGCCCACCGGGCCAAGCTGATCAACCAGCTGCCCGCCGGCGGCATGAGCGCCGTCCCGCTGGCCGAGGCCGAGGTGCGGGCGCGCATCGCCGCCGTCCCCGGCGTGGACGTGGCCGCCGTCAGCGGTCCCGAGCTGACCGTGATCTCCGGCGAGCCGGAGGGCCTGGCGGCCGTGCGGGCGCTGCTGGAGGCCGAGTCGATCCCGTGCCGCCCGCTGGCCACCACCCACGCCTTCCACTCGCGCATGATGGAGCCGATCCGCGGCGAACTCACCGCGTGGATCGCCGCCACCATCACGCTCAACCCGCCCCGCGTCCCCTACGTCTCCAACGTGACCGGCGCCCTCGCCACCGCCGAACAGGTGACCGACCCCGGCTACTGGGCCGAGCACATGTGCGCGCCCGTGCAGTTCGACAAGGTCATCGGCACGCTGCTCGGGCACGACGACTCCGCGCTGCTGGAGATCGGCCCCGGGCCGTCGCTTGGCGCGATGGTCCGCGGGCACCGCGACTGCCCGCGCGACCGGTGGCCGCTCATCGTGCAGGCGCTGCCCGCCGAGAGCGACCAGCGGCCCGCCGGGAAGGTGCTCGCCGAGGCGGTCGGCAGGCTGTGGCTGGCCGGGGTGCCGGTGGACTGGGCCGGCTACCAGCAGGACCGGCCTGTGGCCAAGGTGTCGCTGCCGCCGTACCCGTTCCAGCGCACCCGCTACTGGGTGGACGCGCCCGCCGCCACGGCGACGGCCGTCGCGCCGATCGACATCCCGGCACCGGCCGCCGCGCCGGAACCGCACGTGCGGGTGATGGCCGCGAAGTGGACCGCCGCGGAGACCGCCGGGGCGTCCGCGCCGGTCGGCCGGGCAGTGCTGGTCGCCGACCGCGGCGGCGTGGCCGAGGCCCTGGCCGGGGTACTGCGCGCCACGGGCACCGACGTCGAGATCGTCGCCGGTCCCGGATCCGTCGGCGGTCCCGGATCCGTCGGCGGAGGGATCGACGCCGGCCCCGGATCGGCCGACGTGGTGGTCGACCTGCGCATGCTCGACCACACCGACGACGGCGGCGACGGCCGGGAGGCCCTGCTGCCCGTGTCCGCGCTCCTGGACGCCTGGGCCGAGAGCGGCGACAACACCCGGATCATCGTGGTCACCTCCGGCGGCCAGGCCGTGCTTCCCGGCGAGAGCCCGTCGCCCGCCCAGGCGGCCGTGGCGACGCTGCCGCTGGTGGCCAACCAGGAGTACCTGAACCTCGACTGCCGCGCCGTCGACCTGCCGCCCGGCCTGGCCGCCGGGGAGGCCGCCGCGCTGCTGGCCGCCGAACTCGCCGCGCCGCAGGGCGAGGTCCTGGCCGCCTACCGCGACGGCCGCCGCCTCCTGCGCGACTTCGAGCCGGTACGCCCCGCCGACACCCGAGTGAGCAACAGGCCCGGCGACACCCAACAGGGCACCGGCGCGCGCGAGGGCGTCAAGAAAGGTGGTGCCTATCTGGTCACCGGCGGCCTGGGCCCGGTGGGTCTCCTGCTGGCCGATCACCTGGCCGGCGCCGGAGCCGGCCGTCTCGTCCTGACCAGCCGCAACGGCCTGCGCAGCCCCAACGGGCAGGCCGCCGACCCGCGCCACGCGGCGGTGGAGCGGCTCAGGGCGCGCGGCGTCGAGGTGCTGACCCCCGCCGTGGACGTCACCGACCCGGACGCCATGCGCGCCGCCCTCGACGGCGTGGACGGCGTGATCCACCTGGCCGCCGAGAGCAACCCCGACACCTTCGTCTCCCTGCGCGACCTGGACGAGACCGCCGTGGACAGGCACTTCTCCGCCAAGGTGGCCGGCGCCAAGGTCCTGGAGCGGGTCTTCGACGAGATGGAGCGGCCGCCGGCGTTCTGCGTGCTGTTCTCCTCCACCTCCTCGATCCTCGGCGGCATCACGTTCGGCAGCTACGCCGCCGCCAACGCCGCCCTGACCGCGCTGGCCCACCGCGTCCACGCCCGCCGTACCCCGACCACGTGGGTGGCGGCGGGCTGGGACACCTGGGCGGTCTCGCTGGAGCGCCTGGGCGGCGGGCTCGGCGCCGCGATGGTGGCGCACTCGATGAGCACCGAAGAGGGCATGGCCGCCTTCGACCGGCTGCTGGCCGCGCCCGCGCCGGGCCTGGTGGTGGCGGCGGGCGGGCTGGACGACCGGCTGCCGCGCGCCGCCGCGAGCACGCCGGTGACGGCCAAGGGGGACCGGTTTCCCCGGCCTGAGCTGCCGCAGCCGTACAGCCCGCCGCTCACGGACGCCGAGCGCGGCCTGGCCGAGCTCTGGTCCGAGGTGCTGGGCGTCGAGCCGGTCGGCACCCGGGACAACTTCTTCGACCTGGGCGGCAACTCGCTGGTCGCGCTGCAGATGCTCCGGCTGGTGAAGGAGCGGTTCGGCGTGGCCGTACCGACGGTGATGCTGTTCGAGGCGCCGACGGTGAACCGGCTGGCGGCGATCCTCGACGAGCGCGGCGCGGCCCTGCCCGCCGCGCCCGCGAACGCGAGGGTCGTCGAGCGGGCGAAGCCCAGCGAGGACGACGACGACCGGCGGATCGCCATCGTCGGCATGGCCGGGCGCTTCCCCGGCGCCTCCGACGTCGGCGCCTTCTGGCGCAACCTGCGCGACGGCGTCGAGTCCATCACGTTCTTCTCCGAGGAGGAGCTGGTGGCCGCGGGCGTGGACCCCGAGCTGGTGCGCGACCCGGCCTACGTGCCGGCGCGCCCGGTGCTGGACGAGGTGGCCGAGTTCGACGCGGCCTTCTTCGGGATGAGCCCGCGCATGGCCGCGATCACCGACCCGCAGCAGCGGGCCTTCCTGGAGGTCTGCTGGGAGGCCCTGGAGCAGGGCGGGTACGCCGCCCCCGAGAACCGGGGCCGGGTCGGCGTGTTCGGCGGCGCCAACATCAGCACCTACCTGCTGCGCATGAGCGACCACCTGCTCGGCGCCGACAGCGACGACTTCAGCGACTTCGAAGTCATCATGGGCAACGACAAGGACGCCCTGACCACGGTCGTGTCCTACCTGTTCGACCTGTACGGGCCGAGCGTGGCGGTGCAGACGTTCTGCTCCACCTCGCTGGTGGCCGCGCACATGGCGGTGCAGAGCCTGCGGGCGGGCGAGTGCGAGCTGGCGCTGGCCGGCGGCGTCTCGATCCGGGTGCCGGACCGGGTGGGACACAAGTTCGGGCCGGGCGGGCAGGAGTCGCCCGACGGGCACGTGCGCACGTTCGACGCGCAGGCGCGGGGCAGCATGTTCGGCGACGGGGCCGCGGCCGTACTGCTGAAGCGACTGCCGGACGCGATCCGCGACGGCGACCACGTCTGGGCGGTCATCCGCGGCGCGGCCATGAACAACGACGGCGCGCTCAAGGTCGGCTACACCGCGCCCAGCGTGGTCGGCCAGGCCAGGGTCATCTCCGACGCGATGGCCGACGCCGGCGTGAGCGGCGACGACATCAGCTACATCGAGGCCCACGGCACCGCGACCGAGCTCGGCGACCCGATCGAGGTGGCCGCGCTGACCCGGGCCTTCGGCCGGACCAGCGACAAGAAGTACTGCCCCATCGGCTCGGTGAAGACCAACGTCGGCCACCTCGACCGCGCGGCCGGCGCCAGCGGCCTGATCAAGACGGCGCTCGCGCTGGACAGCGGCCTGATCCCGCCGAGCCTGCACTACACCAGCCCCAACCCCGAGATCGACTTCGACGACAGCCCGTTCTACGTCAACACCGAGCTGGCCGAGTGGCGCACCCGCGACGGCCGCCCGCGCATCGCCGGCCTCAACTCGCTCGGCATGGGCGGCACGAACGTGCACCTCGTCGTCGAACAGGCGCCTGCCAGGGACACCGCCCCCGAGTCCCCGCGCAGGTACCAGGTGCTCCCGCTGTCCGCGCGCAATGCCACGGCGGCGGACCAGGCGTGCCAACGCCTCGGCGAGCACCTGAGAGAGGCGACCGGGGCCCGGCTCGCCGACGTCGCGTACACCCTTCAGGTGGGACGCAAGACGTTCGAGCACCGCCGGGCCCTGGTCGCCGCCACCGTCGGGGAAGCCGCGGAGGAACTGACCGGCACCGGGGTCCTGAACCGGGTCGACACCGTGCAGGGACGACAGGTCGCGTTCCTGCTGGGCGGCGTCGGCGAGCAGTACCCGGGCCTGGCCGCCGGGCTCTACGCGCACGAGCCGGTCTTCAAGGCCCACCTCGACACCTGCCTTGAGCGGCTGCGGGAGCCGGACCTGACGGACCTGGCGGACCTGCTGACCGGCGAGCGCGGCGGCGCCCCCGGCCTGGCCGCGCTGCTCGGCCGCGGCGGCGACGCCGACGAGCGCGCCGCCCGGCTGGAGCGCACGGAGGTGGTCCAGCCCGCGCTGTTCGCCGTCGAGTACGCGCTGGCCCGCACGCTCATGGACTGGGGCCTCCAGCCGCGGATCATGCTCGGCTACAGCCTCGGCGAGTACGTGGCCGCCACCCTGGCCGGAGTCCTGTCCCTGGAGGACGCGCTCAAGCTGGTCGCTCACCGGGCCCGGCTCATCGCCGGACTGCCCGGCGGCTCCATGCTCGCGATCTCCATGCCCGAGGACGGCCTGCGCCGCCGCTTCCCGCTCGACGGGCTGGACGTGGCCGCCGTCAACGGGCCGCAGGTGACGGTCGTCGCCGGGCCGGGCGAGGCGGTGGACGCCCTGGCCGAGCGGCTGCGGGCGGCCGAGGTGCCGTGCCGGCCGCTGCAGACCACGCACGCCTTCCACTCCAGGATGCTGGAGCCGATCGCGGCCGAGCTCACCGACTGGGTGAAGAAGAACGTCCGGCTCAACGCCCCGGCGCTGCCGTACGTGTCGAACCTGACCGGCGAGGTGGCCGGCGACGAGGTGCGCGACCCCGGCTACTGGGCCAGGCACATGTGCGAGACCGTGCGCTTCGCCGCCGGGCTCGAAAGCCTGCTGGCCGACCCGGAGCTGGCGATCGTGGAGATCGGGCCGGGCCAGTCGCTCGGCGCGCTGGTGCGCGGCGCGGGCTGCCCGCCGCAGCGCTGGCCGCTCATCTCCCACGTACTGCCGGCCGCCGGGGACAACCGGCCCGACGACGAGGTGTTCGCCGGTTGCCT
This sequence comes from Nonomuraea sp. NPDC059007, assembly GCF_042740555.1. Taxonomy (NCBI): domain Bacteria; kingdom Bacillati; phylum Actinomycetota; class Actinomycetes; order Streptosporangiales; family Streptosporangiaceae; genus Nonomuraea; species Nonomuraea sp. NPDC059007. The sequence continues at coordinate 114,940 of NZ_JBHYJD010000024.1, read as the reverse complement.
GGCCCGCCTCTGGCTGGGCGGCGCCACCCTCGACTGGGACGCCTACCACGGCCGCGTCGAGGGCGCCGACCCCGCGGGGCTGCCCGGCCGCGTGCCGCTGCCCACCTACCCGTTCCAGCGGCTGCGCTACTGGATCGACCCGCCCGCGAGCAAGGGCAGGAAGAGGACGGTCGAGGACGCGATCGCCGAGGGCTCGCTGTTCGACGCGATCACGAGCCTGGGCAAACTGCCCGAGGACCAGTGGCTCTACCAGCCCGTCTGGCGTCAGGTCACCGCCTCGCCGAGGGCCGAGCCCGCCACCTGGCTGGTCTACTCCCGCGACGGGCTGGCCGAGCGCGTGCTGGCCGAGCTCCGCCGTACCACGGACAAGCCCATCTCCGTCGTACGGCCCGGCGACGCCTACACCACCTCCCCGGACGGCTACACGATCAGGCCCGGCAACGTGGCCGACACCGCGGCCCTGCTCAGAGACCTGCGTGGCGCGGGCCGTCCCCTCGACCGGGTCGTCCACCTCTGGGGGCTGGACGCGACGGCGCAGGGCCCCCACACGCTGGTCGCGCTGGCCAGGGCGGCGGGCGAGTCGGGCGTGGACGGCTGGTCGCTGGACGTGGCGGTCACCGGCACCCAGCAGGTACTCGGCGAGGACGTCACGAACCCGGACAGCGCGCAGCTGATCGGCCCGAGCCTGGTGATCCCGCTGGAGTACCCGAACGTCCGCACCCGCTTCATCGACGCCGAGCAGGACGGCCCCGCCGACCTGGTGGCCGAGCTGCTGCGCGAGCAGTCCGCCAGGACGGTGGCACTGCGGCGCGGCAGACGCTGGGTGCCCGGCTACGACCGCATGCCGCTGCCGGAGGCCGAGCCGCTGCGCGACGGCGGCGTCTACCTGATCACCGGCGGCCTGGGCGGCATCGCGCTCGGCCTGGCCGAGCAGCTGGCCAAGGAGTCGCAGGCCAAGCTGGTGCTGCTGGCCAGGAACGGCCTGCCGGAGCGCTCCCGCTGGGCCGCGATTCTGGGCGGCGCCGAGCAGGCCGGCGAGACGATCCGCCACCGCGTCGAGCGGGTGCTGGCGATCGAGGCGGCCGGCGGCGAGGTCGAGGTGGTCGTCGGCGACGTGGCGAGCGCGGACGACGTCGCCCGCGCGGTCGGGCGGGCCCGCGAGCGGTTCGGCACGCTGCACGGCGTGCTGCACGCGGCGGGCGTGCCCGGCATGGGGCTCATGCAGTTCAAGCGGCCGGAAGAGCTCGACGAGGTCATGGCCCCCAAGATCGCCGGGATGCGGGCGCTGGCCGAGGCGCTGCGCCTGGGCGAGCCGGACGAGGCCGAGCTGGACTTCCTCGTCCTGTTCTCCTCGATCACCTCCGCCACCGGCGGCGGCCCCGGCCAGGTGGACTACTGCGCCGCCAACGCCTACCTCGACGCCTGCGCCCACCGGCCGGCCGCCTCCCGCACCCGCGTGGTGTCGGTCGACTGGGGCGAGTGGACCTGGAACGCCTGGGAGGCCGGCCTGGCCGGCTACGACGAGGGGCTCCAGGACTTCTTCCGCAAGAACCGGGTGCGCATCGGCATCGGGTTCGAGGACGGCTGGCGCTCGCTGCTGCGGGTGCTGGCCAGCGGCGAGCCCCGCGTCGTGGTCTCCACCCAGGACTTCCCGACGCTGGTCGAGGGCAGCTCGATGTTCACCCTGGAGGCGGTCACCGCCGCCGAGGCGAGCGGCGAGCGTCACCCCCGTCCCGAACTGGTCACCTCCTACCAGGAGCCCACCGGCCCCGCGGAGGAGAAGATCGCCGGGATCTGGTGCGACCTGCTCAAGCTGGAGCGGGTCGGCGTCCTGGACAACTTCTTCGAACTCGGCGGCAACTCGCTGCTCGGCGTCACCATCGTGGCCGCGGTCCGCCGCGCGTTCGAGCTGGCCGAACTGCCGCCGCACATCCTCTACGAGGCGCCCACGGTGGCCGCGCTGGCCCAGACCGTGGAGGCGATGGCCTCGGGAGAGGCGCAGACCGACGGCGGCACCGAAGGCGGCAGCCAGGTGCGCGCCCAGCTCCGCAGATCAGGACTCGAAGCCTCGGCCGCCCGCAGGCGTGGCCGGTAACGAAGGGAATGTCATGGCTTTGATCGGCGTAATCGGCGCAGGCGTCATGGGCGTCGGCGTCGCCCAGAACCTCGCGCAGACCGGGCACGACGTGGTCCTGGTCGACAAGGACGAGCAGATTCTCAAGGAGGCGCTCGAAACCATCTCGCGCAACGCGCGGATGAGCCGGCTCATGGGCGGACCGGCGCTGGACGCCGACGAGATCCTGTCCAGGATCACCACGTCGGTGGGTGTCGGCGGCGCGGCCAAGGCCGAGGTCGTCATCGAGAACGTCACCGAGAACTGGGAGGTCAAGCGGGCCGTCCACGAGGAGCTCGACGAGGTCTGCGGGCCCGACACGGTCTTCGTGGTCAACACCTCGGCGATCCCGATCACCAAGATGGCCTCGATCACCCGGCGTCCCGACAAGGTCGTCGGGGTCCACTTCATGAACCCGGTGCCGGCCAAGCCCGCGTGCGAGCTGATCCCCGGCTTCCACACCTCCACCGAGACCGTCGAGCGTACGCGCGACCTGCTCAAGGCCATGGGCAAGAAGGCCATCGACGTCAAGGACGCCTGCGGGTTCGTCTCCAACCGGGTGCTCATGCTCACCGTCAACGAGGCGGCGTACCTGGTCCACGAGGGCGTCGCCACCGCCGAGTCCGTCGACGAGGTCTTCCGCAGCTGCTTCGGCCACCCGATGGGCCCGCTGGAGACCGCCGACCTGATCGGCGTCGACACCATCCTCTACTCCGTCGAGGTGCTCTACGAGCACTACGCGGACAGCAAGTACCGGCCGTGCCCCCTGCTCAAGCAGATGACGGACGCCGGGCTGCACGGCCGCAAGTCCGGCCGCGGTTTCTACACCTACAACTGAGAAGGGTTCACCACCATGTCCAACACCGCTCAGGGCCAGATTCTCGACTTCGTCCGTGGCCGCTTCCCGCAGGCCGAGCTCGACGCCGCGCAGGACATCTTCGCCCTCGGCTTCGTCAACTCGCTGTTCGCGATGGAGCTGGTGATGTTCGTCGAGAAGACCTTCACCGTCACCATCCCCAACGACGAGCTGCGCATCGACAACTTCCGCACCGCCGACTCGATGGCCGAGCTGGTCGACAGGCTGGCGAGAGTGGCGGCGTGACCACGAGCAGGGTCACCGACCGGCGCTCGGCCCGCGAGTTCGTCGACGCGCACATCGTCCCCCACGCCGACGCCTGGGACCTCGACGGCCGCGTGCCCGAGGACCTGATCCGCAAGGCGAGCGAAGCGGGCCTGTGGGCCCCCTTCCTGCCCGAGCGGTACGGCGGCGCCGGCATGGACATGGTGACGCTGGGCGAGGTGCACGAGGAAGTGGGCCGGGGCTGCTCCTCGGTCCGCAGCCTGCTCACCGTGCACACGATGCTGTCGTGGACCGTGCAGCGCTGGGCCACCCCGGCCCAGCGCGAGCAGTGGGGCCCGGCACTGGCGAGCGGAGCGGCGCTGGGCGCCTTCTGCCTGTCGGAGCCGGGCGCCGGCAGCGACACCTCCGGCATCACCACCACCGCCACGGAGACCGACCGCGGCTGGGTGATCAACGGCACCAAGAAGTGGACGACCGGCGGCCAGCGGGCGGACGTGTTCCTCGTCTTCGCCCGCACCGCCTCCAGCATCGGCGCCTTCCTGGTGCCGAAGGACACCCCGGGCGTCCGGGTACGCCCGATCGAGGAGATCCTGGGCACCCGGGCGTCCATGCTGGCCGAGATCACCTTCGCGGACGTGGAGGTCGAGCGCGAGGCGTTGCTCGGCCCGAGCGGCTTCACCGCGGGGATGGTCCTCACCGGCACCCTCGACCTGGGCCGCTACAGCGTGGCGGCCGGGTCGGTCGGCATCGTCCAGGGCTGCCTGGAGGCGAGCGCGGCGTACGCCGCCAAGCGTGAGGTCGGCGGCAAGCCGCTGCGCGACCTCCCGCTCATCCAGGCGAAGCTCTCCGACATGGTCACCGACGCGCGGGCGGCCCGCCTGCTGCTGGCCGAGGCCGGCCGGCTGAAGGACGCGGGCGACTCGGCCACGCTCATGGCCACCTGGATCGCCAAGTACTTCGCCTCCACCGCGGCGGCGAAGCACGCCTCCGAGGCGGTCCAGATCCACGGCGCCAACGGGTTCACCCCCGACTACCCGGTGGCGCGCTTCTACAGGGACGCCAAGGTGATGGAGATCATCGAAGGCAGCAACGAGATCCAGCGCATGACCATCGCTGGTCAGGCAGATCGGGAGAAGCCATGACCGTGCAAGAGTCCGTCGCCCTCCTGCCCGAGAAACCCGTACAGGGGCGGATCAAGTGCATCGTCTGGGACCTCGACCACACGCTGTGGGACGGGGTCCTGCTGGAGGACGAGGAGGTGCACGTCCGCGAGAGCGTGGTGGAGGCGATACTCGAACTCGACCGCAAGGGCGTGCTCCACTCGGTCGCCAGCAAGAACGACCGGGACACCGCGCTGGAGAAGCTGCGCGTGCTCGGCCTGGACAAGATGTTCCTGTTCCCGCAGATCGGCTGGAACGCCAAGTCGGAGTCCATCCGCCGGATCGCCAAGGCGCTCAACCTGGGCCTGGACGCCTTCGCGTTCGTCGACGACCAGCCGTTCGAGCTGGGCGAGGTGGCCCACGCGGTGCCCGAGGTGACCTGCGTGGACATCCTGGAGCTGCACGACGCGCTGGAGCGGCCGGAGTTCCAGCCCCGCTTCGTCACCGACGAGTCGGCGCTGCGCCGCGAGATGTACCAGGGCCAGATCGCCCGCGACGAGCTGGAGAGCGAGTTCGTCGGCACCAACGAGGAGTTCCTCGCCAGCCTGGAGATGTCGTTCACGATCGCGCCCGCGCTCCGCGACGACCTGCAGCGGGCCGAGGAGCTCACGGTCCGCACCAACCAGCTCAACTCCACCGGCCGCACCTACTCCTACGAGGAGCTCGACACGCTGCGCGAGTCGCCCGACCACCTGGTCCTGGTCGCCTCGCTCACCGACAAGTTCGGCAGCTACGGCAAGATCGGGCTGGCCCTGGTGGAGAAGCAGGAGGAGGTCTGGCGGCTCAACATGATGCTCATGTCGTGCCGGGTGATGTCACGCGGCGTCGGCATGGTCCTGCTGAACCACATCATGCGCCTGGCCGCCGAGGCCGGGGCCGCGGTCCGCGCCGACTTCGTCGAGACGGGCCGCAACCGCATGATGCAGGTCACCTACGCGTTCGCCGGGTTCCGGGAGGTGAGCAGGGACGGAGCGCACGTGGTTCTGGAGGCCGACCTGAGCGTGGTCCAGCCGCCGCCGTCGTACGTACAGCTTGAGATCGTGGAATGAGGCGCCCCCCATGACCGTCAACGACGTGATGAGCACGGACGCGCTCAACCGTTGGCTGCCCTTCCGCACGCAGACCGGCGCCGAACCCGGCGCGCTCCCGCTGTACTGCCTGCCCCACGCGGGCGGCGCGGCCTCGGCCTTCCGCCTCTGGCAGCGCAAGCTGCCGGGGGTGGCGGTCCAGCCGGTGCAGCCGCCCGGCCGGGAGGCCAGGCACAAGGAGCCGGCCTACGAGCGGATGGGGGCCCTGGTCTCCGATCTGGCGGACGTCGTCCTGGCCGACGTGGAGCTGAACGCCGCCGGGCGGCGCTATGCGCTCTACGGGCACAGCCTCGGCGCGCTCGTGGCGTTCGAGCTGGTCAGGGAGATCCGGCGGCGCGGCGGGCCGGAGCCGGTGCACCTGTTCGTCTCCGGCTGCGACGCGCCGCAGGTCACCTACGAGGACGGCCAGCCGGTACGCACGATGACCAGGCCGCAGCTGGTGTCGTTCCTTCGCGGGCTCGGCGGCACGCCGGAGTGGCTGCTCGGCGACGAGGGCGCCATGGCGATGATCCTGCCGGCCATCCAGGCCGACTTCACGATCAAGGAGACCTACACGTACGCGCAGGAGCCGCCCCTGGACCTGCCGATCACCGCGCTGCCGAGCACCAGGGACCCGCGCATCGCCGAGTCCAAGGTGATCGGCTGGCGGGACCAGACCGCGGCGGCGTTCGTGCTGCGGCCCTTCGACGGCGGCCACTTCGCCGTCTTCGAGCAGGCCATGCTCACGCACCGCATCCTCGCGGAGGCGCTGCGGCCGTGGGTGTGAAGGTGTGGAAGGTGCACCTCGACCGGCCGGGCATGCCCGGCTGGTCGGCCCTTTCCGAGGCCGAGTGCGAGCGGGCGCTGCGCTTCGCCGACCCGCTGGAGCGCCGCCGCTGGGTGGTGGCGCGCTCGACGCTCAAGCGGATTCTGGGCGAGCTGTGCGGCATCCCCGCCGCCCGGCTCGCCTTCAGCACGGAAGCCGGCGGCCGCCCCCGCCTCGCCGTCCACACCGAAGCACTCCACACGCAAGGGCACGGAGGCCGCCTTGGTCTCGCCCCCGCCGTGGACGGGTCCGACCGCCCCGGCCCCGGCCCCGGCACCGGCGACGGGTCCGACCGTCCGCTGGATGGGTCCGGCCGTCTGCCGGATGGGTGCGACCGTTCCCAGGGTCTGGACTTCAACCTGTCGCATTCGGGGGAGTGGGCGCTGATCGCCGTAGCTCCCGAGGGCCGGCGGGTGGGTGTCGACGTCGAGCGCATCAGCTCCGACGTCGACATCCTGGAGCTGGCCGCGCGCATGTACCAACCGGAGGAAGTCGAGCGCGTCCGCGCCGCGGGCGCGCCCGAGTTCTTCCGGCTGTGGACCGCCAAGGAGGCCTACATCAAGGCCACCGGCGTCGGCCTGGCCGGACTGCGCGACACCCGGGTCACCCCGGCACACGAAGGGAGCGCGGCCCTGGTGGGCTCGCGCTCCCTTGACGGCGAGTGGCCGGTGCGCTGGCTGGACGTGGCGCCCGGCTACGCGGCGGCCGTCGTCACGACCGCTTCGACACCGGAACCACGTACCGGCTGAAGACCAGGTCGCGCAGGACGTCGTCGCCGCCCTCCACGATCGAGACGTAGCGCATGTCGCGCGTCAGCTTGCCGATGACCGACTCGTGCGTGTAGCCGAGCCCGCCGAACATCTCCGACGCCGCCGAGGCGATCTGCCAGCCGGTCTGGCCGCAGAACATCTTCGTGGTCAGCGCCTGCTTGAGCGTGCCGACGCGCAGGAACTCCTCGCCGGCGTCCGGCCTGGCCGCCACCTCGTCGTACGCCCGCGCCGCCGCCAGGCACTGGTTGGCCATGACCTCGATCTGCATCTCGAACTGGCCGAGCCGGGCGGCGAAGACCGCGTTGCCGGCCAGCGGGGCGCCCTTGACCTGCTTGGCCTTGCCGTACTCCATGCAGACGTCGCGGATGCGGCGGGCGATGCCCAGCGCCGTGGTGGCGATGAGGATACGGCTGGCGTTCAGGCCGATCTCCAGCAGGCGCAGGCCGTTGCCGCGCAGCACGTTGGCCGCGGGCACGCGCACGCCCGACAGGGAGACCTGGTAGGTGGCCGAGGAGCGCAGGCCGATGACGTCCCAGCGCTTGTCGATCTTGACGCCGGGGGTCTCGCGGGGGACCAGGACGGCGAGGTAGCCCGCCGGGTCGTCCTGGGCGCGCGCGACCACCACGAGGAAGTTCGCGAAGCCGGTGTTGGTGGAGAACGCCTTCTCGCCGTCGAGCACGATCTGGTCGCCTTCGCGGCGGGCCGTGGTGGTGATCCTGGCCAGCTCGCTGCCGGCGGCGTGCTCGCTGCCCAGGGTCGCCGCGTAGCCGCCGTTGACCAGCGGCTTCAGGTGACGCTCCTTGAGTTCGGCGCTGCCGTACCAGGAGACCATGCTTGTCGTCAGGACGGGGATGAAGAGCGTGAAGGCCACCCCCGCGTCGGCGTAGGCCAGCTCGGCGGTGATCCGCACGCTCTCTTCGAGGCCGAGGCCCAGCCCGCCGCTCTCCTCCGGCAGCCACCAGTTCGCCAGGCCGGTCTCCGCGAACCGCTCGTAGAGCGGCAGCGGAGCCTCGGCCAGCGAGTCGAGGTAGGCGTCCTTGCCCAGGAGTTCGCGGCGGGCGAAGGCCTGTACCGTGCGCAGGTACTCAGGCTGCTTCATCCTCGTCCCTCGCGTCGAGAAGAGCGGCGAGCTGGCGGACCGTCGGGCACTCCAGCAGTCCCGTCACCGGGATCGAGGCGCTCACGGCCCGGCGGATGCGGGTCGTCAGCTCGATCGCCAGCAGCGAGTGGCCGCCGAGCTCGAAGAAGTTGTCCAGCGCGCCGATCGGCTCGATGCCGAGCACCCGTGACCAGATGTCGGCCAGCGTGGTCTCGGTGCCGGGGGCGGGCTCGACGTAGGCGTTGTTCAGCTCGGGCCGTGGGTGGCGCTCCTGCTCGTCGAAGTCGCCGTCGGTGTCGTGGATGTCGCCGGTGACCCACTGCGCGATCCGCGTCTCCAGCCAGCCCGTCGAGATGACGAAGTGACCGGCGCGGTCGGCCGCGGACAGCGTGCGCTCGAAGACGTCCACGCCCTCGGCGGGCGCCATCGCGTAGCCGACCACGGCCTCGCTGTGGCCCTCGACCCGGTCGGGGTCGATCGCCCAGGTGTCCCAGTCGACGGTGACCCACCGGCCTTCGCCCGCGGTCCTGGCCTGCCTGACGTAGGCGTCCAGGGCGGCGTTGGCCGCCGCGTACGGCGCCAGCGTCATCCCGCCCAGCACCGAGGCGATGGACGACAGCGTGATCCGGCGCTCCGGGCAGCGGTCGCCCAGGACCTTCTGCAGCACGTGGAACCCGGTGACCTTGGCGGCCAGGTGGGCGTCGCACTGCTGACGGTCCATGAGGTGGGCGAAGTTGAAGTACGCCCCGTCCTGCACCCCGGCGCCGTGGACCACGACGTCGATGGTGCCGAACCGGCCGACCGCCGCCTTGACCACGGCCGCCATCTGTTCCTCGTTCGCCACGTCCGCCGACAGCGGGAGCACGGTGGCGCCCCTCGCCTCCAGGTCGCGGATGTTGCGGATGTGCCGAGAGGTACGGTCCCCGTCGTGCCCGTCCAGGTAGGCGTCCCATTCCTCGCGCGGCGGCAGCGGGGAGCGGGCGGTCAGCACGAGGCGGCAGCCGTACGTGCTGGCCAGGTGGCGGGAGAGCACCAGGCCCACGTCGCCGAGACCGCCGGTGATGAGCACGGTGTCGCCGTCGCGGATCGGCCGCGCCTCGCCCTCGGGCTCGGCGATGGGGTGCTGGTCGTAGGCGCGCACGAACGTCTCGCCGGCGCGTACCGCCATCGGCCCCTCGTATGGGGCGACGGAGGCGGCCAGGATCTGGGCGGCCAGCAGGTGCAGGGCGTCCTCGGCCACCTCGTCGGCGTCGATGTGCCGCGCGCGCAGCCGGGGGTTCTCCTGGGCCAGGCTCGGGGCGAGGGCAGCGAGCGTGGAGTGCTCGGGGTGGCGCAGGTCGGCGCCGGCCACGCCCACCGCCTGCGAGGTCAGCAGCACCAGCTCCGCGCGCGGGGCCGAGCCGGTGTTGTCCACCAGTTCCCTGGCCAGCGCGAGTACGGAGTAGAAGCCGCGGTTCTGCTCGGCGGTGAAGTGCTCGACCGGGTCGCCGGAAGCCTCCGGGCTGGCCAGGCTGAAGCCGTGCACGATGGCGCGGGGGCCGGCCACGAGCGAGTAGATCAGCTCGGCCACGTCGTCGGACTTGTCCGCCCGGATGGTGAAGTCGCCGGCGTCGTCCTGCTCGAAGCGTTCGCCGGGCCGTACCGCGGTCACCTCGGCGCCGGCCTGGTTCAGCCGCCCGACGAGCGCCTCGCCGCGCGCGTCGGCGGTGAACACCAGCCACGGTCCCGCCAGCCTGAGCTGCTCGTCCAGGTCGGTGGTGGACAGCGGACGCTGCTTCCACGTGGGCAGGTACGTCCACTGGGAGCGGTCGAAGTTCTTGCCCTCGGCGACCGGCGCCTGCGCCTGGCCGGGCAGCGGCTTGACCCAGAACCTGCGCTTCTGGAACGGGTAGGTCGGCAGCAGCACGCGCCGCCCCTCGCCCTTGTGCAGCGCGGGCCAGTCGACGGTGACGCCGCCCTGCCACAGCTTGGCCAGCGCGGCCAGCACCCACTCGGCCGCCGGCTGCTCGCCGTCGGGCTCGACCACGAGCTCCTCGACGCCGTTGGCCTGGTCCTTGCCGTCGCGCAGGGTGCGGATGCCGAGCGCCGTCAGGCTGTAGGCGAACGCGGTGAGCGCCGCCTCACGGCCGCTCGGGTCGTCCTCACCCGCCGTCTCATCCGGTACGGCCCGCAGCTTGGCGGCCGCCTCCCCGGTGGCCAGCTCGGCGGCGGCGGCCCGCAGGCCGGCCCACCAGCTGTCCGGGACCTCGCCGGCCGGCCGGATCAGCTTGACCTTGGCGTGGCGGCGCTGCGTCTTGCCGTCGATCCAGCGCGACGGGTCGGACAGCGCGGCGATGGCGTCGTCGCGGTCGCGGACCACGACCGCCCGGCGCTTGGCGAAGCCGCCGCGCGAGACCTGGAGCGTGTAGGCCACGTCGGCCAGGTCCACGCCGTCCTCGTCCTCCAGGTAGCGGCGCAGCTGGGTGGTCACGTCCGTGAGGGCCTGGTCGTCGCCGCCCGAGTACACCAGCAGGTGCGGGCCGGGACGCGCCGGCCGTTCCTCGCGGGGCGGCGCCTGCTCCAGGACGACGTGCGCGTTCGTGCCGCCGAGCCCGAACGAGCTGACGCCGGCCCGCCGCGGGTGCGGGCCCTCCGGCCACGCCTGGTGCTCGGTCAGGACGGTGAACCGGTCCTGCGCCGAGGCCAGCGCCGGGTTGGGCGTCTGGTAGTTGGGGGTGCCGGGCAGCAGCTCGTTCTTCAGGTTCATGGCCGCCCGCATCAGGCCGGTCACGCCCGACGCGCGGTCGAGGTGGCCCAGGCTCGGCTTGACCGAGCCCAGCACGCACGGCGTGTCACGGCCGGTGCGGAAGACGCGGTTCATGGCCGCCAGCTCGATCGAGTCGCCCAGCATGGTGCCGGTCGCGTGGCACTCGACGTAGCCGACCGTCTCGGGCTTGACCCCGGCCACGCCCAGCGCGGACTCGATCACCTCGGCCTGGCCCTCCACGCCCGGCGCGGTGTAGCCGGCCCGCATGCGGCCGTCGTTGTTGGCGGCAGAGCCCAGGATGACCGCGTGGATCACGTCGCCGTCGGCCAGCGCCTCTGACATGCGCTTGAGCGCGACCACGCCGGCGCCGCTGCCCATGACGGTGCCGCCGGCCTCGGCGTCGAAGCTGCGCACGATCCCGTCGGGCGACATGATGCCGCCCTGCTCGTACAGGTAGCCGGAGGGCTGGGGCAGCGGGGTGAAGGCGCCGCCGGCCAGCGCGATGTCGCACTCGTAGGTCAGCAGGCTCTGGCAGGCCAGGTGGACGGAGACCAGCGAGGTCGAGCAGAACGTCTGGACGGAGATCGCCGGGCCGCGCAGGCCCAGCTTGTAGGCGACCAGCGAGGCGAGGGAGTCGCGCTCGTTGCCGACCGCCATGAGCAGCGCGCCGCCGGGCTGGTAGATGAGGTGGTTGATGTTCTTGACGATGTAGTCGGGGAAGCCGCAGCCGCCGAACACGCCCACCTGTCCCGGCACGTCCGTCGGGCAGTAGCCGGCGCTCTCCAGCGCCTCCCACGAGCACTCCAGGAAGAGCCGGTGCTGCGGGTCCATGGACTCCGCCTCACGCGGGTTGATCCCGAAGACCGAGGCGTCGAACATCGCCAGGTTGTCCACCGGCCCGCCGACGCGGACGTAACGGGGGTCGGCCAGCGTGCCGGGCTCGGCGCCCGACTCCGTCAGCTCCTCCTCGGTGATCTTCCGCAGGCCCTTGACGCCGGCCAGCAGGTTGCTCCACAGCTCATCGACGTTGCTCGCCCCGGGGAACCGCCCGGACATCCCGATCAGCGCGATGGCTGAGTCATAGTCGGTGGTCTCCGTCATACGTTGTTCCTCCCACTCCTGAGCATGTTGCGGCGCTGCGCGATCCTGGAGCGCTGCTGGTCCCTGGCGTCGTCCTGCTCGTCGTCGTCGCCGCTGTCCTGCGCGGTGGCGGCCTCGGCCAGGGAGGCCACCGTGGGCGCCTGGTAGAGGATGTGCGGCGGCAGGTACGACAGCTCCAGGGCCTTCCTGACGTCGGCGATGATCTCCATGCCGAGCAGCGAGTTGCCGCCGAGCTCGAAGAAGTTGTCATGGATGCCGACCTGCTCCAGGCCGAGCGCTTCCTCCCAGACCTCGACGATCTTGGTCTCGGTCTCGCTCTGCGGCTCGACGTAGGCCGTCGACAGGTCCGGCCGCGGGTGCCTGCCGAACGCGTCGCGGATCTTCTTCACCGTCGCCTGGTGGCTCTCGATGGACGAGCGGCGGCTCATCGCCACCAGCGGGGCGAACTCCTGCGTGGAGGCCACCACGTGCCGCTGGCCGCTGGCCAGCACCCGCTGCAGCGTCTTCCAGCCGTCGTCGAACGACAGGCCGAACTCGCCGCGGTACCACTCGAAGTACTGCTTGGAGCCCTCGTCGTAGTTCTCCAGGCCGTCGGTCCAGCCGTTCCACTCCCACTCGCACCAGTCGATCGAGGCCAGCGCCACGCCGGGCAGCGCGTCGCTGAAGGCGAAGGAGTCCAGGAACGCGTTGGCCGCGCAGTAGTCCACCTGGCCGGCGCCGCCGCCGGTCGCCGAGGTGGTCGAGGAGAACAGCGCCAGGAAGTCCACCGGCACGTCCTTCAGCACCTCGGCCAGGGCCAGCGTCCCCGCCACCTTCGGGGCCAGCACGCGGTCCATGTCGGCGCCGGTCTTGAACTGCATCAGGCCCACCGCGGGCACACCGGCCGCGTGCAGCACGCCGTTCAGCTCGCCGAAGCGGTCCAGGGTCTCGCGTACGGCCCGCCGTACGTCATCCAGTTTGGAGACGTCGGCGGCGACCGTGAGCACCTCGATGCCCGCCGACTGCAGGCGGCGCAGGCCCTCGATGCGCCGGCGCACCTCGCTCGCGGTGCTGTCGGCGGCCAGGATCTGGTTCCACTGGTCCTGCGGCGGCACCGGGGTGCGGCCGAGCAGGACGAGGCGGGCCTGGTAGTCCTCGGCCAGGCGCTCGGCCATGGCCAGGCCGATGCCGCCGAGACCGCCGGTCACCATGTAGACGCCGCCCTTGCGGACCGTCGCCGCGGGCGGGGCCGCCTCGATGTAGGCGGCGTCGAGCGACTCGTAGTCGGGGATCCAGCGCCTGCCGCCGCGCAGTGCGACGACCTGGTCGGTCGGCTCGGTGAGCAACTCGGACACGACCTCGCGGGCGCTGACCTCGTCGATGTCGATGAGGCGGGTCTTCACCCTCGGGTACTCGACCGGGATGAGCCGGGCCGGGCCGAGCAGCGTGCCGCGCTCCGGCGTCATGCGGTCGCCGGGCAGCACGTGGTGGCTGCCGCTGGTGACGATGTCCAGCCACCAGCCCGGCAGGCCCAGGTCGCCGGCGGCGCGGGCGAAGGCCACGACGCTGTGCAGGCCGCGCTGCAGGCAGGTGTCGATCGGCTCGCTGCCGTGCTCGGCGTTCCACATGTGCACGATGCGCTCGGGCAGCCAGTCCCGGCCGTTGAGCTCGCGCAGCGCGGACACGGCGTCCTCGGGGGAGCCGGGCCGGACGGTCAGCACGTCGCCGTCGCTGGTGAAGCGGTCGCCTGGCCGTACCTGAACGATCTCGCGGCCCTCGGCGCGCAGCCGCGCGGCGAGCGAGTCGGCGAGGCCGTCGTCGGTGTAGACGAGCCAGCGGGTGGCCTCGTCGGCGCGGGCGGGGCGGTGCGCGGTCTGCTTCCACACCGGCGTGTGGATCCACTCCGTGTCCGGCAGGCGCGGGAAGGCCTTGGCGATGCTCGTCGGGTCGCTCTCGTCGAAGAGCGCCGCGCCGCTGCCGCCGCCCATCATGGACGAGTTCAGGTCGATGTCGAGCCAGTAGTCCTGCCGCTCGAACGGGTAGGTCGGCAGCGGTACGCGGCCGGGCCGCCAGCCCTCGTCGTCGTGGAGCACCTCCCAGTCGACCGGCACGCCGGTCAGCCAGAGGCGGCCCAGCGCGGCGGCGACGGCGGCGTTGGCGTCCTGGCGGTCGCCGGCGGCGGGCAGCGTGGTGACGATCAGCGGCCACTGGTCGCGGTCACAGGCGGCGTGGCCGCGGGTCAGCGCGCCCAGCGACTGGCCGGGGCCGATCTCGGCGAGTGCCAGCTCGGGAACGCTCAGCACGTGCTCGAGACCGGCGCCGAACTCCACCGTCTCGCACATGTGGCGGGCCCAGTAGCCGGGGTCGGTGACGACCTCGGCGGTGGCGAGCTTGCCGGTGACGTTGCTGACGTAGGGGATCTCCGGGGCGTTGAGCGTGATGTTGTCGCTGATCCAGGTGGTGAGCTCGTCGGCGACGGGGGCCAGCATCCGGGAGTGGAAGGCGTGGGTGGTCTCCAGGCGCCGGTGGCCGATCTTGACCTCCAGCAGCTTCTCCATGGCCGACTCGACCGCCTCGACCGGTCCGGCCAGCACGACCTGCGAACCGGTCCTGACGGCCACGTCCAGCTCGTCGGAGAACAGTGAGCCGAGAACCGTCTTCAGCCGCCGCTCGTCGGCGGCGACGGCGAGCATCGCGCCGTCGGGCTGCGAGGTGATCAGCTTGGCCCGGTAGGCGACCAGCTTCAGCGCGTCCTCCAGCGACAGCACGCCCGACAGGCACGCGGCCACGTACTCGCCGAGGCTGTAGCCGACCATGACCTCGGGCCGCACGCCCCAGCGGATGAACTGGCGGGCCAGCGCGTACTCGGCGACGAAGACGGCCGGCTGGACCAGGTGCGCCTCGGTGGCGGAGGCGGGCGCCGGCGCGCTGCGGCCCAGCAGCCTGGCCAGGTCGCCGGCGGTGTCCTCGCTCTCGCCCGAGGGGGTCACGAAGATGTCCGAGAGCTGGCCGGGCTCGGTCAGGCCGAGCACCGTCAGGCACTCGTTGACGTCGGCGCGGTAGGCGGGCTCCTCGGCGTACAGCTCGGCGACCATGCCCGGGTACTGCTCGCCGACCCCGGCGATGAGGAACCCGGCCTTGCGGCCGACCGTCGCGTCGTTACGGCCCAGCGAACCGGCCGGGTCGGCCAGCCGGGAGGCGGCCTCGCCGGTCGAGTCGGCGATGACGATCTTGCGGTGGTTGAAGACGCGCCGGCCCAGTTGCAGCGTGTAGGCCACGTCGCCGAGGTCCACGTCGTTGTCGCGCAGCCGTTCCGCCAGCCTGGCGCAGGAGTTCTCCGCGGCGGCGGCCGACTTGGCCGAGACCGGCAGGATCTGCCAGCGGCGGGCGCGCTGCTTGCGCGGCGCGGGCACCGGCGCCTCGGTGAGGATGACGTGCGCGTTGGTCCCGCCCATGCCCAGTGAGCTGATGCCGGCGATGCGCGCGCGCTCGGCTTCCCGCGGCCAGGGGGTGTTCTCCGCCGTCACGCGGAACGGGCTGCTGTCGAAGTCGATCTCCGGGTTGGGGGAGGTGTAGTGCAGCGTCCCCGGGATGAGCTCGTGGCGCAGCGACTGGATCACCTTGATCAGGCCGGTGACGCCGGAGGCGCGGTCGAGGTGGCCGACGTTCGGCTTGATCGAGCCGAGCACGCAGTACTGCTTCTTCTTCGTCTGGCCGAAGGCCCGCGTGAGCGCGGCGGCCTCCATCGGGTCGCCGACCTCGGTGGCGGTGCCGTGCGCCTCGACGTAGGAGATGTCGTTGGGGTCCACGCCCGCCCGCTTCAGGGCGGCGGACACGCAGCGGCGCTGGCCGTCGATGCTCGGGGCCAGGTAGCTGAACTTGATCGCGCCGTCGTTGTTGATCGCCGAGCCGCGGATCACCGCGAGCACGGTGTCGCGGTCGCGCACGGCGTCGTCCAGCCGCTTCAGCGCGACCACCGCCGCGCCGTCGCCGAACATGCTGCCGCGGCCCTGCGCGTCGAAGGTGCGCACGTGCCCGTCGGGCGACTCCTGGCCGCCCTCCTCCCACAGGTAGCCCATGCGGTCGGGGATGCGCACCGAGACGCCGCCGGCGATGGCCATGTCGCACTCGCCGCGGCGCAGGCTCTCCCCGGCCAGGTGGACGGCCACCAGAGAGGTCGAGCAGAACGTCTGCACCGACAGGCTCGGGCCGTTCAGGTCCAGGCGGAAGGAGACGTTCGTGGCCAGGGAGTCCTTGTCGTTGCCGATCATCAGGGCGGAGGTGTCGATGCCCATGTTGAAGGCGCCGAGCCGGGTGAGGAGGTAGCCGCTGATGTTCATGCCGGCGAACACGCCGACGCTGCCGCGGCCGTCGGTGGGGGCGTACCCGGCCGACTCCAGCACTTCCCAGACGCACTCGAGGAAGATGCGCTGCTGCGGGTCGGCCAGCGTCGCCTCGCGCGGGTTGTAGCCGAAGAACGCGGCGTCGAAGCCCTTGATCCCCTCCAGGATCGGCCGGATGCGCACGTAGTTCGGCTGCTGGAAGGTCGCGGGGCTGACGCCGGACTCGATCAGTTCCTCGTCGGTGAACGTCGTGAACGACTCGGCGCCCGAGCTGATGTTGCGCCAGAACGTCCCCACGTCGGAGGCCCCTGGGAACCGGCCGGCCATGCCGATGATCGCGACATCGGATTCGCCCGGTGAGTGGTGCTGGTCCATCAACATGCCCCTCTTCACGGAATTGGCTTGTGCTTCTGGTCGGGCCCTTACATCAACTTGCCGCGGCTCCAGCCGCGGGCCAGCCGCCGGGCGGCGAAGGCGCCGGCCAGCAGGCCGATCGCGAGCAGGACGGAGGCGGGCAGCAGCATCGCCGACTCGTTGCCGGCGACCGCGGCCTGCAGCATCGTGAGCGCCCAGTACCCGGGCGAGGCGTGACCGGCGATCTGCGCCCATTCCGGCATGATGCTGAGCGGCACCAGCGCGCCGCCGAGCGAGCTGAGCGTCAGCGCGCCCACGTCGGAGATCACGCTGAGCTCGCCGTGGCTGCGCACCAGCGTGGCCAGCGCGGCCCCGATCGCCAGCAGCGCGAAGGCCCAGATGAGGATGGCCAGCGCCACCCACCAGGGTTCGGCGGGCAACGGCAGGCCGATGGCGATCACGCCGTAGATCACCAGGATGGTCTGCTGCAGGACCATGACCAGGAAGATCGGGAACGTCTTGCCGACGAGCAGTTCGACCGCCGGGGCCCGGCTGACCCGCAGCCGGTCCCAGGTACGCCAGGTGCGCTCCGACAGGATGGAGTTGCCGGCCAGCCCGATCGCGAA
Organism: Nonomuraea sp. NPDC059007; assembly: GCF_042740555.1. NCBI lineage: Bacteria > Bacillati > Actinomycetota > Actinomycetes > Streptosporangiales > Streptosporangiaceae > Nonomuraea > Nonomuraea sp. NPDC059007. Next base: position 97,675 of record NZ_JBHYJD010000024.1, on the reverse strand, counting down.
GACCGAGAACATCACCATCAGGCCGGTGGCCACCTGGGTGGAGCCGGCGTCCAGCGCCCTGACGTACAGGGGCTTGAGCACCAGCATGAGCACCATCGGCATGGCGATGTAGCTGATGATCTGGCCGGGGTCGCGCAGGCGGACGATCCAGTTGTGCCGCGCGATGGCGGCGATCCGGTAGAACATGCCCCCCGCCCGGGGAGCGGCGTCAAGAAGCATCGCGGGCCGCCAGCGAGTGGTAGAGGTCGTCCAGGGACGGGTTGCGCAGGTCGACCGCGCTGACCGGGCGCTCGGCCCGGTTGAGCAGGTCGATGAGCGTGGCCGTGGGCTCCGTGGTGGAGACGCTGATCTCCTCCTCGTTGTCCAGCGTGAGGCGTACCTCGCCGGGCAGGCCCTCGATCAGCTCGTCGTAGGTGCCCCGGGCGATCACGCGGCCGTCGCGGGCGACCGCGATCGTGGCCTGGAGCTCGGTGATCTCCGGGAGGTAGTGGGTGGTGTACACGACCGCGGCGCCCTCGCCGGCGCGCTGCTTGACGACGTCGAGGATCGCCTGCCTGGTCTCCAGGTCGGCGCCCGCCGTCGGCTCGTCCAGCAGCATCAGCCGCGGGCGGTGGATGAGCGCGGTCGCGGCCTGGATACGGCGCTGCTGCCCGCCGGAAAGCCGGCCGGTGCGCCGGTCCATCAGATCGGTGAGGCGGAGCAGTACGGCGAGGTCGTCGATGGCGGAGTCCAAGGCGGCGCGGCGCAGCCCGCCGAGCCGGCCGAACAACACCAGGTGTTCGCGGACCGTCACGGTGGGATAGAGCGCGATGTGCTGGGGCGCCACACCGACCTGGCCGCGCACGTCGGCCGGCGGCTTGCCGTCGATGGTCACGTGGCCGCTGTCCTGGCGCAGCAGGTTGGAGACGATCTCCACGAAGGTCGTCTTCCCCGCACCGTTGTGCCCGACGAGTCCGACGATCTCGCCGGACGCGACGCTCAGGGTGAAACCGTCCAATGCCGTGACCGGGCCATAACGCTTGACAAGATCGACTACTTCCAGCAACGCGCACCTCCTCAGGTGCCTTATTGAATGCAGCCCAATAATTCGATTTAAATCGGCTGTCGTCGCCACCATAGCCCCATATGCATTAGGCGGCTTATGGCAGGAAGTTCTCTGCGAATACCGGACATCAGGCCAGGTAGGCGATGTCACTGACCACTAGTTACCGCAATTTCTGGCCAGTGCGGCTTTTGTCGATCCGTGCTTAGGATTAATGGCATGCATGCGGGAAACCTGATCGCTTCCGGCCGTGACTGCCACATCCTGGCCTCCGGCTCCGGCAAGGTCATCCGGCGCGCCCGCGACGGCCGCAGCCTTGAGCGCGAGGCGTCGATCATGCGGCACGCGCGGCGGCACGGCTTCCCCGCTCCCGAGGTGTACGACGCCGACGGCCCCGACATCCTCATGGAGCACCTCGACGGGGTGAGCGTGGCCGACGACGCCCGCGCTCACCCGAACCACCTGCCCGGCCACGGCCGCCTGCTCGCCGGCCTGCTCACCAGGCTCGGCGCGATCCGCGCCCCCGGCTGGCTGCCGGCCGCCGACGGCTGCCCCGGCAACCGCCTGCTCCACCTGGACCTCCATCCGGCCAACGTGCTCCTGACCGCCGACGGCCCCATCGTCATCGACTGGGCCGACGCGGCCAGGGGCGCCGCCGCCGCGGACGTGGCCTCGACGTGGATCGTGCTGGCCTCGGCTCCGCTGGACCCGGCGCTGGAGGAACTGCGCCCCGACCTGCTGGCCGCCTTCCTCGACCACGTCGACACCGACGCGGCCCGCCGCTACCTCCCGGTTCTGGGAACGCGCCGCAGGGACCACGAACACACGGACGCGGCGGAAGGCGCCAGGATCACCGCCCTCCTCACCCTCTAGCCTGGGGTGCATGCGTACCTGGGTGACCGAGCGGTTCGGACGGGAGGTGCCCCTGGTCGGGGCACCGATGGCCGGTGCGGGCGGGGGACGGCTGGCGGCGGCCGTGTCCGGAGCCGGGGCTCTGGGGATGTTCGGGGTGGGCCCGTCGGACCCGCCGGAGTGGATCGCGGAGCAGGCGGCGCTCGCCGCCGGCCTGCCGTTCGGGATCGGGCTCATGGCGTGGACGCTCCCGCGGAACCCGGCGCAGGTGGAGGCGGTGATCGCGGCGCGGCCCAGCCTGGTATCGGTGAGTTTCGGGGACTACGCGCCGTACGTGGAGCCCTTGCGGTCGGCGGGCATCGTCGTGGTGACCCAGGCCGGGACCACGCGGGAGGCCGTTGAGGCCGAGCGCGCCGGGGTGGACGCCGTCGTGGCGCGTGGCGGCGAAGGCGGCGGGCACGGCAGGGACACGGTGGCCACGTTGCCGCTGCTGCAGAGCGTGCTGGACACGGTGAGCGTGCCCGTGCTGGCCGCCGGCGGCATCGCGGGCCCGCGGGGACTGGCCGCCGTCCTGGCCGCGGGCGCCGAGGGCGCCTGGGTGGGAACGGCGTTCCTGGCCTGTACGGAGGCGCGGGGGTCCGCCCCGGCCAAGCGGCGGATTCTCGAAGCGGGTGAGGAGGACACCGCCTACGGGCGGGTGTTCGACGTGGCCCAGCGGCTCGCCTGGCCCTGGGAGTACGGCGGCCGCGCCCTCCGCAACCGGTTCTTCGACACCTGGCACGGCCGCGAGGACGAACTGGCCGAAGACGAGCAGGCGGCGGCCGAGCTCAGGACGGCCCGCGCCGCCGGCGACTACGACACCGCCTGCGTCTACGCCGGCCAGGCGGCCGGCATGGTGCGCGAGGAGCGCCCGGCCGCCGCGGTCGTCGCCGGCTTCGCCGAGGCGGAGGCGCTCCTGCGCCGCTGGTCATGACCGGCAGACGGCCCCGGGCGGAGGCAGCTTCAGCCAGGTGAGATACCTGTTGACGTGCCCGATCGTGCAGGGCTCCGCACTGAGGTAGAGGCCGTGACCGTGGCCGTCGAAGCGAATCGTCGCCGAGCCCGGCACCTGCCGCACCAGATCGTCCACGTCGGGTTCCGTCCAGCTCGCGGCGCCGAGCAGGGGCGGCAGGCCGGTGGACGGCAGCGGCCGGGGCGGGTTCCCCGGCGGCTCGGGCCAGCCGGGGCAGGCGAGCCCGTGCCAGAGCTCGTGCCGCGGGTAGCTGGGCGCCAGCCGTTCGTTGCGGCTCCTGGCCTCGGTGAAGTCGGCGTACTCGCGGAAGCCGACGCCGTCGAGGCAGTGGGTCATGTTCATGCCGACCGGCGACGGCGGTTTCAGGCTGCCGGTGCCCGCCTTGACGTAGTCGGCGAAGCCGGACGCGTCGCCGGACCTGGCCAGCACGATCGCCTTGGCCAGCTCCTTCCAGCGGAAGTGGTCGGTACCGGGGGAGATGAAGTGCGGCCCGGCGGCGATCTGGACGTCGAAGCCGTCGTAGGAGACCTCCCGGCCCTTGACCGGGATGCGCTCGGCCGAGGCCACCTCCCGCCAGGCCTTGGCCACGTCCTGGCCGTTCAGCACGCACTCGGTGGTGCCCGCGCACCACGCGGCGAACTTGACGAGTTGCCCTTCCATCACCTGGTGGCGCAGGCGCCGCTCGTTCAGCAGGTTGACCGCGCCGTCGAGGACCATGGCGCGGACCCTTGAGGGGAAGAGGCGGGCGTAGTTCGTGGCGGTGACGCCGCCGTAGGAGGTGCCGAGGAGGCTGAGCCGTTCCTCGCCCAGCGCGATCCTGATCGCCTCGACGTCCCTGGCCACGGAGGCCGAACTGAGGTTGCCGAAAAGCTCGGGGTCCTGGGCGCGGCACTTCTCGGCCGCCGCCCGGTTGACCGCGGCCTGGCGATCGAACTCCGCCTCGTTGGACGGCAGCCGGATCCAGGGGCCGCCCAGCAGGCAGTCCTTGGACAGGACGCCCAGGTCGAGGCCGTTGCGCGGGGTGAAGCTGACCACGTCGAACCGCTGGCGGAGCTGGGCGAAGACCGCGCCCTTCTTCTCCAGGTCCTCGATGCCGGAACCGCCGGGGCCGCCGGGCAGGGCGAAGAGGGTGCCGATCCGGCGGTGGGATCCGGTGGCGGGCAGCCGTACCAGGGGGAGGGTGATCTTTCGCCCTTGCGGTTTGTTCCAGTCCACGGGCACCTGTACGGCCCCGCACTCCATGTCCTTCTTGCAGGGCTTCCAGGCGAAGTCCGAGGCCTGCGCCGGCCGTACCACGACGACCATGGCCAGCAGGACGCCGGTGGCGGCGAGCCCGGCGATCATCGGGTGCGTCCTTCTGCCCCGGAGCGCGATCGCGACCGCACCCGCGCTCAGCGCCGCGACCGGGTAGGCCAGCAGCAGCGCCAGCGCCGCGACCGGCGGCAGCAGCCCGTCGCCCACGAGACGGTCGAGCATGACCGAGCCGGCCCGCGCCTGCCACGGCTGCGGCAGCGTGGCCGCGGCGGTCGGCAGCACGAGCACGATCATGATCAGGACCACCAGCGTCGCGGCCGTGGAGCGCACCACGGCCCCGATGCCCAGTCCGACCAGCGTCACCAGCCCGATGGCCACGCCCGACAGCAGCACGCCGCCCAGCACGCCGGGCTCCGACAGCGGCGTGCCCAGCGTGCGCCCGTCCATGAGCACCTGCCCGGCGTGCCCGCCCAGCACCGCCATCGCGCCGTAGTGCATGGAGAACGCCAGCACCTGCCCGGCCACCAGCCCCACCCCGAGCAGCACCGGAACCTTGGCCAGCAACAGCACCTGCCGCTTCGGCACCGCCGTCAGGCTCGTCCGGATCTGCCCGGTGGAGTATTCGGCGGTCACCGCCAGCGCGCCCAGCACGCCCATGACGAAGAGCGCCACCTGCAACCCCGGCCCGAGCCCGTCGCCGATGCTGGTGAACCGCATCCGATCCGCCGCATCCTGCCCGGCGAAGCCGCGTACCACCATGGCCGCCAGCCCGACGCTGATCAGCACCGACAGCAGCGAGGCCGCCAGCAGCCAGTGGTTCGAGCGCAGCGTGCGGAACTTCATCCATTCCGCCGCGATCGCGTCCCCGATCATGCCCGTCCCCCCGCCGCGAACTCCACGCTCGCCTCCGTCAGCTCCATGTACGCGTCCTCCAGCGACCCGAACCGCCCGACCAGCGCGGCCATCGAGGTGTCCTCGATCAGCCGCCCCCGCCCGATGAGCACCACGTGCGCGGCCGTCTTCTCCATCTCGCCCATCAGATGGCTGGACACCAGCACCGTGCGGCCCTCCCCGGCCAGCGTGCGCAGCAGCCCGCGGATCCACCGGATCCCCTCCGGATCAAGCCCGTTGACCGGCTCGTCGAACATCAGCACCCCCGGATCGCCCAGCAGCGCCACCGCGATGCCGAGCCGCTGCCGCATGCCGAGCGAGAACCCGCCCACCCGCCGCCCCGCGACCCCGGCCAGGCCCACCAGCTCCAGCACCTCGTCCACCCGCCGGGCGCCGATGCCGTTGCTGCGCGCCACACACGCCACGTGCGCGCGCGCCGTGCGCCCGCCGTGCGCGGCGGACGCGTCCAGCAACGCGCCGACCTGCTCGAGCGGCCTGCCGATCATCCCGTACGGCCGGCCGTCCACCAGCGCGACGCCCGCGTGCGGCGCCTCCAGGCCGACCACCGCGCGCATCGTGGACGACTTCCCCGCGCCGTTGGGTCCCAGGAAGCCGGTGACCTGGCCGGGTTTCACGGCGAAGGTCAGGTCGTCCACGGCGACGGCGGCGCCGTACTTGATGGTGAGCCCGTGTATCTCGATCACCGCTCCAGGCTCGCGCGCCGCGTACGCGCAGGCCATGGGCGCACTCCCACTCCGGGGGTAGGCCTAGGCCTACCGACGCACCGCCGGGGAGAGGGCAGACTGCAGGAGTGGAGAGGATCGGACGGGGCTGGGCGGTGCGCGCCGCGCGCAACGTGCTCACGGGGGTGGCGGCGCTGGCGCTGCTGCTCGCGCTGCCGTTCGCGCCGCGCCCGATCCTGCGCGCCGCCCGCACCCTGGGCCGGGTACGCGAGCCGGACCCCGGCGACCTGCGCGTCATCGCCTGGCTGGCGGCTCACGGGGTGCTCGGGCCCGGCACCGCCCTGGCGATCGGCAGCATGCTCTCGATGATCGGGGTCATCTGGAGGGTCTACACCCCTTACCCGTCGAAGAACCTGACGATCGCGTTCACGCTGTCGATCATCGCGATCACCCTGCTCAGCGCGCTGACCGCCTACACCTCCCTGCGCGTCCAGGACTACCTGGCGCTGGTGCTGCTCGGCGAGACGCCCGAGGCGCGGCGCATCAGGGAGCTGACCGCCTCCCGCGCCGCCGCCGTCGACGCGCAGGCCGCGGAACTGCGCAGGATCGAACGCGACCTGCACGACGGCGCCCAGGCCAGGCTCATCGCCATGCGCATGAACCTCGGCCTGGCCAGGAAGAGCACCGACCCGGCCCAGACCCGCGAACTCGTCGAGGAGGCCTGGCGCTCGGCCGCCCAAGCGCTGGACGACCTGCGCGGCCTCGTGCGCGGCATCCACCCGCCGGTGCTCGCCGACCGCGGCCTCACCGGCGCCATCCGGGCCGCCGCGATGCTCTGCCCGGTGCCGGTCGAACTCGACCTCGACCTGCCCGGCCGTCCCGAGGCGCCGGTGGAGTCCGCGCTGTACTTCGCCGCCGCCGAGGCCCTCTCCAACGTGGCCGCCCACAGCCAGGCCACCCGCGCCTGGGTACGGCTGCGCTACCCCGGCGACCGGATCAGGCTCACCGTCCGCGACGACGGCCGGGGCGGCGCGCGACCCTCCGCCGGGACGGGCCTGCTCGGCATCGAACGCCGCCTGTCCGCCTTCGACGGCACCCTCACCGTGGCCAGCCCCGCCGGCGGGCCGACCGAACTGACCATGGAGTTGCCGTGCGTGTTGTCATCGCGGAAGATCTCGCACTCCTCCGGGACGGCCTGATCCGCCTGCTGTCCACGCACGGCTTCGACGTGGTCGAGGCGGTCGACAACGGCCCGATGCTGCTCGCCGCCCTGCTCAAGCACCGCCCCGACGTGGCCGTCGTCGACGTACGGCTCCCGCCCACCCAGACCGACGAGGGCCTGCGCATCGCCCTGGAGGCCCGCCGCCGGGTGCCGGGGCTGCCGGTGCTGATCCTGTCGCAGTACGTGGAGCAGCTCTACGCCCACGAGCTTCTGTCCGACCGATCCGGTGGCGTGGGCTACCTGCTGAAGGACCGGGTCGGGGACGTCGAGCAGTTCGTCGACTCGGTCCGTACGGTCGCCGCCGGCGGCACCGCCATGGACGCCGAGGTCATCGCCCAGCTCCTCACCCGGCGCGGGCGGGACGAGCCGCTGGCCGCCCTGACGCCGCGGGAGCGGGAGGTGCTGGGGCTGATGGCAGAAGGGTTGTCCAACCACGCCATCGCCGCCCGGCTGGTGGTCACCGAGAAGGCGATCGGCAAGCACACGTCCAGCATCTTCGCCAAGCTCGGGCTGCCGCCCAGCGACGACCAGAACCGCCGGGTGCTGGCGGTTCTGGCCTACCTGGAGTCCTGACGTACTCAGACCAGGGCCCTGCGGTTGAGTGCGGTCAGTCCCGCGGCGGTGAGCGCGGCCGTGAGCGCGGTCATGATCAGAAGAGGAACGGCGCTGAACGCCTCGCCCGACAGGACCATCGGCAGGTTGGGGAAGGGGACGAAGTACTTGGCGATCCAGTAGTCGATCCCGATGATCGGGCCGAGCACCTCGCCGAAGAGGTTGACGAACAGGAACGCCGTCCAGCTGATCGCGGCGGCCGCCCTGGGCAGCGCCCCGAAGGCCAGCACGCCCACCCCGGCCAGCACCCAGACGGCCGGAACCTGCACCAGCGTGCCGGGCAGCACCGACAGCGGATCGCCGACGGCCACGCCCATCGCCAGGCCCGCGAGGACCAGGATGACGACCGGCCCGGCCAGCGCGAACACCAGGTGGCTCCACGCCCAGCGCAGGCGGCCGACGGGGTGGGCCAGCAGGAGTTCGGCGCGGCCGGTGGCCTCCTCGGCGCGCAGCCGTAGCAGGGTGAGCAGGGGGTAGAGGGCGGCGACGTAGCCGAGCGAGAGGCTGATCAGCCACAGGTACGCGTCGGTCATGCCGGCCTCGGGGGAGCCGGTGTAGCGGCGCAGGAACTCCTCGACAGCGGCGCCCTGCCGGGAGACTTCGGGGATGGACAGGGCCAGGGCGCCGAGCACCAGGCCGGCGACGGCGTAGCCGATGCTCCAGCCGGTCAGCAGGCCCTTGTGCAGGCGCCAGGCCAGGGACAGTGCGGAGGACAGGTGGCGCGCGTGCGCCGGGCCGGGACGCTGGGCGAGGATGCCGTGGCCGAGGTCGCGGCGGGCGTTGAGCCGGTAGGCGGCGGCCATCGTGGCCAGCGTGAGGGCCAGGCTGGGCAGGAGCGCGGCCAGGTTGTTGGCGGCGTACGGCTGGACCAGGTGCGACCAGCCCTGCGGTGAGGCCCACTTCATCGCGGTCCCCGCGCCGCCGTCGGCGACGAAGCGCAGCAGGTACGACAGGCCGAGGCCCATGGCCGCCAGGCCGATCGCGGTCCTGGCGCCCTCGGTGAGCTGGGCGGCCAGCGCGCCTACGCCGGTGAAGACGAGTCCGACGCCGGTGATGGCGGCGCCGAAGGCGAGCGAGCCGGTGACGTCGAAGCCGAGCATGATCATGGAGAACGCGGTGACGAACCCCGCCAGCAGCATGGAGGTGGCGGCCACGGCGAGCGCCGCGGTCAGCGGGGCCAGGCGGCCGATCACACCGGCGCCGACCAGTTCGGCGCGGCCGGACTCCTCCTCGCCCCTGGTGTGTCTGATCACGGTGAGGATCGCGATCAGGGCGAGGATCGTGTAGATGGGGTCGGCGTTCTTCCAGACGGCCATGCCGGCGATCGTGGGGGAGTAGACCTCGCCGGCGAAGGCGGTCAGCGCCTTGTTGACGGTCATCTCGCGGGCGAAGTCGGCTATGGACTGGGGGGTGGAGAAGGTCTGGGCGTACCTGTTGGCCTGGCCGGCGGCGACGATCGCCAGCAGGAGGATCCAGGCGGGGGTGATGAGGCGTTCGCGGCGGATGACGAGCTTGATGAGGGTCCAGGTGCCGTGCATGATCAGTTGCCCTTCCCGGCCGCGGAGTGGCTGCTTCTCTCGGTCACGGAGTGGCTGGGCTTCTCGGCCGCGTAGTGGCGCATGAAGAGGTCTTCGAGGGAGGGCGGGGTGCTGGTCAGGCTGACGATGCCGGACTGGGCGAGGGTCAGCATGGTCGTGTCGAGGTCCTGGTCGTCGACCTGGAAGCTGATCTTCCGGCCGTTGGTGGTGAGGTTGCGGGCGGTGGGGAGCGCCGGGATTTTCCCCGAAATTTCGGCGGAAATCTGGGTCATGGTGAGATGGCGAAGTTCGGACAGAGTGCCCGATTCGACCGTGTGGCCCGCGCGGATGATGCTCACCCGGTCGCACAGCGCCTCCACCTCCGACAGGATGTGCGACGACAGCAGCACCGTGCGGCCCAGCGCCTTCTGCTCGGCCACGCACTGCTGGAAGACCGCCTCCATCAGCGGGTCCAGGCCCGAGGTGGGCTCGTCCAGGATGAGCAGCTCGGCGTCGGAGGCGAACGCGGCCACCAGGGCCACCTTCTGCCGGTTGCCCTTGGAGTACGTCCTGGCCTTCTTGCGCGGGTCGAGCTCGAAGCGTTCCAGCAGCTCCGCGCGCCGCGTCCGGTCCTGGCCGCCCCGGATCCGGCCCAGCAGGTCGATCACCTCGCCGCCGGTCAGCGACGGCCACAGGCTCACGTCGCCCGGCACGTACGCCAGCCGCCGGTGCAGCTCGGCCGCGTCCTTCCAGGGGTCGCCGCCCAGCAGGCGTACGGAGCCGGAGTCGGCCCGCATCAGCCCGAGCAGGATCCGGATCGTCGTCGACTTTCCCGAGCCGTTCGGGCCAAGGAAGCCGTGCACCTCGCCGGTGTGGACGGTCAGGTCGAGCGCGTTCAGCGCGGGCGCCTTGCCGAAGCTCTTGTGAAGCCCTTGGACGGCTATCGCGGTGTTCATGTCGCTCCTCGAAGCGGGAATTCTTGCAGGTCAAAACGCTAGATTTCCCGGGCTTCCGGCGGTATCGGGCATCCGCCCTAACTGTCAGCGGCCTGCAAGTCCGGAGCAATGGGACGGGCGCACAGTCCGACCATGAGACCAGCCAGCACGTTAGCCATGGCCGCCACAGCGGCCCTCCTAGTAGCGCTCGGCGCCACGCCCGCGTACGCCGTAGACGCCTTCGCCCGAGTAATGTCCGGCGAACTCGAGTACAAGGCCGCGCCCGGCCAGGTCAACCACGTGACCTTCACCGCACCGGACGCCGACACCTACCTCGTGGACGACATCGTCCCCATCACTCCGCTGAACGGCTGCGCCCACCCCGACCCGGCCGACCTGACACTCGTCGAATGCACGGCCGCCGCCACGTTCAGCGGCCAGCTCATCATCGACGTCGGCGACCTGGACGACATCGTCAACCCGACCGGCCCCAACCACGCCCTGATCGGCCTCGGAGCCGGAAACGACATAGCGTACGGCTACCCGGGAAGCATCGGCTCCCTGGTGAGCGGCGGCACCGGCAACGACGTCATCCATTCCGGGCCAGGCCGTCACACCATCGACGGCGGCACCGGCACCGACACCGTCAGCTACGCCTCCCGTACGGCCGCCGTGACGGTGAAGCTGACAGCGTGCCCATGCGGCGAACCAGGAGAGAACGACGGCCTGCCCGGCATCGAGAACGTCACAGGCGGCTCCGGCAACGATCACCTGGAGGGTACGGCCGCCGCCAACGTCTTGAGCGGTGGCGCAGGCGAAGACACCATCATGGGCTGGGACGGCAACGACAGCGTCTACGGCGGTGTAGGCAACGACTTCGTCAGCGGCGTCAAGGGCAACGACACAGTCTCCGGAGGCTCCGGCGACGACGAGGTGTTCGGCGACTGGGACAACGACATCCTGTACGGCGACGCCGGCCAGGACACGGTCTACGGCGGCCCAGGAGCGAACACGCTGACCGGCGGCAGCGGCAACGACACCCTGTACGGCGGCCCACTGACAGACACCCTCAACGGCGGAACAGGCAACGACACCATGGAAGCCGGAGCAGGCAACGACACGCTACGCGGCAGCTACGGCACCGACCACCTGGACGGCGGCACCGGAACAGCCGACGACTGCGACGGCGGCCCCGACCCAGACACCGAAACCAACTGCGAAATCTGAAAAGGAGCTCCGCTCCGCCCGTTCTGATCACGCTGTCGCCCAGCTCGATGGCCAGGGCCGTGAGGCTCCGCACCAGTACACACAGCAGAACCGGACCAGGCGGCCGCCCTCACCGTGGCCGCCTGGTCCGGCGTCATCGGTCAGTCGAGCGCCATGAAGCTGCCGACGTTGTCCACCCGGACTTCGCCGGGCTCGACCGGGTTGAAGATCCTGGTCCGGCACGCGGAGTCAGGGAAGATCAGGATGGTGCCCTCGGTGGCATTGCGTACGAGAGAGCCGGGCCCGGTGCCCACGTGGCACTCTTGAGGCTGAGGGTTCTCGACGGTCTTCTGCACGCCGCTCGGCGAGTGGAGGAACACGACGCCTGGTGCGGCGAAGGCGGGGCCGGTGCCGACGAACGCGAGCGTCGCGGCGGCGGCTGCCAGCATGAGGGGGATCGGGCGCATGAGGTTTCCCTTCTGTCGTTGGGATGGACTTCACCAGCCTTCACCCCTCGCATTCAATTCGCTACTTTCCGTAGTGCCATGCTGAGCTGGCCAAACGGTGCGTATGCCGCTACTGGTCGAGGTCCGCGAGGGTTAGGTCGCAGGCGAGGCCGTAGTGGTCGGAGGGCCAGATGTTGTCTTTCGGAGTGGTGAAGGTCAGCCAGGTTCGGGCCGGGTGGGCGCTGGTGAAGATGTAGTCCAGGCGTCTCGTGGGTTCGTCGTCGTACTGGCTGACGAAGGCGTTGTCGCGGGAGAACGTGTCACCGGGGGTGCCGTCGCCGGTGCTGGTCCAGGCGTCGGTGAAATGGCTGCTCAGGTATTGGATTTCGGGGGAGTCCGGGGTGGCGTTGAAGTCGCCCAGCAGGACCGCGGGGGAACCGGTCATGTGGGCGGTGATGAAGCGGGCCTGTTCCTGGCGGATGGCGCTGTGGTCGGGTTGCCAGTTCAGGTGGGTGACGTAGACGGGGAGGTCGCCGGCCTGGACGTAGAGGAGGGCTCTTGGCTCGTGGCCTCCTACGGGGAGGGGGACGTGGTGCTGGTCGCGGATGGGGAGGCGGGTCAGGATGGCGTTGCCCTGGATGCGGCCGTCATCGGCGGTGAAGGCGGGGGCGTAGGCGATTTCGTAGCCCAGGTCGCCGGCTATTTCCTCCGCCTGGCAGCGGCCCTTGTGGCGCCAGACCTCTTGGAGGCCAATGACGTCCGGGCTGAGGTCGGTGAGTTCCTGGCGGATCAGGGCCAGGCGGGACGGCCAGGGGCCCTGCCTGCCCCAGACGTTCAGGGTGGCGACGCGGATCATGGCTTTGACCTCTCGATCCGGGGTGGGAATTCACGGTCTATTCAAGCGGTCTTGCTCTTGTTGTGGGTGAACGCGAGACTTCTTCCGTGGCGACCATCGGGGTCCGCAACGCCCCGGCCGGTTCGCCGCGGAAGGGAACCCGTTGTGGAAGCGGTGTTCGAGACCGCGTATCGCGGACTGCCGCCCGACGCGGCGCGCCTTTACCGGCTGCTGGGGCTGCTGCCTGGGAGCGATTTCACCGCTGCTCTGGCCGGCGCGCTCGCGGGTGGTGAGGTGCGGCCGTTGATCGGGGCGCTTCTGGAGACGTACCTGGTGGTGGAGGCGCTGCCCGAGCGGTACCGGCTGCATGAGCTGGTCCGGGGGCACGCGGCGCACGCCGCCGAAGGGGAGCCCGCGGCCGAGCGGGACCAGGCTTTGCGGCGGGCGGTGGCCTGGTATTCGCGCATGGTCACCGCCGCTCACTGCCTGGTCCTGGATCGTCCTGGGGAGCCGGGGGTGTTCGACGGTCCTGGCGAGGCGCTGGACTGGCTGGAGAGTGAGCGGGGGAATCTGCTGGCGTTGCTGCGGCAGGCCTCCACCGCGGGGTGGGATGAGCTGGTACGGCGGAGCGCCGAGGCCATGTGGGCGCTCTATGCCAACCGCAAACACTACGCCGACTGGCTGGAGACCAGCAGGCTCGGGACCCTGTCCGCGCACCGGCTGGGTGACTGGGCGGCTGAGGCGCGGATGCGTGATCAGACGGCCAGGGCGTTGATCGAGCTGTCGGACTTCTCGGCGGCCGCGACCGAACTGGACAAGGCCGCCGCCGAGGTGGACCGGGCAGCCGACCTGGCCAAGGCACCAGAGCCCACGGGCACCGAAAGCTCCGGGAACAAAAACCCAGAAAACGCCACAACCACCGGGAGCACCGGGAGCACCGGGAGCACCGGGAGCACCGGGAGCACCGGGAGCGCTGGGAGCGCTGAGGGCGCCGGGGGCGCTGGGAGCGCCGGGGCCGCAGGGGGCGCCGGGGGCGCGGGGAGTGCTGAGGGCGCCGGGAGTGCTGAGGGCGCTGGGGGCACCGGGAGCGCCAGTGGCGCGGGGGTCGTGGGGAGTGGGGGTGCTGAGGGTGGGGCTGTTGCGCGGAAGGTGGCTGAGGTGCGGGCGGTGATGGTCGAGACGCGGGGGCTGCTCGAACTGGCCCGGGGCAATCCCGACGCCGCGGCTGAACGTTTTGACGAGGGCGTTCGGGCCTATGAGGTGCTGGGGGACGCCCAGGGCAAAGCTCTGCTGACCTACCAGCGAGGACGGGCGCTGGCCGCCGCCGGGCGGAACCAGGAGGCGGCCCACGTGCTGGAGGCGGCCGCCGGCCTGGCGCACGATGACGAGCTCACCCGGGGCAGGATCGCCATCGTGCTCGGGCAGGTCTATCGGCGGCTGGGCCGTACCGAAGAAGGGGAGGGGTGGCGGAGAGAGGGCGCGGAGATCATGCGGGTGCGGCGGATTCCGGTCAAGGAGTGAGTCCCGCCATGCCGGGCCGGTCGGTGATGATGCCGTCGACGCCTTGGGAGGCCAGGCGGCGCCACTCGGCGCGGTCGTTGACGGTCCAGGTGAAGACCTTCATGCCCAGCCTGTGGATGCGGTTGACGTACGCCCGGGTGACGTACTGGTAGGGCGGGTTGATCTGGGTGGCGTAGCGGGACAGGGTGCGGAGCTGGCTCACCGCGGGGGTGCCGAGGAGGCCTACCGGGATGCGCGGCATCCTGTGGTGGAAGGTACGCATCGAGCGCCAGTCGAAGGACTGGACGACCAGGCGGCCGGGCTGCAGCCACCAGGAGTTCCTGCGGAGTTCGGCGGCTACGCGACGCTCGATGCCGGGGTACTGGTCCGGGTCCTTGATCTCCAGGAGCAGGCCCATGCCGCGGCCCTTCATGGTGCGCAGGGTCTCGCCGAGGGTCGGGACACGTTCGCCGGAGTGACCGGAACCGAACCATGAGCCCGCGTCGAGCCTGCGGATCTCATCCAGGGTGAAGGCGCTCAGCGGCCACGGCGCGCGGTCGGGGAAGACGTTCTCGACGTTGGTGGTCCTGGTCAGCGTGGGGTCGTGCAGGAGGATGAGCTGATGGTCCTTGGTCTCGCGGACGTCGAGCTCGAACATGTCGGCGCCCTGCCGGCCGGCGAGCCTGAAGGCGGCGAGGGTGTTTTCCGGGGCGTCGGCCGAGGCGCCCCGATGGGCGACGTTGGTGGGGTCGGCGGCGGCGGAGACCGCCGGCGTGAGGGTCGTCAGGGTCGTCAACGCGGTCACGATGATGAAGCCCAGTCGTCGCATGCGACCGAGCTTGACAGGCTAACGTGACTCCGAGTTAAGCGCAGAGTGACGCGTCGCTTACAAATCAGGTCAAGCGTCCCACATGTGCTAGTGCCTGCTTGAGCAGGACGCCCTGCCCGCCGGCCATCTCCTGCTGCACCATCGGGGACGACGCCTCCTCGGGAGTGAACCAGACGAGGTCGAGCGCGTCCTGCCGCGGGCGGCAGTCACCGGACACCGGGACGATGTAGGCCAGCGAGACCGCGTGCTGTCTCGGGTCGTGGTACGGCGTGACGCCCGGCGTCGGGAAGTACTCCGCGACCGTGAACGGCTGTGGCGAGATCGGGATGTTCGGCAGCGCCACCGGCCCGAGATCCTTTTCCAGGTGCCGCATCAGCGCGTCGCGGACCCGTTCGTGGTGCCGGACCCGGCCGGAGACCAGCGCCCGGCTGACCTCGCCGTCGGAGCTGATGCGCAGCAGGAGGCCGACGTGGGTCACGACACCGGTCTCGTCGACTCGCACGGGGACGGCGTCGATGTAGAGGATCGGCATGCGTCCGCGAATCGACTCCAGCTCTTCGGGAGCGAGCCAGCCAGGTACGGTTTCGGTCTTTTCGGTCACCCGCTGATCGTACGTCCTCCCCGGCCGCGAGGCTGGCAGCCGGGGTCAACGTCGGTCCTGGTCGCGGGGCAGCGAGGGCAAGGAGGCGAGGCGGCGCAGGCGCTCAGGACTGGCGAGGATGTCCATGGCCACGATCTTTCCGCCGGAGACGGTGACCGCGGCGACGATCTTGGGCTTGCCGTTCGGTGCGGACATCATGCCCACGGCCCCGTTGACCAGCACCGGCACGTAGCGGTCCGCCATCGCGCGGAACGACATCGCCTGGCCGGCCACCTCGGCGGCCCCGCGGATCACCCGCAGCGTGCCGATCGGCACGTCGGCGCCCTCGACGCGCAGCACCACGTCCGGGTCGAGTACGGAGACCAGCGCCCCGAAGTCGCCGTCCCGGGCGGCGGACAGGAACGCGGCGACGACCTCGCGCTGCCGGGCCAGGTCGGGGTCGGGAGCGACGCGGGCGCCCTGGATCCGGCGGCGGGCCCGGCTGGCGAGTTGCCTGGTGGTGGCGGGGGAGCGTTCGACGATTGTCGCGACCTCCTCGAACGGCACGCTGAACATGTCGTGCAGCACGAACGCCAGCCGCTCGGCGGGCGCCAGCGTGTCGAGCACCACGAGCAGCGCCAGCCCGACCGAATCGGCCAGCAGGGCCTCGTGCTCCGGGTCGACGTGGTCGCCAACGCTCACGATCGGGTCGGGCAGCCGTTCACCGATGGGGTCCTCGCGCCGGGACTCGCGTGAGCGCAGCATGTCGAGGCAGACCCGCCCGGTGACGGTGGTGAGCCAGCCGGCGAGGTTCTCGACGTCGCTCACGTCGGTCCTGCTGAGCCGGAACCACGCCTCCTGGACGGCGTCCTCGGCCTCGCTGAGCGAGCCCAGCATGCGGTAGGCCACGGCCCGCAGGTGCCCGCGATGCGACTCGAACCGGGCCGCGAGCAGGTCGTTGTCGTTCATCGGTCACTCTTTCGCGGTCCGTCGTCAAGGGCGACGTCCAATGTACGGGGCAAAAAACGCCATCAGGGCTAAGGGGTGGGCCGGCCGGCGATCGCGTCCTGAACCGTGTGTTTGAACCGTTCGATCGGCTCGCGGATCCTGTGCTCGCGCCACTCGGCCCGCCGCAGCTTGCGCGACCCCTCCCGGTACCGCCAGCGCGCCCACGGCGAGCCCGGCCTGGCCAGCCGGATGGCGCCGACCAGCGCGAGCGGGGTGAGGTAGACCCCGATCAGCCCGGTCCAGATCTTCCCCTTGCTCAGACTGAGCACCGCGAACAGGATGTTCGCCGTGACGACGAGCCCGCCGTTGATCAGGTCCTGGCCGGTGAACAACTCGTCGACCTCCAGCGGGCTGATCCCGAGCAGTCCGAGCCCGCACAACGCCAGCGCCATGAACACCGTGTCCACCGACAGCCGCCCCCGCTCGGTCCAGTAGACGTCCTGCAGATGCAGGACCAGCGCGAACTCGTCGAGCACGAGCGCCGCCCCCACGCCGAACACCGCCGCGGTCACCCCCGCGGGCGGAGAGCTTCCATCCTGTACGGCCAGCCCGCCGATCCCGCCCAGGCACATGAACACCAGCCCGAACACCACGTGGTGGATGTGCATCCCGCCCGGGGTGACATTCCCCGGCCACCACCGCACCCGCTTCCTGATCATCCGGACGCTGAACCTGATGAACAGGAACGTGAGCAGGAACAGCACGAAGAAGCAGAACAGCCGGAGCTTCCCCGCGTCGACGATCTCCCGGGCGAACCAGTGCCCCATCTACCCCCCAACGACCGGCCGGGGGGTAGTGCTAGGTGTACCCGGAATACTCGCCTCTGTGCCAATGTGCCCGCTGACCTGCGCCGATTGAATGATCGGCATGACGCGGACACACTCTCTCCCCGGCCCGTGGGTCGAGGCGGCCGGGCTGCTGCTCGGCCCGCTCCTGCTCCTCGCCGGGGTACTGACCCGGATCGGCCAGGACGACTTCTTCCCCGGCCAGCTCGCCGCCTATGCCCGGCAGCCCGGCACGATGACCCTGTCCTACAGCCTGTTCGCCGCCGGGCTCGTGCTTCTGTGGCCGGCCGCGGTCGCGCTGGCCCGGCGGATCTCCGCCACGCACCCCGGCTGGGCGCGGTGGGGCGTGACGCTGGTGGTGCTCGGGTTGTTCGGCCGGGTCTTCCACGCCGGGGCCGGCCACCTGGCGTTCCAGATGGTCGACGCGCTCGGGCTTGAGGCCGCGCAGAGGGCCGTGGCCGGCACCTACGGCGCCTTCCACGTCTTCAAGGCGGTCAACGTCGTCATCATGGCGGGCTGGATCGTGCTGGCGGTCGGCGCCTTCCGCGCGAAGGCGTTCGGTCCCGGCGCGGCCGGGGTGGCCCGTTGCGTCGCGCTCGCGCTGGCCACCGGGCTGCCGCTCGGCGTGCTCAAGGGCAGCACCGACCTGCCGTCCCTGCTCGCCGTCGCCGGTCTGGTCGTGGCCATGGCGCCGCTCGGGGTGAGCGTGCTGAGGCAGGCGGGGCCGGCGCCGCGGTGGTGGGTGGTGGCGCTCACCGTCGCGGCCGTCCCGGCGGCGTTCCTACTCGGGCTCAGCGGGTGAGCCCCAGACCTTGGGGTTCTCGTCCGGCTCGGGGAGCTTGGACAGGAGGTCGGCGATGCTGTCCCAGTTGGCGACCCGGACGAGGTCGCCCATGAGGCGCAGGCGCTCGGCGAGCTGCTCGTGGGCCTCGTCCAGATGGACCAGGCCCTTGGCGATCTGGTCGGTGTGGGCCTCGTAGCCGCGGGCGCCGCCGTCGCCCTTGAAGAACGTGACGCCCTCCTGGGTGCCGCCCCAGAAGGCGCCGATGGCGGTCAGTTCCGCGGCGGCCCGCCGTACGTGGTCGGCCAGGTCGCGGCGCTCGGTGTCGTAAGCCTCGGCGACGGCGCGCAGCCGGGCGCGGTCGATTTCCATCCTGCTCACCCCGCGGGTTTGTGGGCCATCGTGAAGTAGAGGAGCATCCGGCCCAGCGTTTCCTTCCAGGTCGGGATCAGGTCCTCGCCGCCCTGGCCGTTCATGGCGTCGTAGCTGGGGCCGTAGCCGACGGAGCCGCCGGCCATGCGGCCGACGAAGTACTGCAGGTCGAGGTTCTTGGTCATCGCCCTGGCCGCGGGCATGGCCGCGTCGAAGGCGCCGTAGAAGGCCACCGAGGCGGCGAACTCCTTGAGCGCCTGCCGGGCGTTGTCGCCCAGAGAGCCCGGGTCCTCGCCGCGCGCCGCCTTGACCCCGGCGACCACGCCCACGTCGCCGATGGCGAAGAAGGCGCTGCCGATCGAGTACTCGGTCAGCTTGGCCAGCACGACCCGCGCGACCGCGTGCTCCAGGAGCTTCGACAGCAGTTTCGCCTGCGCCCTGCGCATGAGGAACTGCGTGATCTGGTACGCCGCCCCCGCCTGCCACGGGAACGTGGTGATGAAGATGAAGCTGGCGAGGTTGGCCAGTGCCATGGTCCAGTAGGCGTGCCGTACGGTCTCGACGATCTCCGCGAAGTCGTCGCAGGCCTCGGCGTTCGCGCGGCAGGCGGCGGCCAGCTTGCCGGGGTAGCCGAGGGCCGGCGGCATCGGGTACAGGCCCTCGGTGACGGTCCGCTTGAACGCGTCCACCCCTTCGCCGCTGTTGCGCCGCCAGACCGACTCGGCGGCGGGGTAGGTGTTGCCCGAGCTCTTCTCCACGCGTTCGGCCAGCCGTAGCCAGGTGTCGCGGGCCTGGCGGGCGCGGTCGGGGTCGCCTTCCGGGTAGTCGACCGCGAGCATCTGGAAGACGAAGGCGGTGATGCCGAGGGCACCGAAGCCGTAGATGGAGGCGCGGGTGGGGTTGATCTTCATCGCAGCACGTCGGGGGTGAACGGCTCGGCCAGCGCCCTGGCCTGGTCACCGGCATCGCGGGCGGCAGCGGCGGCGGCCTGGAGGACGGCGGCGGCCAGCTCGTCGGAGCCGAGCCGCATGGCGCGGGGGTCGATGGTGAGCCCGGCCAGGGCGCCGGTCATGGTGGCCTCGGCGACGACCCGGCCCTCGGCGGCCTCACCGCGGCCGCGTACCCGCTCGATCTCTTGCTGGAGTCCCTGGAGTCGGGCGATCTCCCCGTGGAACTCGGCGAACATCCGGTCCAGCTCGTCTGTCATTCGGCCCAACGTAGATCGTGACACCGGCAATGGCAACTGAACTAGTAGGTAAAGCGCTTCACCTCACATTCAACAGAATCCGGCCTCCGTGCGTCTGGGATGTGATGGACCGAGGAAGGGTGAGGCCAGGGTGGACGACTTCGCGGCGTTCGTCGCCGAGCGCGCCGACGCGCTCCTGCGCTATGGATACGTGCTCAGCGGCAACCCGCACGACGCGGCCGACCTGACCCAGGAGGCGCTGATCAGGTTGCATCGGGCCTGGTCGCGGGTGCGCGGCAAACGCGCGCGGGCGAGATCTGGGTGCGGTGCGGCGTACTCACCTGCGTCGGCCACAGGCCGGACCGGACCGTTTTCATGCGCCTGCGCGACGGCACACAGGAGCGGGACCTGCCCGAGGCCCCTGTGATCGGACTCGCCGCGGACCGGTTCATGACGGTGCGGCTCGACTCGGCCGGCGGCGGTCAGGCGCTGCTCGACCTGGCCACGGGCCGCTCCGGAGACCTCGGCACCCGGCCCGGTGACGATGGCGGGATGCAGATCGTTCAACCGGGCGTCGGCGACGGCCGGCTCGTTCACTATCCGCTCGGGGGCAAAACCGTGATCATCGACCTTTCGAAGATCACGTGACTGTTGACGAGAACCGGAGGAAAGGATACGTTCCGGTAGATTTCACGGCTGTCAGGGGAAATCCGGTGAGATGCCGGTGCGGACGCGCCACTGTATCCGGGACGTAGATCCCGGGAGCCAGGTCACCTAACGGCCGTGACCTCACCTGTTGGGACGCGTCATCCCTGAGGAGGCCTTGATGAGTGGTGGGACCACTTCGACGTCCGTGCCCTTTCCCCGTTTGCGGCCCTGGTTGCTGAGCGTGCCGTTGTTCCTGTTGATCGCGTACCTGGTTCTGATGGACAACGGCGCGGTCTCGCAGACCGGTACCTTCCTGCACGAGCTGATGCACGACGGGCGTCACCTGCTCGGCGTGCCCTGCCACTAGGGGCCGGGCACGATGGTGCGCACCCTTGTGGTCAGAGGTCTGCTCCTGGGCCTGCTGGCCGGACTGTTCGCGGGCGCCTTCGCCTTCCTGGCGGGGGAGCCCCACGTGGACAGCGCGATCGCCTTGGAAGAAGCCGCGGCGGCGGCCGCGCCGGCCGCGCCGGCCGACGATCATCATGGTGAGGAGGCCGAGGTCAGCCGGCCGGTGCAGAAGGCCGGGCTGTTCCTCGCGACGGGCCTTTACGGCCTCGCCGTCGGCGGCATCTTCGGCCTGGTCGTGGCCGGGCTGCGCGGCCGGGTCGGCCCCAGGTCGGACCCCGCGCTCGCGTTCGCCGCGGCGGGCACGGCCTTTCTGGCGATCGTCCTGCTGCCGTTCCTGAAATATCCCGCCAATCCGCCCGCCGTCGGCGACCCCCACACGATCGGCAGCCGGACCCTGCTCTACGTGGTCATGGTGCTGGTGGGCCTGGCCGCCGTCGCCATCGCGGTCGCGAGCGGGCGCCGGGTCACCGGCGGTCCGTGGGCGCGCTGGAGCGTCACCGTGGTGACCTTCCTCGTGCCGGTGGTCGCCGCGCTGGCGCTGCTGCCGCGGGTCGACGAGGTGCCCGCGGGCTTTCCCGCCACGTTGCTGTGGGAGTTCCGGCTCGCGTCGCTGGGGACGCAGCTGGTGTTCTGGGCGGCGTTCGGGGCGCTGTTCGCCTGGGCGGGCGAGCGCGCCGCCCGCCGGACCACCGCCGCCGTCCCGGCCGCCGCACCGAGCTGAGCGGAGTGCTTTTCGTACGGCATGCCAGCACACCAGGCATGCGCACAGCCTGCTTCCCCGCACCGGAGCAGGCCGATCGCGCCAGCCTGGCGAAGGCCGCCCTTCTGGCCGGGACCGCCGACCTGGCCAGGACGGCGTCATACGCGGGACCCGGCACCCGGCCCGACCGGGACGAGCCCCGTGAAGCGGAGCTTGGGGAGATGCTGACGGCCGGGCAGGCGGGGGCGGCGTTCGTCGCGCCGTCGGTGGCCGCGTTGCAGACCGCCTCGGCCATGGGGCTCGCGCCCATCGTGGTCGACGCCCTGGCCGAGGCCGATCACGGCCGGTGGGGCGGCCTGCCGTACACGAGGGTCGCCCAGGACGAGCCGGACGCGCTCGCGAGCTGGCTCGCCGACCCCGGCGCGGCGCCCCACGGCGGCGAGAGCCTCGACCAGATGACGGCGCGCGTCACGGGGTGGCTCGACGAGACGCGGGCCAGGTTCGACGGCCGGCGCGGGCGGCCGTTCCTGGTCATCTGCGACTCGGGAGCCATCCGCGCCGCGCTCGGGCACGCGCTCGGCCTGCCCCCGCTGCACGCCGCCCGTTTCGACCTCGCGCCACTGTCCACCACCGAACTGGCCGTCACCCGCGGCGGCTGGCGGGTCGCCCACGTCAACCGGGACGCCCTCGAACACCGGAAGGTCACCTCTTGATCGCCACCTACCCGTTCAGCGCGGTCGTCGGGCTCGACGACCTGAAGCTGGCGCTGGTGCTCAACGCCGTCTCGCCCCGGGTGGGCGGCGTGCTCGTCCGCGGGGAGAAGGGCACCGCCAAGTCGACGATCGTCCGCGCGCTGGCCGCCCAGCTACCGTCGGTGGACGTGGTGGCCGGTTGCCGGTTCGCCTGCGACCCGGCCGCGCCGGACCCGGACTGCCCCGACGGGCCGCACGACCCCGGCGAACAACGCCACCGGAGGCCCGCCTCCCTGGTCGAACTGCCGGTCGGCGCCTCCGAGGACCGGCTCGTCGGCTCGCTCGACGTCGAACGCGCGCTGACCGAAGGCGTGAAGGCGTTCGAGCCGGGACTGCTGGCGGGCGCGCACCGCGGCGTGCTGTACGTCGACGAGGTCAACCTCCTGCACGACCACCTCGTGGACCTCCTGCTCGACGCCGCCGCGCTCGGCACCTGCTACGTCGAGCGCGAAGGCGTGTCGGTACGGCACGCCGCCCGCTTCCTCCTGGTCGGCACCATGAACCCGGAGGAAGGCGAGCTGCGCCCCCAGCTCCTC
This sequence comes from Nonomuraea sp. NPDC059007, assembly GCF_042740555.1. Classification (NCBI taxonomy): domain Bacteria; kingdom Bacillati; phylum Actinomycetota; class Actinomycetes; order Streptosporangiales; family Streptosporangiaceae; genus Nonomuraea; species Nonomuraea sp. NPDC059007. The sequence goes on along the minus strand of NZ_JBHYJD010000024.1, from coordinate 75,083 downwards.
GACCGGTTCGGACTGACCGTCGAGGTGAAGGCGTCGCGGGACCCGGACGAACGGGCCGAGGTGGTACGGCGGCGCATGGCCTACGACGCTTCACCCGAGGCGTTCGTGGCGCGATGGACCGCCCAGGAGTCCGCGCTCGGCGAGCGGATCCTGCGGGCCAGGGCGCTGCTGAGCGGCGGGGTCGTCCTTCCCGACGCCCGGCTGCTGCAGATCGCGGCGGTGTGCGCGGGGTTCGAGGTGGACGGCCTGCGCGCCGACCTGGTCACGGCGAACGCGGCCATGGCGCACGCGGCCTGGCAGGGGCGGGACCGGGTGACGGAGGAGGACGTGCGGGTGGCGGCCCGGCTGTCCCTGCCGCACCGGCGGCGCCGGGACCCGTTCGACGCGCCGGGGCTGGACGAGGACCTGCTGGAGGAACTCCTGGACCGCCACCGGGGCGACGACGACCCGGACGGCGGCGACACCCCGGACACCCCGCCCGACCCCGACGGCCCCGGCCACCAGGGCGACCCCGACCCCGGGCACAACTCCCAGCCTGACCAGGGGGAGGCGCCGGGCCGGGGGGAGGCCGGGCACAACTCCCAGCCTGACCAGGGGGAGGCCGGGCACAACTCCCAGGCCGGCCAGAGGGACGAGCCAGGAGCCGAGCCGGGGCCCGACGCGCGGGATGAGGCTGGGGCCGGGGTTGTGGCGGTGGCTGGGGTGGGGGCGCCCTATCGGGTGCCGGTGTTGAAGGTGCCAGGGCTCGGGGCGGGTGCTTCGGGGCGGAGGTCGCGGGCGCGTACGCCGCGTGGCAGGGCGACCGGGGCGCGGGTGCCGCACGGCAAGGTGAAGGATCTGCACCTGCCGGCGACGCTGCTGGCGGCGGCGCCGTACCAGAAGGAGCGGGGCCGGACCGGAGCCGGGCTGCTGCTGCGCGGCGGCGATCTGCGCGAGGTCGTGCGGGAGGGCAGGGAGAGCAACCTCGTGCTGTTCGTGGTCGACGCGAGCGGCTCGATGGCCGCGCGCAGGCGGATGACCGCGGTGAAGACGGCGGTGCTCAGCCTGCTGCTCGACGCCTACCAGCGCAGGGACAAGGTGGGGCTGGTGACGTTCCGGGGGAGGGGCGCGGAGGTGGCGTTGCCGCCGACGTCGTCGGTGGAGGCGGGGGCGGCGCGGTTGCGGTCGTTGCCGACCGGCGGGCGTACGCCGCTGGCCGAGGGGCTGGCCAGGGCGGCGGAGGTGCTGCGGGTCGAGCGGATGCGCGATCCCGACCGGCGTCCGCTGGTCGTGGTGGTGACCGACGGGCGGGCGACGGCGGGCGGTGACGTGGACGCGGCGGCCGGGCTGCTCAGGGGCGTGGCGTGCGTGGTCGTCGACTGCGAGAGCGGTCCGGTCCGGCTGGGCCTCGCCGTACGGCTGGCGGCCCGGCTGGCCGCCGAGGTGGTCACGCTGGACGATCTGGGAACGGTGGTCCGCGAGCACAGGAAGGCGAGCTGAGATGCCGCAGGGCAAGCCGGACGTCGTGCCGGATGACGGGCTGACCACGCGCCAGCGGCGTACCCGGCCGTTGCTGATGGTGCACACGGGCCCGGGGAAGGGCAAGTCCACGGCGGCGTTCGGGATGGCGTTGCGGGCGTGGAACCAGGGCTGGCCGATCGGGGTGTTCCAGTTCGTGAAGTCGGCGAAGTGGCGCATCGGCGAGGAGCGGGCGCTGCTGGTGCTGGGCGAGTCGGGCGAGGGCGGCTCGGTGAGCTGGCACAAGATGGGCGAGGGCTGGTCGTGGATCCAGCGTCCCGGTACCGAGGAGGATCACGCGGCCGACGCCCGCGAGGGCTGGGAGCAGATCAAGCGCGACCTGGCCGCCGAGACCTACCGTTTCTACGTGCTGGACGAGTTCACGTACCCGCTGAAGTGGGGCTGGCTGGATCTGGACGACGTGCTCGCCACGCTGGCGGGGCGGCCGGGCAACCAGCACGTGGTGATCACCGGCAGGGACGCGCCGGAGCGGCTGCTGGAGGTGTCCGACCTGGTCACGGAGATGGGCAAGGTACGCCATCCCATGGACGCCGGGCAGAAGGGGCAGAAAGGCATCGAGTGGTGATCCCGCGGCTGGTCGTCGCGGCGCCGTCGTCGGGCAGCGGGAAGACGACGGTGGCCACGGGGCTCATGGCGGCGCTGCGGGCGCGCGGGCTCCGGGTCTCGCCGCACAAGGTCGGCCCCGACTACATCGACCCCGGCTACCACGCCCTGGCCACCGGCCGCCCCGGGCGCAACCTCGACCCGTGGCTGGCCGGGGAGGAGCGGGTGGCGCCGCTGTTCCTGCACGGCGCGGCGGGGTGCGACGTGGCGGTGGTCGAGGGCGTGATGGGGCTGTTCGACGGCAAGGGGGAGACGGACTTCGCCTCCACCGCGCACGTCGCCAGGCTGCTGGACGCGCCGGTCGTGCTGGTGGTGGACGCGGCCAGGCAGAGCCGTTCCGTGGCCGCGGTGGTGCACGGCTTCGCCACGTTCGACCCGCGCGTACGCGTCGGCGGCGTGGTGCTCAACCGCGTCGGTTCCGACCGGCACGAGGAGCTGTGCCGCGCCGCCCTGGACGCGGCCGGCGTCCCGGTCCTGGGCGCCATCCGCCGCGACGACGCCGTGGCCACCCCCTCCCGCCACCTGGGCCTGATCCCGGCCGCCGAACGCGAGGCGGAAGCGGTCTCCTCGGTGGCGCGCCTGGGCGAGCTCGTGTCCCGCTCCTGCGACCTCGACGCTCTGGTACGGCTCGCCGCCACCGCCCCCGCCCTCCCCGGCACCCCCTGGAACCCGGCGGCCGCCGGCACCGCGCGGCCGGATCCGAAGATCGTGGCGGTCGCGGGCGGAGCGGCGTTCACCTTCGGCTACACCGAGCACGTCGAGCTGCTGCGCGCGGCCGGAGCCGAGATCGCCGTCTTCGACCCTTTGCACGACGAGAAGCTCCCGGAAGGCACCGGCGCGGTGATCATCGGGGGCGGCTTCCCCGAGGTCTACGCCGCCGAGCTGGCCGCCAACGAGCCGTTGCGCGCCCAGGTCGCCGCGTTCGACGGGCCGATCGCCGCCGAGTGCGCCGGGCTCCTGTACCTGTGCGAGGAACTCGACGGCCGGCGCATGTGCGGCAGGGTCCCCGGCAAGGCCCGGATGACGGGCAGGCTGACGCTCGGCTACCGGGAGGCCACGGCGGTCAGCCGGTCGCTGCTCACCCGGCCGGGCGAGCGGTTCAGGGGCCACGAGTTCCACCGGACCACCGCCGACCTGGGCGGCTGGGCGCTGTACCGGTGGGAGGGCGGCGCCGACGGCTACGGCGACGCCCTGCTCACCGCCTCCTACCTGCACCTGCACTGGGCGGGCAGCCCGGTGCTCGCTCAGCGGCTGGTGTCGTCCTCCAGGTCGCCCTCCGTCTTGAGGTAGACCTCCTGCACACCCCGCAGGATCTCCGGGTCCGGGTGCTCCCACATGTCCCGCTCGGCCGCCTCCAGCAGCCGTTCGGCGATGCCGTGCAGCGCCCACGGGTTGGACTTGGCCATGAACGCCTGGTTCTCGGGATCCAGCACGTACGCGGCGGCGAGCTTGTCGTACATCCAGTCGGCCATGACGCCGGTGGTGGCGTCGTAGCCGAACAGGTAGTCGACGGTCGCGGCCAGTTCGAACGCGCCCTTGTAGCCGTGCCTGCGCATCGCGGCCAGCCAGTTCGGGTTGACGACGCGGGCGCGGAAGATCCGGGACGTCTCCTCTGACAGGGTGCGGGTGCGGACGGCGTCCGGGCGGGTGCTGTCGCCGACGTAGGCGGCCGGGGCCTTGCCGGTCAGCGCGCGGACGGTGGCGACCATGCCGCCGTGGTACTGGAAGTAGTCGTCGGAGTCGGCGATGTCGTGCTCGCGGGTGTCGACGTTCTTGGCGGCGACGGCGATCCGGCGGTAGGCGCTCTCCATGTCGGCGCGCGCGGGCACGCCCTCCAGGTCGCGGCCGTAGGCGTAGCCGCCCCACACCGCGTACACCTCGGCCAGGTCGGCGTCGTCGCGCCAGTTGCGGCTGTCGATGAGCGGCAGGATGCCCGCCCCGTAGGCGCCGGGGGCCGAGCCGAAGATGCGCATCGTGGCCCGGCGCTCGTCGCCGTGCGTTTCCTCCTTGACGTGGGCGCGGACGTAGTTGTCCTCGTCGTCCTCGTCCAGGCCGGCGGCGAGCCGTACCGCGTCGTCGAGCATCGCCACGACGTGCGGGAAGGCGTCGCGGAAGAAGCCGCTGATGCGGACGGTCACGTCGATGCGGGGGCGGCCGAGCTCCTCCAGCGGGATCGGCGCGAGGCCCGCCACACGGCGGGAGGCCTCATCCCATTCCGGGCGGATGCCCAGCAGCGCCAGGACCTCGGCCACGTCGTCGCCCGCGGTCCGCATCGCGCTGGTGCCCCAGACCGACAGGCCCACCGAGCGCGGCCAGTCGCCGGTGTCGGTGCGGTAGCGCTCCAGGAGCGAGTCGGCCATGGCCTGCCCGGTCTCCCACGCCAGCCGGCTCGGGACCGCCCTGGGGTCGACCGAGTAGAAGTTGCGGCCGGTCGGCAGCACGTTGACCAGGCCGCGCAGCGGCGAACCGCTGGGGCCGGCGGGGACGTAGCCGCCGTTCAGGGCGTGCAGGACGTGGTCGATCTCGTCGGTGGTACGCGCCAGCCTGGGCACGACCTCGGTGGCGGCGAAGCGGAGGACGCTCTCCACCTCGGGGCCGGGCGCCACGGCCGCGGCGGCCTCCACCGTCCAGCCGCGTTCCTCCATCGCCTCCACCAGCGCGCGGGCGGTGGCCTCGACCCGGTCCACGTCCTTCAGCGACGCGGTGCCGTCCTCGGTCAGCCCGAGCGCCTGGCGCAGGCCCGGCAGTGCTTCCTTGCCCGCCCACATCTGCCTGGCCTGCAGGATCGCCAGCACCAGCCCCACCCGGGCCGGCCCCTCCGGCGCCTGGCCGAGCACGTGCAGGCCGTCGCGGATCTGCGCGTCCTTCACCTCGCACAGCCAGCCGTCCACGTGCAGGATGAAGTCGTCGAACTCGGTGTCGTGCGGCCGGTCGGCCATCCCCAGGTCGTGGTCGAGCCGGGCGGCCTGGATCAGCGTCCAGATCTGCGCCCTGATCGCGGGCAGCTTGGCCGGGTCCATGGCGGCGATGGAGGCGTGCTCGTCCAGGAGTTGTTCCAGGCGGGCGATGTCGCCGTAGGACTCGGCCCTGGCCATCGGCGGCACCATGTGGTCCACCAGCACCGCGTGCGCCCGCCGCTTGGCCTGCGTACCCTCGCCCGGGTCGTTGACCAGGAACGGGTAGATGAGCGGCAGGTCGCCGATCGCGGCGTCGGTGCCGCAGGAGGCCGACATCCCGGCCGACTTGCCGGGCAGCCACTCCAGGTTGCCGTGCTTGCCCACGTGCACCATCGCGTGCGCGCCGAAGTCCGCCGAGAGCCAGCGGTAGGCGGCCAGGTAGTGGTGGCTGGGCGGCAGGTCGGGGTCGTGGTAGATGGCGATCGGGTTCTCGCCGAAGCCGCGCGGCGGCTGGACCATGACCACCACGTTGCCCGCGCGCAGGGCCGCCAGCACGATGTCGCCCTCGTGGACGAACAGCTCGCCGGGCGGCGTACCCCAGTGCCGCTCCATGCCGGCGCGCAGGTCCGCGGGCAGCGTGCGGTACCAGCGCTCGTAGTCGGCGGCGGGGATGCGCACCGGGTTCCCCGCCAGGTGCTCCTCGGTCAGCCAGTCCTGGTCTTGACCGCCGGCGGCGATCAGCGCGTGGATGAGCGCGTCGCCGTCCTGCTCGGCGACCCCGGGGAAGCCTTCGCCGAGGTCGTAGCCGGCCTCGGCCAGCCTGGCCAGCAGCCGGACCGTGCTCGCGGGGGTGTCCAGGCCGACCGCGTTGCCGACCCGGGAGTGCTTGGTCGGGTACGCCGACAGCATGACCACGAGCCGCCGCTCGGCCGGCGGCGTGTGCCTGAGCAGGCCGTGGCGCACCGCGATCCCGGCCACGCGGCGGGCCCGCTCCGGGTCGGCCGTGTAGACGGTCAGGCCGTCCTCGTCGATCTCCTTGAACGAGAACGGCACCGTGATGATCCGGCCGTCGAACTCGGGGATGGCCACCTGCGAGGCGGCGTCGAGCGGGGACAGGCCGTCGTCGTTGTCCTCCCACTCCTTCTTGCCGCTGGTCAGGCAGAGTCCTTGTAGGATCGGGACGTCCAGGGTGGCCAGCGCGCCGACGTCCCACGCCTCGTCGTCGCCGCCCGCGCCCGCGGTGGCCGGACGGGAGCCGCCCGCCGCCAGGACGGTCACGACCAGGGCGTCGGCGGTGCGCAGGACATCCAGAAGCGCGGGCTCCGCTGTTCTGAGCGAGGAGCAGTACACCGGCAGCGGCCGGCCGCCGGTCTCCTCGATCGCCTGGCACAGGGACTCCACGAACGCGGTGTTGCCGGCCACGTGGTGGGCCCGGTAGTACAGGACGCCGATCACGGGGCCCTCGGTGGCCTTGGAGTCGCGCTCCAGCGGGCCCCAGGAGGGCATGGGGGCCGGCGGGGCGAAGCCGTACCCGGTCAGGAGGACCGTGTCGGACAGGAAGCCGTGCAGCTCGGCGAGGTTGGCGGGGCCGCCGTGCGCGAGGTAGGCGTGCGCTTCGGCGACGACGCCCGCGCTCACCGTGGACAGCTCCATCAGCTCGGCGTCGGGGGCCTGCTCGCCGCCGAGCACGACGACCGGGCGTGGACCGGCGAGCAGCGCGTCGAGGCCTTCCTCCCACGCGCGGCGGCCGCCGAGCAGCCGGACCACGATCAGGTCGACGCCGTCCACGAGCGCGGGCAGGTCGTCGGTGAGCAACCTGGCGGGGTTGCCCAGGCGGTAGTCCGCGCCGCTGGCGCGCGCGCTCAGCAGGTCGGTGTCGGATGTAGAGAGCAGCAGAACGCCAGGCACGCCGCAGTCCTCCCTCGGGGTCCTCGCCCCGTTCGCAGGTGTCGCGACGGCAGGAGTCTCCTGGCTCCCGGATCGATGCTCACCCCGGCCTTCCCGCCCATCGCTGGACAGTGGCCTGTGGTGGGGTTCGCTTCCCGGTCACAGTGGCGGGACCGCGCCGGTTTCTCACCGGCTTCCTCCCATTGCCGTCGCCTAAGGGTGAGCCTACTGGCGTTACCATCCTCATCGTGTCCATAGCCGACTTTTCCGGACGTCTCCGCCCAGATGCCTGTCCGGGAGCGCTACAGACGCACGCCGCCGCGGACGGCCCGCTGGCCAGGATCCGCCTGCCCGGCGGTGCCATCACCCCAGCTCAGCTCCGTGAACTGGCCGCCTTCTGCACGAGCGGGATCGAGCTGACCTCGCGCGCCAACGTCCAGGTGCGCGCAGTGGAATCTCCGGCGATCTTCGCCGATCGGATGGCCGCGGTGGGCCTGCTGCCCTCGCCGACGCACGAGCGGGTGCGCAACATCGTCGCCTCGCCGCTCGGCGGGCGGCTGACCGGCTTCGCCACCCACCCCCTCGTCGAGGCCCTGGACCGCGCCCTGTGCGCCGACCCCGCCCTGGCCGAGCTGCCGGGCCGCTTCCTGTTCGCCCTGGACGACGGCGGCGGTGACGTCACCTCGCTGGGCGCCGACGTCACCCTGGTCGAGGACGGCATCCTGCTGGCCGGTACGCCCTTCGCGATCCCCGGCGCCGGGGTGGACACCCTCCTGGCCGCCGCGCGAGCCTTCCTGGCCGAGCGCGCGGACAGCGGCGCCTGGCGCATCGCCGAACTCCCCGACGGGCCCGCCCGCATCGCCACCCACCTCACCGCCACCCACCTCACCGCAGCGCGCCTCACCGCCACGCGCCTCACCGCCACGCGCGTCCAGGCCGGCACCGCCGCGAGCGCGTCCCCGGTGCGGGCGCGCGGGGCCGGGGTGATCGCGCTGCCGGACGGCCGGGTGGCGGTCGAGGCCGTGGTCCCGCTCGGGCGGCTCACCGCGGCCCAGGCGCGCCTGCTCGCCACCCTCGATGTCCCGGTACGGCTCACGCCGTGGCGTACCGTCGTGCTCCTCGACCTCGCCGAAGCGCCCGACCTGACCGGATCCGGCCTGGTCACCGACCCGGACTCGCCCTGGACAGGGGTGAGCGCGTGCACCGGCAGCCCCGGCTGCGCCAAGTCCCTGGCCGACGTCCAGCACGACGCCGCCCAGTGGGTGGCCGCCCGTGAGCGCCGCCCGGAACTGCCCGTCCACTGGGCGGGCTGCGAGCGCCGCTGCGGCCTGCCCAAGGGCCGGGTCATCGAGATGGTCGCGACCGGCGACGGATACCAAGAAAGGCAGAAGTGAGCGACTACATACGCGACGGCGCCGAGATCTACCGGCGGTCGTTCGCCACCATCCGCGCCGAGACGGACCTGTCCGGGCTCCCGGCCGACGTGGCCCAGGTGGCGGTGCGGATGATCCACTCGTGCGGGATGACCGACCTGGTCGGCGACCTCGGCTGGTCGCCGAACGTGGTCGGGGACGCGCGTACGGCGCTCGGGGCCGGGGCGCCGATCCTGTGCGACGCCATGATGGTGGCCTCCGGCGTGACCAGGAGCAGGCTGCCCGCCGGCAACGAGGTGATCTGCACCCTCGGCGCGCCCGGCGTGGCCGAGCTGGCCGAGAAGCTGGGCACCACGCGCAGCGCGGCGGCGCTGGAGTACTGGCTCGACCGGCTGGACGGTGCCGTCGTGGCGATCGGCAACGCGCCCACGGCACTGTTCCGGCTGCTGGAGATCGTCGCGGAGGGCGGGCCGAGACCGGCGGCGGTGCTGGGGATTCCCGTGGGGTTCATCGGCGCGGCCGAGTCCAAGCAGGCGCTGGCCGAGAGCGGGCTCGAGCACCTCGTGGTGCGCGGCAGGCGCGGCGGCAGCGCGATGACGGCGGCGGCGGTCAACGCCATCGCGAGCGAGGTGGAGTGATGGAACACAACGAGCGCGCGGCGGGCAGGGATCTGGCCGGGGACGGCGAGCGGGTGGCGGGTGCCGGGCGGCTTTTCGGGGTGGGGCTCGGACCCGGGGATCCGGAGCTGATCACGGTGAAGGCGGCCAGGCTGATCGGCGAGGCCGACGTCATCGCCTACCACGCCGCCCGGCACGGACGCAGCATCGCCCGCTCGATCGCCCTGCCGTACCTGCGGGAAGGGCAGATCGAAGAGCTGCTGCTCTACCCGCTGACCACGGAGACCACCGACCATCCGGGCGGCTACCAGGGCGCGCTGGACGACTTCTACGTCGAGTGCGCCGCCAGGCTCGCCGCACATCTCGACGCGGGGCGTACGGTCGTGGTGCTGAGCGAGGGCGACCCGCTCTTCTACGGCTCCTACATGCACATGCACAAGCGCCTGGCCCACCGCTACCCGACCGAGGTGGTGCCGGGCGTCACCTCGATCAGCGGGGCGTCGGCGGTGCTCGGCCGTCCGCTGGTCGAGCGGGACGAGACGCTGACCGTGCTGCCCGGCACCCTGCCCGGCGAGGTGCTGGCCGAGAAGCTGCGCGCCACCGACTCGGCGGCGGTGCTGAAGCTGGGCCGTACCTTCGAGAAGGTACGCGACGCGCTGGCCGAGGCAGGACGGCTGGACGACGCCTGGTACGTGGAACGCGCCACCATGGACGCCCAGCGGGTCGCGCCGCTGAAGGACGTGGATCCCGAGGGCGTGCCGTACTTCTCGCTGGCGCTGCTGCCGAGCCCGGCCGAGTACACGTTCGTGCCGGAGAAGCCGGCCGGGCAGGGGCCGGGCGAGGTCGTCGTGGTCGGGCTCGGGCCCGCCGGGCGGCCGTGGCTCACGCCGGAGGCGCAGGAGGCGCTGGCCGCCGCCACCGACCTGGTCGGCTACGGCCCCTACGTGGACCGCGTCCAGCCGAACCCGCGCCAGCGCCGCCACCGCACCGACAACCGGGTCGAGGCCGAGCGGGCCAGGCACGCGCTGGAGATGGCGCGCGACGGCGCCCGGGTGGCGGTCGTCTCCTCCGGCGACCCTGGCGTGTTCGCGATGGCCAGCGCGGTGCTGGAGGCGGCCTCCGACTTCCCGGACGTGCCGGTGCGGGTGGTGCCGGGACTGACCGCAGCGCAGGCCGTGGCCGGGCGGGTGGGGGCGCCGCTGGGGCACGACTACTGCGTACTGTCCCTGTCGGACCTGCTCAAGCCGTGGGAGGTCGTGGCCGACCGGCTGCGCGCCGCGGCGCGGGCCGATCTGGTGCTGGCGTTGTACAACCCGGCCTCGCGCAGCCGTACCTGGCAGGTGGGCGCCGCGCGTGACCTGCTGCTGGAGCACCGCGCGCCCGGCACTCCGGTGGTGATCGGCCGTGACGTCGGCGGGCCGCGGGAGTCGATCACCGTCACCACGCTGGCCGCCCTCGACCCGGCCGACGTGGACATGCGCTGTCTGCTGATCATCGGCTCCTCGACCACCCGGGTGAGCGAGAGCGGCGCCGTCTACACCCCGCGCCGCTACCCGGTCTGAACCCAGGCCGCCGCCGCGCCCGCACTCTCCACCAGCCGCACCCCCGCGGGCGGCGGCGGCCGATCCACCATGATCACCGGGAGTCCGGTCTCCCGGGCCGCGACCAGCTTCGCGCTCGTCATGGCGCCGCCGCTGTCCTTGGTGACCAGCACGTCGAGACGGTACCCGCCGATGAGCGCGCGCTCACCCTCCACGGTGTACGGCCCGCGATCCAGCACCACGTGCGCGTTCGCGGGCACCGGCGGCTCGGGCGGATCCACCGACCTGGCCAGGAACCACATCGAGGTGAGCCCCGCGAACACCGGCAGACTCCGCCGCCCCGTCGTCAGGAACACCCGCCCGCCGGGAAACGCACGGCCCAGCTCCTCGGCCGCCGCGGCCAGGGAGGGCACCCGGCGCCACCGGTCGCCCGGCCCCTCGCGCCAGCCGGGACGGCGCAACACCAGCAACGGCACCCCGGCCAGGGCGGCGGCCTCGGCGGCCGAGGCGCTCATCCGCTCGGCGAACGGGTGAGTGGCATCAACGAGCCTCTCGATCTTCTCGGCCACGATCCACCGAGCCAGCCCCTCAGCCCCTCCGAACCCGCCCTCGCGCACCTCACCCACCGGCAATCGCGGATTGGTGACCCGCCCGGCCAGCGACGACACCACCCGCATGCCGGAGGGCACCAGCTCGGCGGCCAACGCCCTGGCCTCGGCCGTACCCCCGAGGATCAGCACCCCACCCCCGCGCGAACCCGCGACGGGACGCGAAGGCAGACCCATGGACAGACCCGCAGACGGGTCCACGGACGGGTCCACGGACGGACCCGTGGACGGACCCGCGGGTGGTTCCGTGGACGGATCCGCAGGCGGACGCTCGGGCGGACTTGTGGGCGGGCGCTCGGCCAGACCTGCGGGCGGTTCCACGGGCGGATCTGTGGGCGGGGTCATGGGCGGGCTCGGGTGGCGCTGTACAGGTGACTGTCGGGGAACTCCGAGGCCGACAGCACGCGGCCCACCACGATCACCGCCGTGCGCTTCACCCCGGCCTCGTGCACCCGGGCGGCGATGTCGGACAGGGTTCCGCGCAGGATCAGCTCGTCGTCCCTGCTGGCCCGCGCCACCACGGCCACCGGGCACCCGGCGCCGTAGGACGGCAGCAGTTCCTCGACCACCTGGTCGATGCGCTGCACGGCCAGGTGCAGCACCATCGTGGCGCCGCTCGCCCCCAGCGTGGCCAGGTCCTCGCCCGGCGGCATCGGCGTGGCGCGCCCGGACACGCGGGTCAGCACCACGGTCTGCCCGACGCCCGGCACGGTCAGCTCCCTGCCCAGCGACGCCGCGGCGGCGGCGAACGCGGGCACCCCCGGCACCACCTCGTACGGCACGCCGATCGCGTCGAGCCGCCTCATCTGCTCGGCCACGGCGCTGAACACCGACGGGTCACCCGAGTGCAGCCTGGCCACGTCGTGCCCGGCGGCGTGCGCGGCCGCGAACTCGGCGACGATCTGGTCGAGCGTCAGGTTCGCGGTGTCCACCAGCCGGGCCCCGGCCGGGCAGGACTCCAGCAGTTCCCGCGGCACCAGCGACCCGGCGTAGAGGCACACCGGCGCCCGCTCGAGCACCCGCAGCCCGCGAACGGTGACCAGATCGGCCGCCCCCGGCCCGGCTCCGATGAAATACACGGTCACGACGCATCCTCCTCGGGTTTCACGACCGACCACACGGTCACCGGCATCATCGGCCGCCACGCGGTGAACCCGCCCACGGGTCCGGCCCGTTGCACCGACAGCCGCACCAGGTCGCCGCCGCGTTCCGCCTGCCAGCGGACGGCGAGGGCCTCCGACTCCAGCGTGACCGCGTTCGCCACCAGCCGTCCGCCGGGGCGCAGCGCGGACCAGCACGTCTCCAGCATCCCGGGCGCCGTGAGCCCGCCGCCGACGAAGATCGCGTCCGGCTCGGGCAGCCCGGACAACCCGTCGGGCGCGCGGGCCTCGACGATCTCCAGGCCGGGTACGCCCAGAATCTCGGCGTTCCTGCGGATGGCGGCGGCTCTGGCGGGGTGGCTTTCGACGGCGCTGGCCGTACAGGAGGGGTGGGCGCGCATCCATTCGATGGCGATGCTGCCCGCTCCGGCGCCGACGTCCCAGAGGTGCTCGCCCGGCAGCGGGGCCAGCCGCGACAGGGTGACCGCGCGGACCTCGCGCTTGGTGAGCTGCCCGTCGTGCTCGAACGCGGTGTCGGGCAGGCCGGGTACGCGGGCCAGCGGCTCCAGGCCGGGATCGGGGCGGCAGGTGACGGCGATGACGTTCAGGGCGGAGCCGGGTTCGCCGGCCCAGGTGGCGGCGGTGCCGTTCAGGCGGGTCTCGGTGGTGGAGCCGAGGTCGGACAGGACCGTGAGCGTGCTGCGGCCGTAGCCGCGCGCGGTGAGCAGGGCGGCGACGTCGGTGGGGGAGGTGCGTCCCGACCCGAGCACGGCCAGGCGCCGCCCCGGCGCGAACGCGGCGTTGAGCGCGGCCACGGGCCGGCCCACCAGGCTGATCACCTCGACGCCCTCGACCGGCCAGCCGAGCCGCGCGCACGCCAGCGACAACGAGGAGACGTGGGGGAGCACCGTGAGGCGTCCGGCGCCGAGCAGCCTGACCAGGGTCGAGCCGATCCCGAAGAACATCGGATCGCCGCTGGCCAGCACGCAGACCACGCGGTCGCGGTACGACTCGACGAGGCCGCCGAGCGCGGGCAGCAGCGGCGAGGGCCAGGTGACGCGCTCGGCCCCGGACGGCGGCAGGGTGCCGAGCTGCCGGGCGCTTCCCATGATCACTTCGGCTCGTTCGAGTGCGGCCCGCGAGCCGGGCGCCAGCCCCGCCCAGCCGTCCGCGCCGATGCCGACGACGGTGATCACACGTTGCCCAGGACGCGGGTGACGTGGATCTCGATGACCACGCGGGCCGGGTTGGCGCGCGGCGGCTTGTAGCGGGCGGTGTAGCGCCGCTCGGCTTCGGCGACCTGCTCGGGTTCGTCCCTGAGTACGGCCCGGCCTTCGAGCGTCGACCAGCGCCGCCCGTCCACCTGGCAGACGGCGACCCGGGCTCCCCGGGCGGCGTACCTGGCCTTCTGCGACGTCCCGGAGGTGATCACCCGGGCTATGCCTTCGGCGAGGTCGAGCGTGACCCCGACCGGGACCACGTGCGGGGTGTCGTCGGGCCGGACCGTGGTGAGCGTACAGAGGTGACGTTCTTCCCAGAATGCTGCAAAGCCGTCACCTTGCTCGAACAGGTTCACACGTCTCCTTCTGGCCGACCGGGGATATCGTAATCGCGCCCGACATCTCCTCCGAAGGCAGACTCTCTCCGGTGAAACGCATCCTCATCATCGGCATCGGCGCCGGTGACCCCGACCACCTCACGCTCCAGGGCGTCAAGGCCATCGCCGCGGCGCAGGTCTTCTTCGTCCTGGACAAGGGCGCGGCCAAGCACGACCTGGTCGATCTCCGGCAGCGGATGATCGAGGAGCATGGGCGGCAGCCGTACCGGATCGTGGAGGCGGAGGATCCGGAGCGGGACCGCACCACGCCCGCCTACACCGGCGCGGTCGAGGACTGGCGCTCGCGCCGGGCGGCCATCTACGAGCGGCTGATCGCCGAGGAACTGTCCGACGGGCAGACCGGGGCCTTCCTGGTGTGGGGCGATCCTGGCCTGTACGACAGCACGCTGGCCATCGTCGAGGAGATCCTCGCGGCGGGCCGGGTGGCCTTCGAGTACGCGGTGGTGCCCGGCATCACCAGCGTCTCCGCGCTGACCGCCACCCACCGCGCCAGCCTCACCCGCGTGGGACGTCCGGTCCAGATCACCACCGGCCGCCGCCTGGCGGCGGAGGGGCCGCCGGCCGACGACGTCCTGGTCATGCTCGACGCGCACTGCTCCTTCGGCGATCTGGGGGCGGACTGGCACATCTACTGGGGCGCCTACCTGGGCACGCCGGACGAGATCCGGGTCGAGGGGCCGGTGCCCGAGGTCGCCGGCGAGATCCGGCGGCTGCGCGCGGAGGCTCGCGAGAGCAAGGGCTGGATCATGGACACCTACCTGCTCCGCAGGTTGTAGCGCAGGACCGGCACGGCCGCGATCGCGAGCAGGAGGCCGCGCGGGGGAGGCGCCGCGCGGGCTGGCCTGGCGGGAGTTCGAGGGGTTTCACCGCTCGGCCCGTACGGCGCCCCCGAGCCCGCGGAGAGGTCGGAGCCCGCGCTGGCGGTGGCCGCGGTGATCCTGGCCTTCTTCGAGGCGGACGCGTCAACCATTGGGAGCGCTCCCGAAATCGCCTATGGTGGCGGCTGACCGATCTTTGTCGAGAAGGTGAGGCCTTCCGTGTTAAGGATCTGCGTGACCGTCGCCCTCGCGCTGGCGAGCGCCGGCTTCGGAGCAAGTTCCGCCTCGGCGTCCGCCGCCCCCGTCTACTACCTCGACAGCGCCGCGGTCGACGACTCCGGCGCCGGCACCTCGCCCGCCACGGCCTGGAAGACCCTGGCCAAGGCCTCCGCGGCCGACCTGCCCGCGGGCGCCAGGCTGCTGCTGCGCCGCGGCGGCTCCTGGACGGGCCAGCTGGCCGTCACCGAGTCGGGCACCGCCGCCGCCCCCATCGTGATCGACGCCTACGGCACCGGCGCCAGGCCCGTCGTGAAGGGCGACGGCGAGGCCTGCGTGGATCTCGCCGGCAACCACCTGGAGGTCTACAACCTCCAGGTGGGCGTGGACGGCGACGAAGGCCGCTGCGCCTGGGCGGGCGTCAAGGTGCGCGGCGATGACAACGTGGTCGAGCGCAACTACATCACCGGCGCCGCCGCGGGCGTCTTCATCGAAGAGGGTACGAAGTACGCGGCGGTGACCGCCAACGAGTTCGTCAACAACAACCACATGAGCAAGAACACACCGGTGCCGGACAACGACGACTCCGGCGCGTTCGCGATCCTCGTGCACGGCGACGACTCCAACATCGGCTGGAACACGATGAAGGGCTCGATCGCCCCCAGCCACGACTACGTGTGGGACGGCGCCGCGGTCGAGATCTTCTACGGCTCCCGCAACCGCGTCCACCACAACATCTCGGTCGACAACGACACCTTCACCGAACTCGGCACCTACAGCGACGACAAGGACGGCGTCTCCACCGGCAACGTCTTCGAGTACAACGCCATCTACGGCGCCAAGGGCCGCGGCGGCCTGGTCACCCGCGGACCCGTCCACGAGGACGGCCGCCCCGAGCCCAACGGCCCGGTCTTCGCCACCGCCTTCGACAACAACTCCATCCACCTGACCAACCCGGCGGCCGAGGGCGTGGTCTGCGACGCCGGCTGCACCAACCGGCACCTGTCGATGTCGCAGAACATCGTTCACGCGGCCAAGAAGAGCGCGTACTCCGAGTCCGGCTTCACCGACAACCACCGCAACGTCTTCTTCGGCGGCCAGTACCAGATGCCGCACAGCCCGGACAGCAAGTACGCCGACCCGCGCTTCGACCCCGCCCATCCGCTGCGCCTGCGCGCCGGCAGCCCGGCCATCGGCCTGGGCGCCACCAAGTTCGACGACCTCGACCTGGCCGGAGCCGCCGTGGGCAAGGACGGCGCCATCGAGGCCGGCGCCTACGAGTACTGAGCCACGGGATCACCCGAACGCGGTCTCGCCGGCCGGCTCGCGAGCCACCCCAGCGAGACCGCGCCGCCCGCCAGCACGACGGCGGCCACCACCAGGTAGGCGGCGCCGGTGCCGCTCGCCGCTGCGACCGTTCCCATGACCGCCACGCCGACGGCGCTGCCCAGCTCGCGGGCGGCGCTGTTGAGCCCCGAGCCGAGCCCGGCCCGCTCGGACGGCAGCGCCGCCATGATCTCGTGGGAGAGCACGGGCAGGCACAACCCCATGGCCGCGCCCATCACCACGAGCCCCGCCGCATAGACCGGGTACGGCATCGCCGCGTCGGCGAACGACAGCAGGACCAGCCCGGCCACGTTCCCGGCCAGCCCGGCGGCCACCGCGGGCAGCCGGGGCAGGCGGCCCGACATCCGCGAGAGCACGATCATCGGGACCGTCATCGGCAGGATCGCCAGCCCGGTCAGCAAGGGGGAGAAACCCTTGATCTCCTGGAGATAGCGGGCGTTGACGAAGAACAGGGCGAACATCCCGAAGAACGTCACCGCCACGCCCAGGGTGCCCGCGCGCAGCCCGGCCGCGCGAAACAGCCTCGGGTCGAGGAGCGGCTGGGCCGTACGGGTCTGGTGGATGGTGAACCAGGCGAGCAGCAGCAGCGCGCCGGCGAGGGCGGCGAGCACCCCCGGGCTGGTCCAGCCCGCCTCGGGGCCCTCGATGATGCCGCCGATGAGCGCGACGGAGGCGGCGGTCAGCAGCGCCGCGCCCAGCAGGTCGAGTGCGGCTTCGTGCCGGGTCACGCGGGGCGCCAGACGGGCGGCGAGCACCGCGAGGACCGCGGCGACCGGCACCATCACCGCGAAGAGCGCCTGCCAGGGCAGAAACTGCATGATCAGCCCGCCGCCGACGTTGCCGGCCACTCCGGCGACGCCGGTGGCGGCGGTCCAGACGGCGACGGCGTGACCGCGTCGTTCCGGCGGGTAGGCGTGGACGGACAGGGCGAGCGAGGCGGGCATGATCATCGCGGCGCCCGCACCGCTGAGCGCGCGGGCGGCGATCAGGACGGCCACGTTCGGGGCGAGCGCGGCGGCCAGGCAACCGGCCGCGAACACGCCGAGCCCGGTCAGCAGCACGCCCTTGCGGCCGAAGCGGTCTCCCGCCGCGCCTGCGGGGATGAGCAGGCAGGCGAAGACCAGGACGTAGGAGTCGACGATCCAGACGAGCTGTGCCGGCGACGGGTGCAGGCCGCTCGCGGCGAGCGTGGGCAGGGCGAGGTTGACGGCGGCGACCAGGGCGATCGCCGCGACCACGGCGGCCGACATGACGGCGAGAACCGGGCCGGGCCTGGTGACGGGCATGGATGTCCCCTTGGCATGAGGTGGATGGATTCCGCGGACTCACCGTAGGGTGGAGTCCGGCTTAACCTCAAATGCAACTTTGGCAGGTGATATATGCGTCAAACGCAACCGAGTCTCGACCTGCTGATCGCGCTCGACGTGCTGCTCGACGAGGGCAGCGTCTCCGGGGCCGCGCGGCGGCTGCACCTGTCCGAGCCGGCGATGAGCAGGACGCTCGGCCGGATCCGGGTGGCGATGGGCGATCCGATCCTGGTCAGGTCGGGTCAGCGGATGGTGCCGACGCCGCGGGCGCTGGCCGTGCGGGCGGAGGTGCGCGCGGTCGTGGAGGCGGCGCGGCGGGTGTTCACGCCGCCGGGCGAGCCGGATCCGGCGACGCTGGTACGCGACTTCGTGGTGCGGGCCTCCGACGCGGTGATCCAGGCCGCGGCCGCGCCCCTGCTGACCGAACTGGCCGTCACGGCGCCGGGGGTACGGCTGCGCTTCATCCCCGAGGGGCCGGGCGACCAGCGTGTGCTGCGCGAGGGCCTGGCCGACCTGGAGGTCACCGTCATCACCGACCCGGAGCCGGAGACCCTGGTCGAGCCGCTGGTCCGCGACCGTCCCGTGGGGGTGGTGCGGGCCGGGCACCCGCTGCTGGACGGCCCGGTCACACCGGAGCGCTACGCCGCCGCCGAGCACGTCATCGCCTCGCGCAGGGGGCGTACCCGCGGCCCGATCGACGACGCGCTGGCCGCCGTGGGTCTCTCCCGCCGGGTGCGGGGGACGGTCCCGACGTTCATCGCCTCCCTTCTCCTGACGCGGGAGACCGACCTGGTCGGCATGGCGGGCGAGTGGCAGGTCAGGTCGGCGGTGGAACTCCTGGGCCTGGTGACCTTCCCGATCCCGGTGGACCTGCCCCCGATCGAGCTCTCGCAGGCCTGGCATCCCCGCCACGACGCCGACCCGGCGCACGCCTGGCTGCGCGCCCGCATGCGGGCCGTCTTCAGCCCTCCTGGCTGATCCACGCGGGGTCGGCGGCGAGCTTCTCCGCGATGCGGTCGTGGAAGCTCCGGCGCTCCAGCGCCCGCTCGATGTCCAGGACCACCTGCCCGAGCGGGTAGGGGATCTCGGACTCGAGCTCGGCCAGGGCGCTCTCGGTGGCGCGCCACTCGGCCATCAGCCGGTCGATCATGCCGGTGGCGCGTTCGGTCAGCATGACCTGCTTGCTGCGGGCGTCGGCGCCGGTGACGGTCTCGACCAGCCCCGCCCGCCGCATGGCGGCGACCTTCTGGCTGAGCGCCGAGTGCGTGCGCCGCACGGCCTCGGCCAGTTCCTTGATGGTCATCGGCCCCCGCAGATGCAGCTTGATCAGCTCCATCACGTAGCTGGGCTTGAGCCCGTCGATGCGCGCCTCGGTGTAGAGGCGGGCGATGTCCTCGTCCATGCGGGCCTGGAGGAGACGGAGGGCCCGCCAATGGCTGATCTCGGTGGGGTCCTGGGTCACGGGGCCACATTATTGGCCAGCGTCTCGGCCACCCGGAGAAAAGCCTCGCGGTCGCCGGGGGACAGGGCCGCGAGCAGGTGTTCCTCGCCCTCCTGGATGTCGGCCCGCGCCGCCCGCCGCCGGCGCCGGCCCTCGTCGGTGATCGCCAGGAGCCGGGCCCTGCGGTCGCCGGGATCCGGCTCACGGGTGATCAGCCCGGCCTCCTGGAGCCGGTCGAGGGTCCCGATGATGCGCGTCTTGTCCGCGCCGACCGCCTCCGCGAGCGCGGCCTGGGTACGCACCGGCCCGTCGTCCAGCGCGCTGAGCACCACATAGGCCCACATGGAGATCCCATGCGGCTCCAGCACCCGGATCTCCGCGGCGATCAGGGCCTTCACCAGCGGATGGAGCATCGCGGCGAGGTCGCGGCGTTCGGTCACCCCGCCACGATATCGATTGACTTACGATAAGCCCATGCAGATGATAGGCACATGCTTATCGAAATGGACGCCCGCGCCGTCCGGACGGGCGTCGCGCTCGTGGACCAGGTACGCGCGGCCGACCTCGCCAGGCCGACCCCGTGCGCCGGATGGACCCTGCGAGACCTGCTCACGCACATGACCGCCCAGCACTACGGCTTCGCCGCCGCCTCCAGAGGCGAGGAAGGGCTCGACGGGTGGCGGCTCCGCGACCTGGGCGAGGACCCGGCCGGCGCCTACCGCGCGGCGGCGGGACACGTGCTGGCCGCCTTCGCCGGCGACGTCGTGGCCGAGTTCCCGCTGCCGGAGCTGGGCGTGGTCGTGCCCGCGGAGCGGGCGATCGGCTTCCACTTCATCGACTACGTCGTCCACGCCTGGGACGTGGCCAGGGCGCTGGGCGTGGCCGTGGAGTTCGAGACCGATCTGCTCGACGCCGCGCTCCCCGTGGCCGCGGCCGTACCCGGAGGTCAGGCCCGTACGGCTCCCGGCGCCGCCTTCGCCCCGGAGGTAGCGTGGCCCGGGGGTACACGGCTGGACCGGATCGTCGCGATGCTGGGCCGTTCCCCTGTCTGGCCGGACTAAGGAGAGATCATGAGTGTTCGTCTTGAGTACAGCGACCGCCTGGCGCGGGTCGAGTACGCCTACGCCTCGGTGGCCGACGCCCCGGTGCGCAACATCTGGGTGGCCGGCGCCTGCCCTCTCGACCGCGACGGCGCGACGGTGGCGGTGGGCGACGTGGCCGGGCAGGCCGACCAGGTGATGCGCAACCTGGTGATCTCCCTGGAGGAGGTGGGCGCCAAGCTGACCGACATCACCAAGACCACCGTGTACGTCGCTTCCACCAGGCAGGCCGACCTGGTCGCCGCGTGGAAGGTCTACCGTGAGTACATGGGCGGCCACGAGGCCCCCAGCACCCTGCTCGGCGTGGCCGCGCTCGGCTACGCCGACCAGCTCGTCGAGGTGGAGGCGGTGGCCGTCCTCCCGCTCTAGTCCAGCAGCCGGTCCAGGTAGCGGTCCACGATCGTCTCCACCGCCCGTGGGCTGTAGTGGCCGATCAGAGCCGGGTGCACCAGCCCCTGGGCCATGGCGAACAACGCGCTCGCCTCCTGCTCCGCGTCCAGGTCGGGGCGCAGGGCTCTGATCACGCTCGCGTAGAACCCCAGCACGAACGGCAGGCCGTTGCGCAGCACCTCGGCCAGGTCGTCCACAACGACCGACCTGGCCAGGTACGCCATCCCGATCCGCGCCTCGGTCCGCCGGGCGTCGTCCAGCGGCAGGAGCTCCAGAATTCCGGCCCGCAGGATCTCCCTGGGCGATCCGCTCACCTCGCCGATCCGCTCGGTGATGCGCAGGTGCAGATGGTCCATGGCCAGCAGCAGCATCTCGTCCTTGGTCGTGAAGTAGTGCTGCACCAGGCCCATGCTGACCCCGGCCTCGGCGGCGACCTCGCGCAGGCTGACGCCGTCGATGCCGTGGGCGTCGATGAGCCGGTGCACCGCTTCGGCGATCTGGCGGCGCCGTAGCTCGTGGTCGACGACTTTGGGCATCTTGACTCCTTTACCATGCGACTGCATTGTAAAAAGCATGCGCGTTGTGATCATAGGAGTGGGCACGAGGGGTGACGTAGCCCCCTACACAGGGCTGGGGGCGCGGATCCGCGCGGCGGGCCACGAGGTGGCGATCGCCGCCCACGCACCCTATTCAAGCCTGGTCACCGACGCGGGGCTGGACTTCCGCGCGATACCGGGCGACCCGTCGGCGCTGCTCGGCACCAGGAACTGGGCCGCCTTCGCCGCATACGCCAGGCAGGTGACCGACGGCATCGTGGACGTCGCCACGGCCGGCGCGGACCTGCTGCTCCTCGGCGTCTCCGCGTCCGCCGGGTACCACGTGGCCGAGGCCATGGGCATCCCGAGCATGGGCGTACACCTGCAGCCGGTGGAGCCGACCGGCGACTTCCCGCCGGTCATGGGCGCCTCCCGCCGTTCGCTGGGCAGGTGGGGCAACCGCGCGGCGGCCCGCCTCATGTTCGCCGGGCCCTCACCGGCGCACTCCGGTTCGGCCAAGGAGCTGCGCGCCCGGCTGGGGCTGGCGCCGATGAGCTCGCGGGCGGTCTACCGGCGGCGCGAGTCGAGCCGCTGGCCGGTCTTCCACGGCTACAGCCCGAGCGTCCTGCCCCGCCCGGCGGACTGGCGCCCCGGGCTGGAGGTGCCGGGCTACTGGTGGCCGGCGCCCCGGCCCGCGTGGACGCCGCCGGGCGACCTGGCCGGCTTTCTCGACGCCGGGCCGCCGCCGGTGTTCGTCGGCTCGGGCAGTCATGGCGGCGCCGCGGCCGAGCGCTTCACCGAACTGGCCCTGGCCGCGCTGCGCCTGGCCGGGCTGCGCGGAGTCGTGCAGACCGGCGTGACGGGGCCGCTCGGCGACGACGTGCTCGGTGTGGGAGAAGTGCCGCACGAGTGGCTGTTCCCGCGCATGGCGGCGGTGGTGCACCACGCGGGCGCCGGGACCACCGCGGCCGGGCTGCGGGCGGGGGTTCCCGCGGTGACGATGCCGGTCTGGGGCGACCAGCCGCTCTGGGCGGGGCGGCTGTGGCGGCTGGGGGTGGCCCCGGCTCCGCTCACTGGGCGGATCACCGCCGGACGGCTGGCTTCTGCGGTGGCCGAGGCGGTGCCCGGCCGTACCCGGGCGGAGGAAATCGCGGGCCGGATCGCGGCCGAGGACGGTGCCGCGCCCGTGGTAGAGGCCGTGGAACGCGCTTGCATAACGTCCTTATAAGGACCCCTTTGGGATGGAAAGGCCGGTACAGCAAACGTTAATTTGACAGCACCCCCCGAAAAGGAGTGCATATGTCGAGTCAACGCTCCGCACTCGTCACCGCCACGATCGTGGCTCTCTGCTTAGCGGGCCCGGTTACCGCCGCCCACGCAGATCCCCCGTCCGCCGCCCCCGAGCAGGCACCCCCGGCCATGGTCGACGCCATGGAGCGAGACCTCGGTCTCACCGAACAGCAGGTGCACACCCGCCTCGCCAACGAGCAGCGCGCCGCCGCCGCGGAAGCGAAGCTCTCCACCCAGCTCGGCGCCTCCTACGCCGGCTCCTGGCTGAACGCCGACGCCTCCAAGCTCAACGTCGCCACGACCGACAAGGCCGCCACCGCGTCGATCGAAGCGCAGGGCGCTCAGCCCGTCGTCGTCTCACGTACGCTTGCCCAGCTCACCGCCGTCAAGGACCAGCTTGACGCGGCCGCCGACAAGGGCTCGGGCGCGCTGTGGTACGTCGACGTGACCACCAACACCGTCGCCGTCCAGGCCGCCACGCAGGAAGCCGGGGAGGCCCTCGTGGCCGCCGCGGGCGTGGACAGGACCGCCGTGCAGATCTCGGTCACGACCGAGAACCCCCAGCCGTTCATCGACATCATCGGCGGCGCCCCCTACTACATCGGCTCCAGCCGGTGCAGCGTGGGCTTCTCCGTCACCCAGGGCACGACCCCCGGCTTCGTGACCGCCGGTCACTGCGGCCGCGTCGGTTCGCGCACCACCAACCCGACGGGCACGTTCCGCGGCTCGTCCTTCCCCGGCAACGACTACGCGTGGGTCGCGGCTCCCGGCAACACGGTCCGTCCGTGGGTGCGCGGCTCCGGTGGCCAGAACGTCATCGTCCGCGGCTCGACCCAGGCCTCCGTCGGAGCCTCGATCTGCCGCTCCGGTTCCACCACCGGTTGGCGCTGCGGCACCATCCAGCAGCACAACGCCACGGTGCGCTACCCACAGGGCACCGTCAACGGCCTGACCCGCACCAGCGCGTGCGCGCAGCCCGGTGACTCCGGTGGCTCGTTCATCTCCGGCAGCCAGGCCCAGGGCGTCACCTCCGGCGGTTCTGGCAACTGCTCCAGCGGAGGAACGACCTATCACCAGCCGGTCAACGAGATCCTCGGGGCCTACAGCTTGAGGCTCGTAGTCGGCTGAACCCAGACCCGGGTGGATTCCCCCGCCTGACCCGGGTCCCACGGCGTGCCCGGCGCGATTCGCGCCGGGCACGCTCATGTCCGGGCCGCGTGCCTCGCGAACTCCCACGGGTCGTGCGCGGAGATCACCTCCACGCCGTGCTGGTGCCGCAGTACGCGCAGCCGTTCCCGGTTGGCCAGGCGCAGGTCGGCGTCCACCTGCGAGGAGTTCTGCAGGATGTCCATGAGCGGGTGGACCTCGGGCTCCTTCTCATCCAGCTCGCGGTGGTAGAAGTAGGCGTCGCCGGCGTGCAGCAGCCAGCCGGTGCCGTTCCGCACCGCGACCCCCGCGTGCCCGCGCGTGTGCCCGCCCAGCGGGACCAGCAGAAACTCGGGCGGCAGCCCGGTCAGGGGCACGGCCCCCGCCATGCCGTACCAGCTCTCTCCGGAGGGGTGGTAGGTCTCCCAGAGCGGGCCGTGCGCCCAGTGGCCGGGCCGGTAGCGGCGGCTGGGCGCCTCGGCAAGCGCCGCCTCCAGTTCGGCCGCCATCACGTGGACCCGTGCCCGCGGGAAGTCGGGCAGGCCGCCGCTGTGGTCCACGTCCAGGTGGGTGAGCACGATGTGCCGCACGTCGGCCGGGTCGTACCCCAGCGCGGCGACCTGCCGCACGGCCGTCTCCGCCGGTCGAAGGGCGGGCTCGACGGCCTGGGTCCATTCGGGGTCGAGCAGTTCGCCGGGACTGGCCACGTCGTCCTGCCCGAGCCCGGCCTCGACCAGCACGAGCCCGGAGACAGGGGTCTCCACCAGCAGGGCGTGGCAGACGGCCGCGGCGGCCGGCAGGGAGTCGTCGGTGGCGTCGATGGTCCGCATGGAAGCGAGATTGAGGTGATGAACTCTCATGCCGGATAGGCTCCTACTTGAACCGCGCTTCAAGTCAAGGAGTCAGATGGAACTCGACATCGGCGAAGTGGCGCGCCGCTCCGGGCTGGCCCCGTCGGCACTGCGCTTCTACGAGCGCAAGGGCCTCATCTCCGCCGACGGCCGCAACGGCCTGCGCCGCGCCTACCACCCCGGCATCCTCGACCGGCTCGCGCTCATCACCTGCGCCCGCGACGCCGGATTCACGCTCGCCGAGATCGCCCGCTTCCTGAGCGCCCGCCCCGGCGACGAGGCCCTGCGCGCCCACCTCGCCGCCAAGGAGCGCGAGGTGGACGAGCGCGTCGAGCAGCTCACCCGCCTGCGCGACAGCCTGCGCCACGCCGCCGTCTGCGACCACGACCCGCTCGTGGAGTGCCCGGAATTCAAGCAGGCGGTACGGCGCGCCCGCAGGTGAAGATGGGGACATGGACGACACCACGGCCGAAGAGCTCCTGGCCGCCGCGCGCGCCGGTGACGACGACGCCTTCGGCAAGCTGGTCGGCCCGCTGCGCGACGAGCTGCGCGCCCACTGCTACCGCATGCTGGGCTCGCTCCACGACGCCGAGGACGCGGTGCAGGAGGCGCTCGACCGGGCCTGGCGGGCCCTGCCCCGCTTCGAGGACCGGGGCGGCGTCCGGCCCTGGCTGTACAAGATCGCCACGAACCGGTCGCTCACGCTGATCGAGCGCCGCGGGCGCCGCGAGCTGCCGACCGATCTGAGCCCGGACGGCGCGCCGCTGGCGGAGAAGGCGTGGCTGGAGCCGTACCCCGACCGGCTGATGACCTGGACCGCCGAGCTCGGGCCCGAGGCCAGGGCGCTGGCCCGCGAGAGCGTGGAACTGGCGTTCGTGGCGGCCCTGCAGCACCTGTCGCCCCTGCAGCGGGCGGTGCTCCTGCTGCGCGACGTGCTCGGCTACGCCGCGCGCGAGGCCGCCGACCAGCTCGGCACCACGGTCGCGGCGGTCAACAGCGCCCTGCAGCGGGCCAGGAAGGTCCTGGCCGGGCTCCTGCCCGAGACCAGCCAGCGCCAGACGCTCGACACGCTGGGCGAGGCCGCGCAGCGGGAGCTGGCCCAGCGCTACATGGCCGCCTGGGAGGCCCGCGACGTCGCCTCGATCGTGGCCATGCTCACCGACGACGCCAAGTACTCCATGCCGCCGCTGACCGTCTGGTACCAGGGTCACGCCGGCATCCGCGGCTTCCTGGAGGACGGCCCGCTGACCTACCGCTGGCGCATCCTGCCCGCCCACGCCAACGGCCAGATCACCTTCGCCACCTACATGTGGGACACCGGACGCGACGCCTACGTCCCCACCGGCCTCGACCTGCTCCGCCTGCGCGGCGCGCGGATCGCCGAGGTCGTCTCCTTCCTTAAGGCCGACTTCTCCGAGTACGGCCTGCCGACCTCGCTGCCCCGCGATGAGTTCTCGCCACCACCCGGGTTGTAGTCCCGAAGGCACCAACCGAAGGGACCGACCATGAAGACCGACGAGCGGCGGATCCGCACCCTGATCGAGAACTGGGCCGAGGCGGTGCACCGCGGCGACCTGGAAGGCGTGCTCGCCGACCACGCCAAGGACATCGTGATGTACGACGTGCCGCCGCCCCACCAGGGCGTACGCGGAATCGACGCCTACCGCGAGACCTGGCCGCCCTTCTTCGAGTGGCAGGCGTCGGGGGCGGTGTTCGAGATCGAGTCGCTGGAGGTCACGGCGGGCGACGACGTGGCCTTCGCCCACGCGCTGCTGCGCTGCGGCACCGAGCGGGAGTTCGCCGCGGACCCGGACAACCGGCTGCGGCTCACGATCGGCCTGCGCAAGGAGGACGGCCGCTGGGTCGTCACCCACGAGCACCACTCCTTCCCGCTCACCGTGCCCGCCGACGCCGAGCGGGAGATCCGCGAACTGCACGAGACCTGGTCGCGCCAGACCGCCGCCGGCGACCTCGACGGCATGATGGCGACCATCGCCGGCGACGTGGTCTCCTACGAGCACGAGACGCCGCTGGAGTACCGAGGCGTCGAGGCCGTGCGGGAGGTCTGCGCCCGCGGCCTGGAGACCCCGGGCGTCACCCTGGACAACCCCGGCCTGACGGTGCTGACCGGGGACGACCTCGCGGTGGCCTGGTGCGTCAACGTCGTACGCGGCGCGGGCTTCGAGACCTGGTCACGCGCGACGCGGATCTTCCGGCGCAGGGACGGCCGCTGGCTGATGGTCCACCAGCACCTGTCCTACCCGCAGGATCTGGAGACCGGCCAGGCCCGCACCGACCTGCGGCCCCAGGTCTAGCCGAGGTTCTTGGCGTCCACCCGGTGCCCGGCCCGCTCCAGGACGTCCACGGCCTCCCGGACGCGGTGCTCGGGCACCAGGACCAGGTCCGCGTGGAAGGTCGAGGCCACGAACACCGGGATCGACGCCTCGGCCAGCGGGCTCACGACCGCCGCCAGCATGCCGGGGGTGTCCAGGCCGTGGGCGGTGGCGCCGCCGTACAGGCCGATCCAGCGCTCGCCGGAACCGGTCGGCCAGGTTTCGCGCACCACGGTCAGGCCCTCGGGAGCGCGCACCAGCGCGATCCACTCGTCGTCCTCGGGGAAGGTCGCGTGGGGCAGGTGCTCCACCGCGAACACGGACGGCACGACGCCCAGGCGCTGGGCAGTGGGTGAGCTCATGAGGATCACCCTAGGGCTCCTGGGCGGGAGGCGGCTTTCCGAAATAGCCTGGTAACTGACACAATCGACGTGCTCATGCCGACCATGGACGGGCTGACGATGTTTCAGAAGATCCGCAGCCGCTCGGCCCCGCCCGAGCCGGCGGCCGCTCCCCAGCCGCCGCAGCCCCAGCCCCCGGTACGGCCCCGCCCCGCCACCCAGGTCATCCGGGCCGGCAAGCTCGTCCTCGACATGGGCGAGCACGCCGCCTACGTCACCGGACACCGCCTCGACCTGCCGTTCGTCGAGTTCAAGCTCCTCGCCCAGCTCGCCGCCCACCAGGGCGTGCCCCAGTCGATGGGACGGCTGCTGATGGCCGGATGGGGCACCGGCGACGTGCCCGGCGGCCGGGACATGGTGAAGTCGGCCGTCTACCGCCTGCGCTCCCGGCTGAGCCAGGCCGACCTGAACACCACCTACATCCGCACGCTGCGCGGCGTCGGCTACGTGATGCCGGTCCAGCCCAGATACCTATACCGCGACTGATTCCCGCCCGGGTCGCCGTCCGTAGGGTCGAAGGCATGGGTTTCAAGTCTTCTGTCTTCATCGGCGTCAGCGTCGACGGCTTCATCGCCCGGCTCGACGGCGACCTCCAATGGCTGCTCAGCAGGGGTGAGGCGACCGGCGAGTACGGCTACGACGACTTCATCGCCGACATCGACACGATCGTGATGGGCCGTGGCACCTACGAGGCGGGTCTCGGGTTCGGCGAGGAGAACTGGCCGTACACCGGGCTGAACGTCGCGGTGCTCAGCACCGGTCTGCAGAGCGACGATCCGCGGATCACGATCTACCGGAGCCTGGACGAGGTGGTCGAGGGTCTCAACGCGCGGGGCGTCAAGTCCGCGTACATCGACGGCGGCCAGGTCATCCAGTCGTTCCTGCGCGCGGGGCTCATCGACGAGCTGACGATCAGCACGGTGCCGGTGCTGATCGGCACCGGCATCCCGCTGTTCGGGCCGCTGGAGGCCGACATCTCGCTGCGGCACCTGTCGACGAGGACGTGGAACGCGGGGATGGTCCAGACGACCTACGCGGTCGAGCGGACGGCCTTGAACACGCCGTAGAGGACCTCGAGGCCGCCGACCACCATGAGGACGACGCCGACCTTCGACGGGGTGAAGACCACGATCTCGACGTCCAGCCCCCACAACCACAGCGCCAGTCCGGCGGCGAACGTGACCAGGCCGGTGATGAGGGTCTTGCGGGCGGATGTCATGTCAACCTCTTCTGTTCCCAGCAAACGACTGTCTGGACAGAACGGTAGTGACCAGGACACCGTGCATCTTCCTGCGGGCTGACGATTCCGGACTACATCTTTCTGCTCATGCCGGACAGGGCCATGGTGATCGTCCTGGTTACGAAGTCGTGGTCCAGGGGGCCGGTGCGCTGCAGCCATCGGCTGAGCAGCGGCCCCCACAGCAGGTCGACGGCGGCGTCGAGGTCGAGATCGCGGTCGAGCCGGCCGGCGTCCTGGGCCGCGCGCAGGCGGCGGCGCTTGAGCTCGCGCACCGGCCCGTCGACGCGCTCGGCGTAGATCGCGGCGAGACCGGCGTCGTGCGCGATCTCGCCGATGAGCGCCCGCATGACGCCGTCGAGCCGGGGGTCGCGGAACTCCTCGACGGTCGCGAACAGGATCGTGCGCAGGTCGGCTTCCAGGTCGCCGGTGTCGGGCAGGTCGCCGGCCGGCCCGCCCATGGTCATCAGCAAAGCGTCGAGGAGCACCGCTCCCTTGGACGGCCACCAGCGGTAGATGGTCTGCTTGCCCACCCCGGCCCGGGAAGCGATGCCCTCGACGCTCAGCTTGCTATAGCCGATCTCGCCCACGAGGTCGAAGGCAGCCGTGAGAATGGCCTGCCTGGAGGCCTCGTTGCGGCGGGTCACGAGATCGACGTTATCAGAGACGAGACGGTCCGTCTCTGTTGATTATCTCCCTTGCAAGGCCTTGACGTTGTCGCCGAACGTCCAGTTCTTGGAGCCGTCCCAGTTGATGGACCAGGTCATCAGGCCCTTGAGCTGACCGCTGAAGCTGTTCCAGCTCTGGGAGACGAGCGAGGGCGACATGTAGCCGCCACCGGCGCCGGGCTGCGCGGGCAGTCCCGGAACCTGCTTGTCGTACGGCACGCGGATCGTCGTCCCCTGGATGACCAGGCCGTTGTTCAGGCACGTCGTCTGGGCGACGAAGCCCTGGACGGTCCCGGCCGAGTAGGAGTCGCCGGCGCAGCCGTACATGCTGCCGTTGTAGTACTGCATGTTCAGCCACCACAGGCGGCCGTTGTCGGCGTACTTCTTGATGATCGGCAGGTAGGCGCCCCAGATCGAGCCGTAGGTGACGCTGCCGCCGGTCACGTACGCGGTCTCCGGCGCCATGGTCAGGCCGAAGTTCGACGGCATCTGGGCGAGCACGCCGTCGATGATGCGGATGAGGTTCGACTGCGAGGCCGACAGCGTGTTGATGTTGCCGCTGCCGGTCAGGCCGGTCTCGATGTCGATGTCGATGCCGTCGAAGTTGTAGCGCTTGAGGATCGGCACGACGGTCGCGACGAACCGGTCGGCGACGGTGCTGGAGCTGAGGTCGATGCCGGCGGCGGCGCCGCCGATGGACATCAGGATGGTCGCGCCCGCCGCCTTGGCCTGGCACATCTCGGCCGGGGTGGAGACCTTGACGGTCACGTCCATGCCGTCCTCCCACAGCACGGTGCCGTCGGAGCGGATGACCGGGAAGGCGGCGTTGATCACGTTGTAGCCGTGCGCCTTCATGCGCGGGTCGGTGATCGGGGTCCAGCCGAAGGGCGGGTGCACGCCGTTGATCGCGCCGTCCCAGTTCTCCCAGTAGCCCTGCAGGACCTTGCCGGTGGGCCGCGACTTCACCGGGCAGGTGGTGTCAGTCGGCGTCGGCGTGGGCGTCACGGTGGGGGAGATGGTCGGGGTCGGGGAAACGGTCGGGGTGGGGCTGATCGTGGGCGTCGGGGTGATGGTCGGGGTCGGGGTCGGGCCGCCGGGGCCGTCGAAGCTGACGTCGTCGGCGTAGTAGGTGCCCTGGCCGTACCAGCCGTGCAGGTAGACCTCGGCCGTGTTCTGGTTCGCGCCGGTCGTGAAGGAGACCGACAACTGCGTGTAGGTGGTGGAGGAGGCCCAGCGGGCGCTGCCTCCGGTCACGCCGAGGTAGACGTAGCTGCCGCGCACCCAGGCGGTCAGCGTGTACGCGGTGCTCGGCCGTACGCTCACCGACTGGGTGCACTTGGCGTTGTCGGATCCGCTCGCGGCGCCCGCCAGCGCCTGCGAGCCGGAGTGCACGGGGGTCGTGACCGCCGACCCGAGGCCGCCGGTACACGACCAGGGGGACACGGCTCCTGACTCGAAGCCCGGGTTCACGAGGAGGTTGGCTGCTTGGGCCGAGGTCTGGACGACCAGGACGCCGGCCAGCGCCAGGACTAAGGATGCGGCCAGCACGAGGAGGCGCGACGATGCTCGCCTCATTGACGTTCGCTTCATTGGCGGACAACCCTTCTGCCGCTTCTGTGCGCGGCAGGTCACAGGACATGACGGAAAAACAGGGTTGCGAGGCTGGGGGCTCGCGCCGGGTTAACCCGAATTATCGAGATAAATCACCGCGATGTCTACGACGAGGATCATCCGGAACCTCGACGACTTTCCTCACAGGAAAGTAGATGGTACTTTCCTGTCAGGAAAATAGTCCGACGAACGGGGATGCCATGAACGAGTACGACGCCCGATCCGCCCTCGACGACATCCGGCGCGGCGAGGACTCCACGCGCCGGGAGATCGCCCGCCAGGCCACCGCCCGGCCCTACGTGCTCCTCGCCGCGCTCGGCCTCTTCGCCGCCCTGGCCGGCACCGACCTCCCCGGGCCCTGGCACCTCGTCGCCCTCGCCCTCGGCCTGGGGCTCTACGCGGCGACGGGCATCGTGCGGGAGCACCGGGCCACCGCGCGCAGGAAGCCGACCGGCCTCGACTACCTGCTGCACGCCGGGTGGATCGCCGCCCTCTTCGTGCTCTTCGCCATCGGGCGCATCGCCGCGTTCTTCCTGTTCGGGATCCCGGCCGAAGGGCTGTTGTCGCAGGCCACCGTGGGCGCCGCCGTCGTCGCCGTGGTCTACCTGGCCACCACGCCCCTGCTCCGCCGTGCCATCCTTGCGATCATGAGGAGGAACGGCTGATGGACCCGGAGTTCGACGACTTCCTGCACGTGCCCGCGAGGCTCTCGGTCCTGGCGCTGCTCGCCCCGGCCGAATGGGTGGACTTCGCCTTCCTCCGCGACACGGTCGGCACCAGCGACTCGGCCCTGTCCAAGCAGGTGTCCGCGCTGGCCGGAGCCGGATACGTCGAGGTCCGCAAGGGCCAGGAGAGCCGAGCCAGGCGCACCCACGTACGGCTCACGCCACAGGGCCGTCAGGCCTTCCAGCGCCACGCCGCCGCCCTCCAGCGCATCGTGGCCGCCGCGCAGACGCAGGCAGGGGCGTGACCCGTGCTGCACGGACGCTCCTCTGAACTGGCCGCCGTCGACCGGCTCGTCCGGGCCGCGCGAGCCGGCGGCAGCGGCGTCCTGGTCCTGCGCGGCGAGCCGGGCATCGGCAAGTCCGCGCTGCTCGACAGCGCCGCCGCCACCGCTTCGGGCATGCGGGTGCTGCGCGGCTGCGGGATCGAGTTCGAGGCCGAACTGCCCTTCGCCGGGCTCCACCTGCTGCTCCGGCCGGTGCTCGACGGGGTGGCGGGCCTGCCGGCGCCGCAGCGGCGGGCACTGGAGAGCGCGTTCGGGCTGGGGCCTGCCGTACCCGCCGACCGGATGCTCGTCGGGCTGGCCGTCCTGTCGCTGCTGTCGGAGCTGGCCGCCGAGGTGCCGCTGCTCTGCCTGGTCGACGACGCGCATCGGCTCGACCGGCCCTCCGCGGAGGCGCTGCTGTTCGCGGCCAGGCGGCTGGGCGCCGAGTCCACCGCCATCATCTTCGCGGCCCGCGACGGGAAGCCCGCCTTCGCCGCGCCCGGCCTGCCCTCGCTCTCCCTGACCGGGCTCGCGCCGCAGGACGCCGCCGCCCTGGTCGACGAGCGCGACGCCACGCTGGCGCCGGACGTGCGCGCCCGCGTACTGGCCGAGGCCGCCGGCAACCCGCTCGCCCTCATCGAACTGCCCCTCGTGCTCGACGCGGGCGCCTGCGGCCCCCTGCCCCTGACCGACCGGCTCCAGGCCGCCTTCCACGGTCAGGTCGCCCGCCTGCCCGCGCCGACGCGCGCACTGCTCCTGCTCGCCGCCGCCGACGACAGCGGCGAACTCGCCGTGATCCTGCGCGCCGCGCCCCATGATGTACGGCACCTGCCGCCCGCGATCGAGGCCGGCCTGATCCGCCTCGACGAGGCCGACCGGCGGCTCGCCTTCCGTCACCCCCTGGTCCGCGCCGCCGTCTACCAGGGCGCCACCCTCGACCAGCGCCTCGCCGCCCACCGCGCCCTGGCCGACGCGCTGGCCGGGACCGAACGCGCCGACCTGCGCGCCTGGCACCTGGCCGCCGCCGCCACCGGCACGGACGAGCGGGCCGCGGCAGAACTGGAGCGCGCCGCCGCCCAGGCCGCCGAGCGCAACGGCCACGCCGCCGCGGCCGCCGCCTACGAGCGCGCCGCCGAACTCAGCCCGCCCGCCCGCGGCCGGCTGTTCGTCCAGGCGGCCGAGGCGGCGCTGGCCGCCGGCGAACTGGACCGGGCACGCACTCTGGCCGAACGCGCCCGCCCCGAACTCCACGACACCCCGCCGAGCCCTGAGGCGCGCGAGACGCCGTTGAGCCGGAGGCTCGCCCGCGCGCTCGCCGCCGCCCTGTCCGGGCAGGGCGCCTTCCGGCAGGCCAACCTCGTGCTCATCGAACAGGTCGCGGCGGGCAGGGACGACGACCCCGACGCCGCGCTCGGCACGCTCATGGACGCGGTCGGCAACGCCTGGTTCGCCGGGGACCGGGACATGGTCGCGCGCACCGCCGACCAGCTCGACGCCATCGGCGGGGGAGCGGGGCCGCTCCGGCTGGTCCAGGACTGGATCGTCTCGCTGGCCATGGAGCGCTCCACGGAGGGACTGCCGCCCATGGGCGAGGTCGTGGCCGCCGCCCGCCGCGGGCACGCCCGGCCGCTCCACCTCATGCACATCGCCGGGCTCGGCCTCATCGCGGGCCTCGACTACCAGGCGTACGACCTGATGGCCGAGGTCACCGCCGAGAGCAGGGCGGCGGGGACGATCGGCCTGCTGCCACCGGCCCTGTACCACCTGGCGGTCGCGGAGAGCACGCTCGGCCGGCACCGCGACGCCGCGGGCAGCGCCACCGAGGCGCTCACGATCGCGGAGGACACCGGCCAGTGGCAGTGGAGCAGCCTGTCCGCCGGCGTGCTCGCCTATCTCGCGGCCATCGAGGGGAACGAGGAGCGCTGCCGCGCCCTGGCCGCGCGGACCAGGTCGTCCTCCGACGGGAAGATCTTCTCGCCGGGCGCGCCACGGGCCGGCTGGGCGCTCGGGCTGCTCGACCTCGCCCACGGACGGGCCGAACGGGCGCTGGAGCACCTGGAACGGGTGGCCGAAGGCCCCGCCCGTCACCAGCTACCCGGTCAGCGGTGCGCTCCCGACCTGGTGGAGGCGGCGGTGCGGCTGGGCAGCCCGGAGCGGGCGGCGGAGCCGTACCGGCGATTCGCGGAGCTCGCGCGGCGGCTGCGGCGGGCCGCGGTCGGCGCGCTCGCCGAGCGGTGCGCCGCGCTGCTGGAGCCCGGCGCCGAGGAGCACTATCGCGCCGCGCTTCACCTGCACGAGCAGGACAGCAGGACGTTCGAGCACGCGCGCACCGAACTGCTCTACGGCGAGTGGCTGCGGCGCGCCCGACGCAAGGCGGAGGCGCGCACGCACCTGACCGCGGCGCTGGAGCGCTTCGACCGCGTCGGCGCCCGGCCGTGGGCCGAACGCGCCGACGCCGAACTGCACGCCACCGGTCTCACCATCCGCCGCGCGGCCCCCGGCGTGCTCGCCGGGCTGACCCCGCAAGAGCTACAGATCGTACGGCTGGCCGCGCAGGGAATGTCCAACCGGGACATCGCCGCGCAGCTGTTCATCAGCCCGCGCACGGTGGGTCACCACCTCTACAAGGCCTTCCCCAAGCTGGGTGTCGCCTCGCGCGCCGAGCTGGCCGGCCTGCCCCTCCACGACTGAACGACGAGCCGCCGCACCGCCGGGGCCGCCCCGATGACGTACCCGCCGATCCCGGCCGCCACCAGCACGCCGAGCCTGCCCAGGTCCCCTTCGGCGAACGTCAGCACTCCCAGGCCGTTGACCAGGAACCCGGTCACGAACAACCAGGCCATTCCGGCGGCGGCCAGCGCCACGAGCAGGCTCCGCCCCCACAGGGAGTAGGCGCCGACCAGCAACGCCACCACCGCCGTCCGGGCCGCGGCCTCCGGGAACAGCGGCGCGGCCACCGCGCAGGACAACACGGCCGTGACGAAAGCGCCGACGACCAACCCACCGAGCGGCAAGGTACGCATACATCCAGGTAACACCGCAGGTCAGCCGATGTCCGCTATCTATACGCCTTCCCCTCGCAACGCATACGCGTTATTGACACCGTTACTTCCATGCGATGTCGGCGAAGTCCGTCGGCGGGCGGCCGAGCGCCCGCTGGACGCCGTCGGACAGGTAGGCGTCCATTCCCAGGCGGGCAGGGGCGATCGCGGCGGCGTACCCCTCGGCGTCGGCCACCGGCCAGCCCTCCTTCACCAGTTCGGCCACGAACGCCTCCGGGTCCACGTCCACGTAGCTCAGCGGCAGGCCGTTCGCCGCGGAGTAGGCGGCGGCCGCCTCGGCCATGGTCAGCGCGCGTGGCCCCGACAGCTCGTACACCTGCCCGGCATGTCCCTCACCGGTCAGCGCGGCGGCCACGACCGCGGCGATGTCGGCGGCGTCCACGAAGGAGACCGCGCCGTCACCGGCCGGGAGCCTGAGCTCGCCGGTGGCCACCGCCTCGTGGAAGAAGCCCTCGCTGAAGTTCTGCGCGAACCAGCCGGGGCGCACGATCGTCCACTCGGCGCCGGACGCGCGCACCGCCTTCTCGCCTTCGGCGTGCGTGGCCCCTACGCCGCTGGTCACGTCGCCGTACCCGGGAACGTCGATGCCGCGCCCCGACAGCAGCACGATCCGCGGCACGCCCAGCTCCACCGCGCGCTCCACGAACGGCCGGGTGAGAAGCTCCCCGTCCAGCGGAACGACGTACACGGCCCGCACGCCCGCCAGCGCCGCGTCCCACGTCGCCCGGTCGCTCCAGTCGAAACGTGTCTCCCCTGAGCGGGAGCCCGCCCGCACCGCGATCCCGCGCTCGCGCAGGAGTGACACCACCCGGCGGCCGGTCGTACCCGTGCCGCCCACTACCAGGATCGGATTCTGTTCGTTCATGCCGACCAGTCAATCCGGCCGTTGTCAGACGCTCCATGGCCGTGACACTCATCTGAATGTCTCAGCGTCTAGAGTCAAGGGCATGGACGCGCTTGCTGATCTGCTGGAAGGGGTTCGGGCGCGCGGCGCCACGTTCGGCCGGTCGGTCATGGACACGCCGTGGGCCGTGGGCTTCGCCTCCGGCGCACCGCTGACGCTGACCACGATGATCCGCGGGCAGGCGTGGGTCGTACCGGAGGAGGGCGAACCGCTGCGCCTCGGCCAGGGCGACGTGGCTGTCGTCCGCGGCACCCACACGATCGCCGACCCGCCGGGCACCGCGCCGCGGTTCATGGTGACACCCGGCTCCTACTGCCTGCTCGCGGACGGCACCGAACTCGGCGACGCGCTCACCCTGGGCCCGCGCACCTGCGGCCCGCGCCTCGACGCCGACGCCCTGATGCTCAGCGGCGCCTACGAGGGCCCGATCGGCGAGCGCCTGCTGCGCGCGCTGCCGCCCGCCCTGGTGCTGCCCGCCGGCCGCCACCCGGCCCTCGACCTCCTCTCCGAGGAGATCGCCGCGGTACGGCCCGGCCAGCAGGCCGTCCTCGACCGCCTCCTCGACCTGGCCCTCGTGGCGGCGCTGCGCGCGTGGTTCGACCGCCCCG
Organism: Nonomuraea sp. NPDC059007; assembly: GCF_042740555.1. Lineage (NCBI taxonomy): Bacteria > Bacillati > Actinomycetota > Actinomycetes > Streptosporangiales > Streptosporangiaceae > Nonomuraea > Nonomuraea sp. NPDC059007. The sequence goes on along the minus strand of NZ_JBHYJD010000024.1, from coordinate 39,067 downwards.
GCGCGGCCGTGGAGCCGGACCCGGTGGTGGACCGGGCCCTGCGCCTGCTGCACGACAAGCTCGACCGCCCGTGGACGGTGGCGGACCTGGCCGCCGAGACCGGCGTCTCCCGCGCCGCCCTGGCCCGCCGCTTCGCAGCCAGGGTCGGCAGCCCGCCGATGGCCTACCTCGCCGACCGCCGCGTCGAGGTGGCCGCCGACCTGCTGCGCGGCTCCGACGCCACGCTCACCTCCATCGCCAGGAGGGTCGGCTACTCCGACGCCTTCACGCTCAGCGTCGCCTTCAAACGCCTGCGCGGCGTCACCCCGAGCGAACACCGCGCCGCCGCATACCCGGCATAGTCTGAGATCCCTACCGCGGAGGGGCAACCGTGATCAACAAAGTGTTCGATCAGGAGTATCTGCGCGACCCGCACGGCGTCTACGCCAAGCTCAGGCGAGAGCAGCCCGTGGCCCACACCGTCACCTCCCAGGGCGTCCGGGTATGGCTGGTGACCAGGTACGAGGACGTCAGGGCCGCGCTCAACGACCCGCGCCTGAGCAAGGACTTCCCCCGCAATCCCCACATCATGAAGGCCAACGAGATCGAGGGCGGCGACAGCAGCGGCGCCGCCGCCGTGGTCCCCGACAACATGCTCTTCTCCGACCCGCCCGACCACGAACGCCTGCGCCGCCTGGTCGTCAAGGCCTTCACCGCCGGTCGCGTCCGTGCGATGCGCCCCAGGATCGAGGAGCTCAGCTCCGGCCTCCTCGACGGGCTGGGCGGCGAGTTCGACCTGATCAAGGAGTACGCGGTCCAGCTGCCCGCCATGGTCGTCGGCGAACTGCTCGGCATCCCCGAGCCCGACTGGCCCCAGGTGATCCGCTGGTCCAACACCACGATCGAGGGTTCCGCGCTCGACCCCGGCGAGGTGGTGGCCGCCGCCCAGGCCACCATCGCCTACCTGGGCGAGCTGTGCGCCGCCAAGCGCGACAACCCGGGCGACGACCTGATCAGCGCCATGGTCCAGACCCGGATGACCGAGTCCGAGCTGGTCAGCACGTCGTGGCTGCTGCTCGTCGCCGGGCACGAGACGACCGTGCACCTGATCGCCAACGGCATGCTCGCGCTGCTGAGCCGTCCCGACCAGTTCGCCGCCCTGCGCGCCGACCCGGCCCTGGTGCCGCAGGCAGTCGAGGAGTTCTTACGCTTCGACGGCCCCCTCAGCACCTCCACCTACCGCTTCACCACCGAACCGGTGACGATCGGCGGCACCGACATCCCGGCCGGAGCGCTCGTCCTGGTCTCCCTGCTGTCGGCCAACCGCGACGCCGGGCAGTACGAGCGGGCCGACGAACTCGACGTCACCCGCGATCCCGGCCAGCACCTGGCCTTCGGCCACGGCATCCACTACTGCCTGGGCGCGCCGCTGGCCCGCGTCGAGGGCGAGATCGCCTTCAGGCATCTGCTGGAGCGCTTCCCCGACCTGGAACTCGCCTCGGCCGAGGTCACGTGGCGCCCCGGCATGCTCATGCACGGACTGGAACGCCTGCCGGTGCGGACCGGATCGCCCTCCACCCGAACGTGACGCTCCCGGCCAGCAGTACCGCCCCCGACAGCACCCCGCTGACGAACGGCACCCAGGCCAGGCCCGCCGTGGCGGCCATGACCAGCCCGGCCACGCCGAGCACGGTCAGCACCGCGCCGGGCACCGCGATGGCCCAGTCCTTCCAGATCGGCGCCAGCGCGACGAAGTGCACACCGACGACGAACGCCACCCAGGCCACGTTGGCCTGGGCCGGCACTCCCCACGCGGCCAGCACCCGCAGGCCGCCGAAGAGCAGCACCGCCTCCGCCGCCACGACGACGAGGTAACCCTTCCCGAACATGCCCGGCCCCTGCTCCCGTACGGGCCGCTCCCTCCTGACCGCCACGAACCACATCGCCACGACGCTCGCGGCGGCGAGGCCGGCGAGAACCCGCAGAACGGCCGCCACCGCCCCGCCGAGCGGCTCCTGCGCGTTGACGACGACGAACACCGCGCCGAAGACGGCGCCCACCAGCAATCCAGACATACGCTGCATGCCCTTCATTGAAGGCTTCGCCGCGAGGTCCGCGCGCGGGGGCTGGGCCGAGGGTGAGGTAGTGCTCGCCCTACCTCACCGCTCCCCGGACAAAGGCGAGCACCGCCAGTACGCGCCGGTTGACGTCGTCGGTGGCGGGCAGGCCGAGCTTGGCGAACACCCCGGCCACGTGCTTGCCGACGGCCGCCTCGGAGATCGACAGCGCACGGGCCACGGCACTGTTGGAGCGGCCCTCCGCGATCAGCGCGAGCACCTCGCGCTCACGCGGGCTCAGCTTGGGCACCGGATCGGTGACCTCCCTGGCCCTGGCCCAGGTCTGCTCGAACAGCGCGATCAGAATGCTGATCATGCTCTGCTGCCTGATCAGCAGCGCGCCGGGCGATCCGTCGACCGGCGTGATCCTTACGAAAGCCACCGCACGATCAAACACGAGCATCTGCTGGATCGGCTCGTCGATGACACGGTGCTGGTCCCCGGCCGCGTGCAGTTCCCGGAGCCGGGCCGCCTTGCGCGGATCGTCCAGGACACTGGCGTGCACGACCGTCCGCATCGTCATGCCGCGCTCCAGCGAGTCGAGCACCTCGCGCCGGTTGCGCTGCTCGGCGCGCCCGGTGTCCGTGGCGCCGATGGGCTGCATGGCCCGCAGCTCACGCGAGGTCCGCGCCAGCTCCGTGATGCGCAGCCTGACCTGCTCGCTGTCCTCAAGCCGCTCGACCTCGACGGGCAGGCCGCGCAGCTCACCGACGATCTCTTCGAGCTGCCGGGCGAGCCGCCCGAGTGACGCCCGCTCCTCCACGTGCCCCCCTTGTCCCCCGACCCTCTCACAGGGCGTTTCACTGTACGGCGGGCCACCGTTCCCCGAGATCAGCGACCCTGCACGCGGCCGCTATTCCCTGGACCTCCGCGTGCACGCGGCCGCTTTACCCGAGATCAGCTTTTGCCGCCGCCTTCGACGCCGCAGAGGGCGGTGTCGAAGGCGGCGATGAGGCGGGCACGCGGCTTGCCGTTGGCCGTCCCCGTCACGTACACGGTCGCCGTGCGCCCCGAGCGGTCCCGCCCGCTGAAGGTGGAGGTGCCCGGGAGGTCACCGGCGTGCCCCCACATCGGGCCGCAGCTGAGCGGGATCTCCATCACGCCGTGGCCGTAGCGCGAACCCTTGGGCCAGCCCGGATCCGCCACCGGCACGAACCGGTCCGCCTTCACCGACCTGGCCCGCCAGAACCGGTCGAGGTCGCGCGGCGTGGACACCAGCCCGCCGCTCGGACCGAACTCATAGCCGGGCAACCGGGTCACATCGACAACCCCGTCCTTGGGCCGGAGCGGATGCACGCCGTAAGCGTGCGCGTGCGGCCCCCGGATCTTGGTCTCGCCCTTGGCGGGCCAGTAGGTGTCGCGCATGCCGAGCGGCTCGAACACCAGCTCCCGGCTGACCGCCCGGAAGTCCCGCCCGGTGGCCGCCTGGATGACCATCCCGAGAACCAGGTAGTTGGTGTTGGAGTAGGCGAACCTCCCCCGAGGCGTGGGATCGAGGGTCAGCGCCAGCTTGAGCAGATCCTGCTTCCCGATCTTCGACCAGTCGGCGGCGGCGGAGAAGTCGGCCAGCCCGCTGGTTTGCCGCAGAAGCATCCGGACGGTGATCTCCCGCCCGTCGATCCCCTTGCCATGAACCACACCGGGCAGATAACGCTCGACCGGTTCGTCCAGCTCCACTTTCCCCTGATCGGCCAGCTTCAGCACCGTGGCCGCGATGATCGGCTTGCTGACACTGGCGACCCTGAACCGCCCGTCCGCACCGGGCATCGGCTTGCGGGTGCCACGCTCCGCCGTACCTGCCTTGACGGTACGAGCCTTGCCATCCCGATCCCGCACGTACGCCACCGCGCCAGCGAACTCCGGCGCGGCGGTCAGCTGATCCAGCCGGGTCTGCAAAGAGGGCGCGGCAACGGCGAACGCGGGCGCCACGGGCGCCAGGGCGACGGGAACGGCGATCACAAGGGCCAGCAGGCGGCGAGGCATTCGGTGCTCCTTGGGGGTCGAAGAGGTACCTCGACCTTCCCGCGGCACCCACCCGCGCCACAGTCACGGCACCACCCGAGCTCCCAGTAGGGCTGTCCCTACACCCCCGCCGGGCCCCGGGGCTCACATGTCGGCGATGAGCTTGTCCACCCGCTCGTCCACGCTGCGGAACGGGTCCTTGCACAGCACCGTGCGCTGGGCCTGGTCGTTCAGCTTGAGGTGCACCCAGTCGACGGTGTAGTCGCGGCGCTTCTCCTGCGCCCTGCGGATGAACTCGCCGCGCAGCCGCGCCCTGGTCGTCTGCGGCGGCACCGACTTGGCCTCGAAGATCTTCAGGTCGGAGGTCACCCGCTCCACCGCGCCGCGCTTCTGCAGCAGGTAGTACAGGCCGCGTTTGCGGTGCACGTCGTGGTAGGCCAGGTCGAGCTGGGCCACGCGCGGCGAGGACAGCGGCAGGTCGTACTTCTTGCGGTACCGCTCGATCAGCTGATATTTCGTGACCCAGTCGATCTCCCGGGCCACCAGGTCGAGGTTGCCCGTCTCGACCGCGCGCAGCGTGCGCTCCCACAACTCCAGCACCCGGTGGGCGATCGGGTCGCCACCCCGCCGGTCGACGAAGTCCTTGGCCTTGGACAGGTACTCCTGCTGGATCTCCAGAGCGGACGCCTCGCGCCCGTTGGCCAGCCGTACCCGCCGCCGCCCGGTGAAGTCGTGGGAGATCTCGCGGATGGCTCTGATCGGGTTCTCCAGCGACAGGTCGCGCAGCACCGTGCCCGCCTCGATCATGCGCAGCACCAGGCCGGTCGCGCCGACCTTGAGCAGCGTCGTGGTCTCGCCCATGTTGGAGTCGCCGACGATGATGTGCAGGCGGCGGTACCGCTCGGCGTCGGCGAGCGGCTCGTCGCGCGTGTTGATGATCGGCCTGGAACGCGTGGTCGCCGACGAGATGCTCTCCCAGATGTGCTCGGCCCGCTGCGAGACGCAGTAGACCGCCCCGCGCGGCGTCTGCAGCACCTTGCCCGCGCCGCAGATGAGCTGCCGGGTGACCAGGAACGGGATCAGCACGTCGGTCAGCCGGCCGAACTCGCCGTCCCGTTCCACCGAATAGTTCTCGTGGCAGCCGTAGGAGTTCCCGGCCGAGTCGGTGTTGTTCTTGAAGAGATAGATGTCGCCGGCGATGCCCTCCTCGCGCAGCCGCCTCTCGGCGTCGACGAGCAGGCCCTCCAGGATCCGCTCGCCCGCCTTGTCGTGCGTGACCAGTTCGACGACGTTGTCACACTCGGGGGTGGCGTACTCGGGATGGCTGCCCACGTCCAGGTACAGACGCGCGCCGTTGCGGAGGAACACGTTGCTTGACCGGCCCCAGGACACGACTCGCCGGAACAGGTATCTGGCCACCTCGTCGGGGGATAGCCGGCGCTGCCCCCGGAATGTGAACGTGGTGCCGTACTCGTTCTCCAGGCCGAGGATGCGACGATCCATTAGCTCAGACTATTCTCCCGGCGCCCGCAGTGGGGGAGGGCGGGCATCCAACGTTGGGCGATCAACAAAAAACACCCCGTAGCGATCTTCGCTTCGGGGTGTTCTGGTTGTTCAATAAAGGTGGTCAGGGGCAGGGTCGAACTGCCGACCTTCCGCTTTTCAGGCGGACGCTCGTACCAACTGAGCTACCTGACCCAGAGCGGTCCTGACGGGACTTGAACCCGCGACCTCCACCTTGACAGGGTGGCGAGCACTCCAAACTGCTCTACAGGACCTTGTTCGCTCGGCCTCGCGGCCTCGCTTAGCTTACCAGTGTTTCGGTGGTCTTCGACCAGCCGGTTTCCGGTGAAGCCGTGCCCCCAACGGGATTCGAACCCGTGCCGCCGCCTTGAAAGGGCGGTGTCCTAGGCCGCTAGACGATGGGGGCTCAGGATTCGCATCCTGTTCCTGACGTCTTCCGTCGGAGACCTCTGAAGCATAGGGGACGATTGCCCCTCATGCCAAAGTGGCGGACCGGCGGCCGGCGTCGTCGTGCCTGTGACCGATCCCGCTGGCGACGGGGCGTTCGTTGGCTCTGGAGAAATCATACGTCGAGGGTTCTGCTCCACGTGACGCTGGATGTGCACCGACTGCTCCCCGAGGCCGCCGAGCGTGACATCGTCCCAGGCCTGGAGGCGTCTGGTCTTCTTGTCGAAGTACAGAACAGAGGCTTGGACGGGGGTCGGTTCGGCGTGTTCGAGGGCGCGCAGGCCGGCTCCGCCGGTGGAGCCCTGGACCAGGACGCGACTGCCGGAGGGCAGGACGGTGGTCGATCTCTGGTGGGAGTGGCCGGTCAGGATCATCGGCGCGTATCCGGAGAATCCCTTGGCGATGGTCGGGTCGTGGACCGCGACGAGGTCGGGTGGGGCGGCGGCCTGCCGTACCGCGTGGGAGCGGCCGAACTGCTCCAGGCGGGACAGGTCCGGGTCGACGGGTACGGATTTGTCGGGCGTGAAGCGGGGGTCGCCGAGGCCGTAGATGCGCAGGCCGTTCACCTCGGCGGTCTTGTCGTCGAGGACGATGGCGTTCTTCTGCTGGGCGACGGCCTTCTGCGTGATGGCCGAGTCGTGATTGCCGCGCACGAAGACGTACGGCACGCCGAGCTTGCCGATCTCCTCCACGAACTTGTTCTCCGGCTTGCTGCCATGGTCGGAGATGTCCCCGGTGTCCACGATGAGGTCCACCTTGAACTGGTCGGTCATGGAGCGGATGACGTTCCAGGCGATGGGGTTGAGGTGGATGTCGGAGACGTGCAGGACCCGGATCGAGGTGGGGTCGGCGTCGTAGACGGGCAGGTCGCGCACGGTGTCGTACAACTTGGAGACGTTGGTGACCAGCTTGGTGAGCTGGGCGCGGTACGACTCGAACTTGGTCACGATCGACTCGGCGCTGCCCACCAGCGAGGGCGCGGCGGCGATGATCCCGGAGTAGCGGGGTTCGAGGACGGAGTTGGGCTTGAACGTGGCGGCCGCGAGCGTGCCGGTGCCCGCCAAAGCCACGGAGGCCACCAGAAGCCCCATCAGGGCCACTCTGGGGCGCCGGAAGACCAGAACGGTGGTCACCAGGGCGCCCGCACCCGCGCACAGCAGTGAGCGGATGATCAGCAGGGTCACGCCCTCGCGCAGGTCGCGTTCGAGGATGCCGGGCAGCCGGTCGGCCAGGCGCGGGTCCTCGATGAGCGCTCTGGCCTGCTCCTGGTCGATGTTCTCGAGCGTGATGCGCAGGCGCAGCGGCGCGTCGTGGGTGCGGAAGGTGAGCGTGCCGAGCGGGCTCGCGTCGACGATCGTCTCGCCCTTCCAGGCAGGTCGAAGGGACATTCCTGTTTCTACCGGGCCGATCTGGGCGGGGACCGTACCGCTGAGGACGATGCCCAGCCACGCGCCCACCGCCGCGACGAACAGGACCGCGACGGAGGTGACCCATCTGGACTTCAGGTACTTCATACGCTTTCTTGCTTACCTGACGGACAGGGCAGAATGGAAACTGTGATCGAGGTTCCGCGGGAGAAGTTCGAGGAACTCGTGGCCGAGGCATTGGACACGATTCCGTCGGAGCTGACCAGGCTCATGGACAACGTCGTGGTTGTGGTGGTCGATGACCCGCCGGAGCCCGACCTCCTCGGGCTGTACACCGGTATCCCCCTGACCGAGCGTGGCGACTGGTACGCAGGAGTCTTGCCCGACCGCATCGAGATCTACCGCAATCCGATCTGCCAGATGTGCGACACCGAAGACGACGTGGTGGAAGAAGTCCAGATCACCGTTGTGCACGAGATCGCTCATCATTTCGGGATTGATGACGCCAGACTTCACGAGCTCGGCTGGTAAGCCCTCCTCGGCGATTACAGTTTGCAAGTGCTTGGAAGCTTTCGGTTGCGGCGTGCCAGGTGATCGGGCACCTTAGGTGACATACCGAACACACTGAGTCAGGCGCAGCGGAGTCCGATGGGGGCCAGGCTTCCGGGGCGGCACAGACGTGCCGCCGAGCGACAGGCGACGTATGGCGAGGTCATCGCCATACGCGAATTCCGCGCGCTCTGGTACGCGCAAGGTCTGTCCCTGCTCGGGGACCAGCTTGCCCAGGTGGCGCTGGCCGTACTGGTATATGACCGGACGAAGTCCGCGGCCGCCACCGCGGCCGTCTACGCGCTCACCTACCTGCCGTCGATCCTCGGCGGGCCGCTGCTCGCCGGACTCGCCGACCGGTTCGCCAGGCGCGGCGTCATGATCACGTGTGACGTCCTGCGGGCGCTGCTGGTCGCTGGTATGGCCGTGCCGGGCATGCCGTTCCCGGTCCTGTGCGGGCTGGTGTTCTTCGTCGTGCTGCTCAGCGCGCCGTTCTCGGCCGCGCGGGCGGCGCTGCTGCCCGAGATCCTGGTCGGTGACCGCTATGTCGCCGGCTCGGCGCTGCAGAACATGACCAACCAGGCTGTCCAGATGCTCGGGTTCGCCGCGGGTGGCGCGCTGATCGCGACGCTCGGGCCGTACCGCGCGCTCGCTCTCGACGCGGCGACCTTCCTCGCCTCCGCGCTGATCCTCGTCTCCGGGGTACGGCGGCGCGCGGCCGCGACCCGCGAAGGTGCGAAACCATCCATGTGGACCATGACCCGGGCTGGAGCCGGGCTCGTGTTCGGCGACAAGAAGTTGCGGACGCTGGTGCTGTTCGCGTGGCTCTGCGGCTTCTACGTGCTTCCTGAGGGCATCGCCGTACCGTATGCGGCGACTTTGAACTCGGAGCTGCCTGTCGCCGTCGTCACCGGCCTGCTGATGGCGGCGATGCCGACGGGCACGGTGCTGGGCGGGTTCCTTTTCAGCAGGTTCGTCACGCCATCGGGGCGCCTGCGCATGATGGGGTGGATGGCGATGCTGAGCTGCGCCCCGCTCATCCTGTCGGCGATGCGGCCGCCGCTGGCCGTCGTGCTGGCGCTGTGGATCCTGTCCGGCATCGGAGGCGCCTATCAGCTCGCGGCCAATGCCGCGTTCGTACAGTGTGTCCCGGCCGAACGCCGGGGTCAGGCGTTCGGCCTGGTGCAGTCGGGGCTGATGGCCGTGCAGGGCATCGGCATCCTGATCGGCGGATTCGCCGCGGAGAGACTCGGTCCGGAGCCGGTGGTCGCGCTGGCCGGGGTCATGGGAGTGACCTCCGCGGCCGTGCTCGCCATGGTCTGGACCGAGTCCCGCGGTGACATCGCCGCCCGGGTGCGCGCCCGGGCCACCGCCTGATCACTGCTGCCAGACGTCGTCGTTCTTCTTGGCCTGCTGCTTGCCGATCAGGTCCTGGACGATCGACTCGTTCCTGCCCTCTTCGGGGATGAGGAGCCAGCCGATGGCGTAGAGGCCGACGCCCAGGCCGCCGAACAGGGTCGCGACCGCGAGGCCGATCCGGATGAGGTTGGCGTCGATCCCCACGTACTCGCCGACACCGGCGCAAACACCACCGGCGATCTTGCCCTTGTTGGTCCGACGCAGCTGCTTGATGTTCGATTCGCTCATGCCTCCAAGACTGCCCTGGGACCCGGCGTTCGCACATCGGGATTCCCCCTGGTAGAACCCTGGTAGCCCCCTACGCGAGGAGAGGACCGTCATGGAAGACCTGCTGCGCATAGACGATCGGCTCAACCCTGACCAGCGCCTGATCCGTGACACCGTCACGTCTTTCGTCACCGACCGCATCCTCCCCGACGTGGCCGACTGGTTCGAACAGGGCACCTTCCCCGCCCGCGAGCTCGCCCCCGTTCTGGGCGAACTGGGCCTGCTCGGCATGCATCTGGAGGGGTACGGCTGCGCCGGCACCGACGCCACCTCCTACGGCGTGGCCTGCCGTGAGCTGGAGGCGGGCGACTCCGGATTGCGGTCGTTCGTCTCGGTTCAGGGTTCCCTGGCGATGTTCCCCATCTGGAAGTACGGCTCCGCCGAGCAGAAGGAGGAATGGCTCCCGCGCATGGCGGCCGGCGAGGCGATCGGCTGCTTCGGCCTGACCGAGCCCGACCACGGCTCCGACCCCTCCAACATGCGCACCTTCGCCAAGCGCGACGGCTCCGACTGGATACTCAACGGCGCCAAGATGTGGATCACCAACGGGTCGATCGCGGACGTGGCGGTGGTGTGGGCGCAGACCGACGAGGGCATCAGGGGTTTCGTCGTCCCGACCGACACGCCCGGCTTCTCCGCCCCTGAGATCCACAAGAAACTGTCCCTGAGGGCATCGGTGACCTCGTCCCTCTACTTCGACGACGTCCGCCTGCCGTCGAGCGCCGTCCTCCCCGAAGTCTCCGGCCTGAAGGGCCCCCTGTCCTGCCTGTCCGAAGCCCGCTTCGGCATCCTCTGGGGCGTCGTGGGCGCCGCCCGCGCCTGCCTGGAATCCGCCGTCGACTACTCCAAGACCCGAGTCCAGTTCGGCAAGCCGATCGGCGCGTTCCAGCTGACCCAGGAAAAGCTCGCCTGGATGTACGTCGGCACCGCCCAGGCCTCCCTGACCGCCTTCCACCTGGGAGCCCTGAAAGACGCCGGCAACCTGAACCCCCGCCAGGTCAGCTTCGGCAAACTGGCCAACGTCCGCGCCGCCCTGGACATCGCCCGCCAGGCCCGCTCGATCCTGGGCGGCAACGGCATCACCCTCGAATACCCGGTGATCCGCCACATGAACAACCTCGAAAGCGTCCTGACGTACGAGGGGACGCAGGAAATCCACACCCTGGTCCTGGGCGAAGCCCTGACCGGCCTGTCCGCCTACCGCTGACCCGCCTGCCCCGCACCGGACGTTCGTGGGCCGGTGCGGGCCGCGTACGTTATCGTGACCGGCGGGAAGCCGGTCGCGTACTGACGGGTAACCTCGGTACGCTGCATGTTGCAAGGGGCGTTAGCTCAATTGGCAGAGCTGCGGACTTTTAATCCGTAGGTTCCGGGTTCGAGCCCCGGGCGCCCTACCCTCAAAAACCGCATCTGACCTGGGGTTTCTCGATTCTGGATCTTCTTCTGGCGGCCGAAAATGGCCGAGTCAGTGCTCGCACAGTGCTCTTCGGCACGGGTCCGGCACGCGGGCGAACCCACGGTAGGCGTGCGTGCGTCCCCCGGACCCCCTCAGGTCAAGCCAGACCCGCCGGAAGCGCAAGAGAAGGTCATGACAGACGGGGTCGGGGGCGACATATGTCCAACTTGATCCCAGGCCCGCCCAACCGCGTGTAAAACCGCCTCCGGTCAGGCGGAGCATCGTCGTCGCAGTTGCCCCGTTCTGCACCCATCTGTTCCCTTGGGTGGCAGCGGGCGCGCGGAACGAGGCGCGGTGGGCCGGTCGCGCTGACTGGCCTTGCGAGCCGCCTCGAAACCTGGCAGGTCAAGCCCGACCCGCCAGAAGGGCAAAGGAAGGGCGTCGCGGAAGGGGTGGCGGGCAGCTTGTGCCCGGCTTGACCGCAGGCCCGTCCAAGGAACGGCAAAGCCGCTTGGGGTCGGGCAGGGCGGCTTTCATAGTGGCTGCCGTTCTGACCTCCTCTGCGGAACGGGATCTGCGCATGATCGTTCGCTTTACTCTTGTGGGATGTACGGTCTTGGCCCTGTTCGCCGCCCCGGCGGCGGCTGCCGCCCCTGGCTCTGGCTGGAGTAGCCGGACCTCCGAGGGCAGCGTCCGCGTTTCGGCCGATCGCAACCACATCACCGTGTGCGACCTGGCGGACGACAGCTACAAGGTTGAGGCCGAGTACGCTACTTCGATGCTCGGCATCTACACCGTGGCCGACGACAATGGGGCCCGGTTCGGGTGCGGCAGCGACCGCACATTCATCTCCCGCATCGATGTCTTCAAGCTCTGCGTCACCCGCAACGGGTTCCGGCAGTGTGAGGGCTCCGTCTGGATCAAGCGGCGGTAGGTGGGTTAGCTGGCCAGTTCGGTGCGCAGGTAGTCGGTGAAGTCCTGCACGTGGCGGTTGTCGCCGTAGGGCTGCAGGCGGGTGGCGAAGTCGTGCAGGTGGGCGGTGGCGCGGGTGGAGGTGAGGTCTTTGGCGGAGGTGACGGCGGCGCGGGCGTGTTCCAGGGCTGCCTCGATTTCGCTCATGCCGAGGTAGCCTTCGGCGACGCTGATCTGCGTGAGCAGGATGGAGCGTGGGTATCGGGTGCCGAAGGCGGCGATGGCTTCCTGCTGGCGGGTCACACCACGCTGGAATTCATCTGCGCCGCGCCAGCAGCGTCCCCCTTCTCCGGCTAGTTCCGCTTCGCCGAAGTGGGCGACCCAGACGGGGTCGCGGTCGGTGGTGCCCTTGCTGAAGTGATGCTCGGCCTGGCTGAGGTGTGCGGCAACCAGTCGTTTGGCGTCTGAAGTGGCTGCGGTTGTTTCGGCGGGGCGGGCGGAGTGGGCAAAGGCCAGTCGCAGGTTCAGCCGGGCTTGGGCTCGGGCTGGCGCGTCGGCTCGTACCCCGGCGTCGACGGCGGCGCTGGCCAGCCTGATCGCCCATCGGCCGTGGCCCAGTTCGCATGCCTGCTGGGCCATGGTGGCCAGGATCCAGGCGGCGGTGAGGTTGTCGCCGGCCTGTTTGGCCAGGTTCAAGGCTTGCCCGAAGTGGGCTTGGGCTTGGCCTTGGTGGCCGAGGTCGAAGGCCATCCATCCGGCCGTCTGGGTGATGACCGCCGCTGCGCTCAGCAGTTCGGCACGTACCTGTTCTGAAGCTGAGCCCTGCAGCAGCGGGGCCAAGGTGGTGTTCATGAAGTCGGTGACGGCGGGACGTACGAGCCCGGCCCCGAATTGGTGATCCATGCGTACGAAGGCGTGGTGTGCTTCGCGCACGCGTTGCACGTCGGCCATGCCGACCGTGATGCTCTTTCCTGTTGCGTGTTGGGCGGTGGCTGGGGCTTGGTCGAATTGCCAGGCCAGTAGCCATTCTCCCAGCGCTGCCGGGACGAAGGGCAGCGCGACGAGCAGGTGTCTGCGTGATGGGTCCATTTCAAACCTCCACAACTGCCTGGCTGTCTCCACGCTGGGTGCGTGAAGCATGGGCTCGGCCAATCCCGCCTGGGCCATGGCCATGTCGGCGCATGGCGTGAGGGAGGGACATGCGGTGACCTGGAACCAGGCATCGACCTCACCCTGCTCGGCGCCCCACTGTTCGGCCACCACCGTGCGGTAGTACGGCCGGACGTTCTGGGTGCCGCGTTCCCAGCGGGCCCAGGTGCTGAGGGAGACGCCGATCTGTTCGGCGGCCCGTTCCTGGGTCAGGCCGCGCTGCAGCCGTGCCCGGATCAGGCCGGGGCGGGACGGCTTGACTGGCCCGCCCTCGGGGGAAGGGTTTTGCTGTTCTGGTTGGTGGGTCACCACGCCACGCTCCCTCAGCATTTAGGGGACCACACAGCATGCGCCGCCTCCAACCCCCGTCTCCAGCCTGACCGGGAAACGCCCTGCAAACGCCCTACCCGCCTACCGGGCGTCACCTGGGCGCGGTCAACGCCCAGGTGACGCTCTTCCGCAGGACGTCCGGCAGCGGGTTCCATTGGTGACCGTCACCCGGCGTGACCAAGACGCGGTGGGTGGCCGGAATCCGGTCCGGGAGTCAGGACATCTCCTGGATTCTTCGGGCCAGCGGTTCGGGGCCGTGTCGCCTCGTGCGGAACTGGGAGCTAGCCGAGCCTCCGTCATCCGCGGCGCGACATCTGGTACGGCTCGGCCAGCTCGGGGTGCTGGCCGATCAACCGAGGAGGACACAGCTGATGTTCGAGAGTTAGCGAGGCGATGATGGCGATCTACTCCTTTCCACCCACCCAACTACTTCAGCCGGTCGGCATCCTGCACCTGGCGCGCAGCGACCGGGCCCCGTATCTGGCCCGGGAAGCTGTCAGCGCATGGCTGGGGCGCGCGCATCCCGTCACGGAGATCACGGTGCTGGCCGCCTCGGAACTGGTCACCAACGCTGTCCGGTACGCCGACACCAGCCGCACCGGGAACAGCAGCGGGAACGGCGAGGGTGACGGCAGTCAAGGCTCGATCACGCTCAAGCTGTGTCAAGGTGCCGACTGCCTGCGGCTGGGCGTCACCGATCCCGGCTCGTCCTGCTCCAAGCCATCGGCCATCCCGCTGCAGGTGCCGAGCCTGAACGCCGAGCGCGGTCGGGGGTTGGCGATTGTGCAGGCGCTGTCGCGTAACCGGTGGGGCAGCTTCCGGCTGCCGGTCACCGGTGGGCGCGTGGTGTGGTGCCATCTCGACCTCAACCCGACCCCGGCCCAGATCGAGGAGTTGTTTCTCGCCCCGGTGTAGCCGGCCAGACCTCACATCACCTTCAGACTCGTGCTGGCCGATCGAGAAAGGGCGGAGAACCGTCGTGCGCCGTCATCACCTGCTCATGCTCATCCCGGTACTGGTCACGGCCGCGTTCCTCGGCTGGATCACCGCCGCGCCCGGCAGCATCCCCATGCCGGTAACGGTGGTGGTGCTCATCGGCGGGCCGAGCCTGTTCGCGGGGGTCGTGCTCGGGCGCCGCTGGCGGCTGCGCCGCAAGGCGCTCAACGGCCGTTCGCTGTTCGGCCCCTGACCCCGCCCTTCTTCCCTTCCGCGTCTTCCCTCATTCGTTTCGTGAACGGAATTGTCATGCACCGACGCCATCTGATCAATGGGCTGCTGCTGGCCTTCACCGCCGCTTTCGCGATCTTCTCCGTGATAGCTCCCGCCGGGGTAGTCCGGCCGGTGGCGCTGGCGGTGCTCGTCCTCATCGTGGCCTGGGTCGTCGGGGTGGTGGTGTGGGCTGGCTACGTCGTGTGGCGGCGTCGCAGGCAGAACCAGCCGTCCGCCTGAAGCCGTCATCCCCGCGCCCCGCTACAGCCGCCGTACGCGCCTGCCAACCCCTTCCCCCTCGACCGTCTTCGGAGTCGACCATGTCCGATCCCGTTCCTTCGGCGACTGCTGCCCAGGCCGCCGTCTATCTGACCGATCTGCAGCGGGTGTTGCAGGCGCGGGGTTTACTCGCGCGGGTGCTGACCGATGCGGGGCGGTTGCCGCGTCTGCGGGTGATCAACCCGGAGGCCACCACGCTGGCCGAGGTCGTGTCGGCTGTGCCGCGGGAGGGTGAGTGGTTGTTCTGGTGGTCGTGGGCGAAGCCGATCGTTGAGGTGGCCTACCCGGACCGGGCGGCCGATCGTGTGGGTCGGGTGCTGGCGGTGGCGGCCCCGGACACCGTCTGACCGGCACGGGACCACGCCGACCGGGGCCGGGTGCTGTGGGCCCCGTGTCGCGGCCCTGTCGTGGCTGTCAGCGGCCGGGGGGTCGGCGGCGATCGGCCCTGTCACCACGATCACCGCCCGTTCGGCGGGGCCGTGGATGGCAGCGCCCTCACTCGCACCGCTCCGATCGGGGTGTCTCTGGCGGTGACATCCCGGCCGGGGCCGGGGCGGGTGACGGCAACCCGTAGTGGCTTCTCGGATGGGTGCCGGGTGGTGGGCGACCGTGACCGGCGTCCTGTCCGAGTCCGAGGTGACCGTGTGATGTGCAGCGCGTGGTCACCTGTGGTGGCTGACTGCGTCCGGCAGTCTGCCACCCACTTGTGCGGCGATCACACGCGGGTCCCCCGCTCGCGTCGATCGTCGCCTGAGGGGCGGTCCCTTGTCTGCTGAGGGAACCATCGCGAACGCCGACGCCGCGATGGGAGGGGCCGCCCCTCGTCAACCGAAAGTGAACCAGCGAGATTTCCGAAGGCTTCTCGGGACAGCAGCCAGCGGGCGGATGCGTAGGCCCGCCTGGCCGTATTCCCGAGAATCGGGTGACCGCGAGCGCCTCAGGCAACCGCGGACGCGGTCACCCCTTGGGGTGGCTGGCCGGATAGCCGAGGAGGTCCGGTCAGCCACCCTCCGGGATAGGCCGGGTGGTTCCCTCCGCCCGGCCAACCGGTGGGCGGCCCCTGTTTTGCGCTGGTGCGGAGCGCGGCTGCACAGGCCGTGAGGCGTAGAAGGGGGCCGCCCACCCCCGAGATCTTCATGATCGTCCGGTAGTGGCACGCTCCCAGTCATCGCGGGTGCCGCTACCGGACCCAGGCCCCCTCTGGCGGGAACGGTTGCGCGCAGGCGACCGTGCCCGTCAAGGGGGAGGGGAGGTGGCTGCTCGGGCCTCCGCTGTGCGGAGAGCAGCCACACCCCTTGGCTGACCGTCCTTGAAGCCCGGTCGGCCAACGCTGATGGTCTGGTGCAGCCGCTGACTCACCAGACCATCGCGGGCGGCTCCAGCAGCGTCACACGTGCGTGGCATCCGGGGTCCACGACACGGCACTGGAGCCGCCACCCCCTCAAACCCTTGAACGTCCGGCAGCGGTGGCGCTACCTCCCTCGCGCCCTGCTGCCGGACCCTCCCGGGGCCTTCGGGACGTAGCGCAAGGCGGGGAGTCACCCTCCCCCTATCGGCCGCTCATCCCGTCCCGAAGCCCTCTCCGTTCCCGCTGCGGGGGAAAGGAGAGAACGGGAAAGGGGAGGTAGGTCAGCGTGCGGCTGACCTACCTCCCCCTTCTGCCACCTGATCGCGGCTCTCTAGCTGGTGGGCAGGTGGATCACCGTCCCACCGGCTTCACCGGATACCGTACCCTTCGCTCCGGCACGGGTGCCCCGGCGAATGGGTGGTAGTGGCCGGGGTGCGGGTGCGGGTGTTCCGGTCAAGAACGCGGCCGTCGCCTCGGCCGCTGCAGCAGCGGCTTCGGGGTAGACGCTGATGTAGGTGTCGCGGGTGAACGACGCCGTGCGGTGCCCGAGCGCCTTTTGCACCAGGACGGCATCCGCCCCGGCCGCGAGCATCGCTGTGGCCGCCAGATGGCGCAGGTCATGCAACCTGATCGGTGGCAGTCCGGCCTGGTAACAGATCGCGTAGAAGCGATCCGTCACATACTGCGGATGCAGAGGCCGGCCGATCTCGTCGGTGAAGACGAACCCGGACTCCACCCACTCCGCCCCCGCGGCCAGCCGCTCCCGCGCCTGCCGCCGTTGATGCTCCTTCAACCAGGTCATCGACTCGGCGTCGACGGCGATCTCCCGATCGCTGGCATCGGTCTTCGGGGTGCCCTGGATCGCGTCCCAGCCGAGCTGAGTGATCTGCCAGTGAATCCCGATCCGCGACGCCTTGTAATCGACATCCGGCTTGCGGATACCTACGCCTTCACCCCGGCGCAGGCCGTTGATCGCATACAGCCGGTACAGGGCGAACAGGCGATCCCTGCGGGCGTGGGCGAGGAACTGCTGGGTCTGCTGCGGGGTCCACACCATCACCGGCGAGGGACGCGGCGCACCGATGTAGGCGACTACCGGGTCGACCCGCTTACCCTCCTTGCCTCCCTTGGCTTCGCGGGCCCGCTTGAGCAGGCCCAGGTGGGTGGCGTGGTCGAGGCGCCACTGGGCGACCCGCTCCTCAGTCCAGACCAGCGGCTTGGGCCGGGAGGCGGTAGCGAGTTCGACGACGGCGGCGGGGTTGAAGTCCAGCAACCGGTCCTGCCGAATGGCGATGTTCAACGCGTGCCGGAGCGTCGCCCGGATGCGGTGCATCGTGCTCGGGCCCACCGGACGCCGATACCGCACCGCCCGCACACGGGCCGGGTCTCCGCTGGTGCGTTCGGTGGCGATGATGTCGTTGAACTCCTCGATCGCGTCGAACATGCCCGCGACGTCCGACACGCGGAGCCGGTCCAGCCGGATGTCACCCAGGTACGGGATCAGATACAGCCGGATGTGCGACTCATACGAGCGCCGGGTGGTGGGCTCGATGGCTCGCTTGCGCTTGAGGAACTCCTCCAGCCATTCGCCGACGGTGATGTGCCGGTTCAGATCTTGATGGGTGCGGACCTTGCGCCGTACTTCTTCGGTGTCGGGAAGCTGCATGGTGGTCTTGAGCACCGACAGCATCAGTGCGGTGACCTGCCTGCGTACGGCCGGGTCGGGGTCCAGGGCGAGCAGGCCGCGGGCGTGATCCAGCTCCGCCTCCGCGTCCTCCAAGGTGAGGAAGCCGCGCCGCCGCAGCGGGGTGCGGCGCTTGCCGTCGGCGTGCGCGGGGAGTTCGAGCTGGTAGGCCCAGGTGCCGTGCGTCGAGCTCCACCGTTTCCCGCCGTTGGCGTGCGTGGTGCGCAGCTTCGGACATGTCTTGCCGATGTTCTTGCCGGTGTCGGGATCGATGCAGGCGCAGATCTTGTGCGTGGTGCCCTTGGCGACGGACACCTCCCTACCTACCGCCTTCGTCGTGCACGGGTCATTCGCCATCGTGATCATCCTTCCTCTCGTGTCTGGCGGCCATCGCCGCCGTGTTCTTCTGGCTGGTCGAGGAGCGCCCGCAGCCCGCGCACCGGTACGGCGTATCGGCCGCCGATGCGCAGCACCCGGCACGGGAACGCGCCTGCCTTGGCTAGGCGGTATGTCTTGGTGCGGCCCATGCCGAGCAGCCGCCCGGCCGCCAGCAGGCTCACCACTTCCGGGCGTCCGGCTGTCTCGGCGTCGAGGGGCTGGTTCGGGGTTGTGCCGGTCATGCATCACCTCCATGCGCGTGGATGAATAGGGGCAGGTCGGGCCGCGCGGGATGCGCGGCCCGGTGCGGCCGGGCGGGCTGTGGTGGGCGCTACGTCACCAACCCACCCCCGCCCCGTCACCGGGCCGGGGTGTGGCCGTCCCGTTGGCGACGGGCCGGTCACAGCCCCCGGCGTGCCGGGGTTCGGTGCGGGGTCGGGGTTGGTGGCGGCGGTATCGACGCCCACCTTGTTGGCCCGTGTCAAGCGAAGTCCGCAGGTCAGGGCTCGAATCCCTGTTCGCGGCCCGCATCCGGGCCGGGAACAGGGGCCCATGGGGCGCTACTCCAGCTCGTGGCCCTCTGGGAGGTGGGGGTCGGGCGCGGCCAGCCCCGGATGAGGCGTTGCTCTCGTGCGGTAGATGAGCAGGTCCTCGTGCGCGACTGCGTGGATCGGTATGCCGCGCGCCCATGCTTTGCGGGCCTCGTGGAGCTGAAAGAAGCTCGCTCGGTTCAGCAGGACGCCGTCGCCGAGCCCGCACAGCAGGCAGGCGATCCGGTCGGCGAACTCCAGCCCCGCTTCCTCGGCGAGCTGGTGGACGTGGCCGGGCAGGTCGACCAGCTCACCCCGCACCCGGTACGGCCGCACGGTGACCGCCACCACCCCGCCGGGCCGCAGCAGACTCGCGCACCCGGCCAGAATGCGGCCGAACCCATGCAGCAGCGCCGGGAGTTGCTGGTGGGCGAGGTTGCCGCGATCGGCCGAGTAGTGCTGGTTCCACTTGCGCACGCCCGGTTGGCCGGTGTCGCGGGTGGAGCGGATGTGGCCGTGGGTGTAGGTGCCGTATGGCGGCGAGGTCAGCACCAAGGCTGCCTGCCTGGCCAGGTCGGGCAGCAGGTGGGCGATGTTGCGGGCGTCTCCGGCCACCACCCGCCCGAACCCTTCCGCGCCCTGTTTGCGGGCGTGGGCGAGGTTGGCGACCGCCAGGCGCGCCCATTTCTCCTCATACTCCACACCCGCGGCGTGCCTGCCGAGGTGTGCGGCTTCGACCAGGGTGGTGCCGATCCCGCACATGGGATCGACCACCAGGTCCCCCGGAGCGGTATAGGTGCCGATCACGCGGGCCGCGATGGACGGCAGCATCTTGCCCGGATGCCGCATCGACTCCGGCAGATACCGGCCCCGCCGCTGCACCCGCGAGGGCTGCTGACCGGTCGCCCACACGGACTCCGTCATCGTGGCGTGCGTCTGCTCGGTCATCAGTGAGCACCTCCGGCCTTCGCCACGGAGGTCGCTGCGTGCGCACGTGAGCTCGAAGGCATGGTCAGTTTGCGGAAGAGCAGCACGTCGCTGTGCGCGGGTGCGCTCGCCGTCGACCCGGAGCGCTCCGGCCGTTCCTGCCAGGTGTCCAACTTGCCGCGTTCGCAGAAGCGACGGCTGCTGGAGGCGGGCCGGCGCAGGGCGATGATGTGCTGCAGATACACCAGCCCAGCCGCGTGTGCCTGGGTGATGATCTGCGGCAGCGGGTCGGGCGCGCCGTCGGCGCGGTGGTGGCCGGTGATCACGGCCAGGTGCCCGCCCGGCTTGACCAGCCCGGCAGCCGTGGAGATGTCGTAGAGCAGGGCGTCTTCGGCCGAACATGGGTACTCGGGGCTGGGCTGGTTGCACAGTTGCTCCGACACCACCAGCCCGGCGCTGCCGGTCAGGTCGGCCAGCAGCGGTGGGGTGTCCGCGCCCGGCGCGTTGGTGATGCGTGCGTCGACCCTGTGCAGGTCGTAGTCCGGGTGCAGGCGGGCCAGCCGCGTCCAGGTGACGCCCGCCTGGCGCGCGTAGGTGTAGATGGCGACCGGCAGGCGGCCAGCCGTCAGCGCGGCCGAGGCCACCTGGTGGTCGCTGGCGGTCAGGTGGATGACTCTCTCGCCTATGCGGGTGCAGGCAGCGATGAGGTGGCGGGCCAGCGGGCCGCTGACCGGGTGGCAGCAGCCCGCCTGGCAGGCGGCGTCCGTTTCGCAGTCGGCGGCGGCCAGCCACACCGTCAGCGGCAGATGCCCCCGCGCCGGGTCCGACACCTCACGGTTCACCGTGAGGTGTCCGCGCGGATCAGCGGTCAGTACGGCGGGTGCGCCGTACTCGTTGTGGAAGTCGTAGTCGAGGGTGATGCGGTGGTTGATGGGCTTGGTCATGTGGGTGTGGCCCGAGCACCGGGTCACTGATCCCTGTCACTTATCCAAATACCTGCCGCCAGGGTCGAGTTGGGACGGGCCGTCAAGCAAAGATCGCGTCATGCCGGTCCGTGTCACGCTCACCATGCTCCCCGCAGGAAGGCTCCTTCCTCGGTAATGCACAGGCTGTGGACAGCCTGTCGGGAGGCGGTGGTATCTGCCAGATCATCGAGGCCATCCCGGCATCCGGTCGGGCGCATTACCGCACCTCACCTACGCTATTCACCCAACGTGTCCGCTCGACTACGCCCATACTGGTGCGGCAAACGGGTCGGACGCTGGAGGGGGTCCGGCCCGTTCGGGGGCGTCCTGCCCCCGGCCGCCGTTCGCGCCGGGCCAGCGCCTCACCTCATCGCGGCCCGGCAGCCAGCCCCACCCCACTGCTGACACTGTTTTCGCAGGTCACAGCGTTTTCGTACAAGTTCCGGGCAACGCCTGGCGGGGGCGGCAGACGCTGAGAATGTTCCGTTGCAGCGAATGTTGGGCGTTGTCACCAAAGGCAGGTGGGCGGCGGTCTTCTCATCGAAGTGTGATGGGACCGGTCAGTGCAGGTTCAGCCGGTGCTGTGTGTGACACGAGGACCGAAGTTGACTTGAGACTGAGGCTTTGAGGGTATTTCCGCGCGTTCGCGTTACTGGCCCGAAAAGTCACGCGTTAGCGATCCCGGCTGGGTGGCAACGTCGTGCTTTGCGACCAGAGCCACACGGGCATGGGGCGTTCTTCGCCACCTCCCGTCCAGGGCCAGCCGCACCATCGTTTCCGGTGGCGATCCCATTCGATCGTGCCTTGCGTCGCCCCAGCATTCGCCATCTCTCCAGGAGGGGAGGCAGATGCGGCTGCTCCAGCAGCCAACGACTGACGGCGTTAAGGGAGCCTCCACTCACCCATTTACCAGGGTCAATGGAGCTAAGATCCATGCACTGGAGGGCCGTCCTGCGATAGCCGGTGAGTCGGCTCATCCCCTGCACGCGGGCTACATTGGGCAGAAATGCCGCGCCCGCCACCAACGCGGCGAGGGCCACACTTCCGCCCTTGTCATCGACCTGGTTGAACATGGCAATCAGCTCGGCCTCCGCGCCATGAACCGGGGGAACGTTTTCGACGGCGAGCAGCTTCTCATAGCGGTCGGTGAGCTCGTCCGGCGTCTCGTACGAGAACTCTGCTCCATAGCCGCTCTGGACGAAGTGGAGGACGAAGGCGCTGTTCTGCAACCCTGATCTGGCGGCCACGAGACCCTCGGTCTTGCGGAAGCCCGCCATTCTGATGACCTGCTGTCGCCGCGTACCACGACGCCATTCGTCACCGAGCCGATGACGAGGAGAACTCAGATGCGGGCAGACTTGCGCCGAATAGACGGCGCAGATCTCGTGCACAGGTGCCTCACCGCACACAACACCATCATCTAGATCTCCGCCGCCGGCTTCCGCAAAGGAGATGACCTGCCAGCGCAGTTCCTCGCCGAACGGCAGGCCGCACACTGCACACCAGTCGAACGTAGCAAGGGCCAGCTTGCGTTTCTCATTGACACTGCCGAAGTGCACTGCTTCATCGGCATCACGTTCCACTGTCGCGATCACGGGATAGCCCCTGGAATCAGTGGCCAGGTGAGCCAGTCGCCGGGGCACTAAGACAGAGGTAGGCCTCATGCCTCCAAGATGCCATCAAATGACCTTCACTACTGCCTCAATTGCCATTCGTCCTCCACTGCGTGCGATGCGAGGGCCGCCATGCGGCTTCACCCATCGTGCTTGCGCGGCTGTGCCCTCAACCTTCGGTGGGAACGCTCAACCTTCACTGCGACAGGTCAGAGAACAAGCCTCTGCACGGATGAGGCTGTGGAAGGTGGACGGGTTGCCGAGCCGTATGGATGAGCTGGCCGAGCGCCGTTTGGTCAAGCTGGTCGTTCAGGTGAAGGCGATGATGGCCGCCAATCTGAAGCCGGAGTACGGCGGCTTCTACGGCCAGCTTCTGCTCGCCCCGGACGCGGTCGCGGAGCTGGGTGAGCTGGCCGAGGTCCCTAAAGCCGCCCGTGCACCAGCCGGCCTCACCTTCCCCGGCCGGCCGGATGACGAGCCCGGCCAGGGCCTCTGAACGCCTGTCCGACGGCCGTCGAGCGCGATGACGGTGCCGCAGGTGATCGTCGACCGCGCGTGAAGCGAGCCGCCCCCAGTTCAGGGCGTCTACCCCTTTGATGCAAGCTTGACCCGAGAATCTCGGACGAGCCTTGTTCTCGCAGGTCAGCACAGGTTTCCGCGCCCAGTTCCACGGCAGGCCGCAACCCGCCGCCCGATGGGCCCACACGGCCAGATTCTACGTTTTCGCAGGTCATACATGGTTCCGGAGCATCAGTGAATGCTGGTGTGGTCTTTGCCGTGCCCGATGTCTGATCATTTTCTGTGGGTTTCTTGTACGGGCGCTCTGACCGGATGGCGACGTCTCAACCGCCTCTCCGCATCGGGAGCGTCGCCCATGTTCCACACCTCGGTCCGCCTCTCCACGGACACCACCCCGGCCACCACCACCACCGCCGCGACCTTGACGGCCTCGGCCACCACACCCGCATCCCTCGCGAGTTCGCTGCCGCTGGATGTGGCCGGGCACGCCTTCGACCTGCTCATGCGCGGCCCCGAGCCGCTGTCGGTTGACGGGGCCGCCCTCGGTGAGGGGCTTCCGGCTCGGCTGATCCCGCTGGATGAGCTGCGGCAGCTTCTGCTGCGCCGGTCCTGCACGCGCACCACCCGCGACCACGTCTGGCGCCACCTCATCACCCAGGCCCGCGCCCACCGGGGTGCGTGGATGGTGGCCGCCGTCGCGCTGGCCCGCCCGATGCTGGGCCGCCTGGTCACCGCCCTCACCACCAAGCTCCCTACCGAGCACACCGACCATCCGGACCGGCTCGCCCGCATGGACCAGGAAGACCTCGAAGCCGAGATCCTGACCGCCTTCATGGAAGCCCTCATCCGGGTCAACCTGGCCTGGTCGCACCCGCTGCTGCGGCTGTCCCGGCTGACCCAGTACGCCGTCCTGCGGGCATCCGCGGTCGAGCCGCCGCGCCTGCTGGACGACCCCGACCTGCTCGACCATGCCGAGAACGGGCAGCAGGCGCTCTCCTACCCGGCCGGCCACCCCGACCTGCTGCTCGCCCAGGCAGCCGCCGAAGGGGTTATCACCCAGGCGTCGGCGGAGCTGATCGGGCTTACCCGGCTGGAGGGCATCCCGCTCTCCGCATATTGCCGTCGCCGCGGCCTGCTCTACTGCACCGTCCTCAAGCGCCGTCAGCGGGCCGAGAACGCCCTCTACCAGGCGATTCTCGCCCGCCGCCTGTAGCGATCGGACCGCGCGCCAGCGGGGACCCGCCAGCAAAGAGCGCGCAAAGTCCGCTGGCCGCCCTGTCCGATCTCGGCTCTTCGACCAGGTCTTTGGACAAGTGAAGGCAGCGCGGATTTAAGGGGCGCCGAGCCCGGCAGCGGGACCTACCTGGTCGCCGGTCCCTGTCACCCGGCCCAGCCCACCACTCCACGCCCTCGAAGGAGGACGCCCACCCGGCCCCGCCGCCGGGCCCGGCCCCCTCCGCGCCGCCTCCGCCATCGCACCACCCGCCAGCTCGACCAGCACCAGAACTTCCGGGGGACAGCCCATGACCCGCCCACGCCGCACCACCACCTCACAAGCCCACAGCCTCAAGATCGCCCTGGCCGCTTTGTTTGTCCTCGTCACGATCGCCCTGGGGGCATTGCTCAGCTACGCCCTCGCCCACGCCACCACGACCGCTACCGCCGCCACCGTCTACGCGCCCGGCCGGGTGCTGGCCGCGCCGCCGGACTCGCTGAACACGGTGATCGACAACCTGCGCAACGTCATCGTCGGTCTCCTCGTCGCCCTCGCCACCCTGTTCCTGACCGTGGCCGGAGTTCGCTACATCCTGGCCGGTGGCGACCCCGGCGAGGTCGAGTCCGCCAAGAAGGGCCTGCGTTACGCCGGGCTCGGGTATGGGATCGCCGCCCTGGCCCCGCTCCTGGTGACCATTCTCAAAGGCATCGTGGGCGCGGAGTGAACCGCCTCCATCAGAGGCGACGACCGCGCATCCGGGCAAGCTGGCTGCACCGCGCGTTTCTCGTCTGGGCGCTGCTCACGATGACGGCCATTGCAAGCTCCATAGCGACGCCTGCACCGGCCAGCGCCGACCCCACACCCACGCCATCACCCACAACGAGCGCCAGCCCGAAGCCGTCGCAGGTGACCTGGATTCCACCCGCCCCACCATCCACCACCTCGCCGTCGGCACCGGGCGGGGTGGCCGAGTGCGGGTGGATGGATGCCGGGTGCAAGCTCAACCAGGCGATGAACGGCTGGTTCACCAGCCTGGTCACCGACGCCATCAAACCTGCCTTCGTCCTGGCCGGCAGCGCCCTGCTGGCCGCGCCGCCGCCGCTGATGCTGGAGCGGGTCCGGGAGCTGAACGGCCACGTCCGGTTGATCGCGAACGCGTTGCTGGTGTTGATGGTGCTGGCGGCCGGGGTGATCGTGATGGCCTACGGCAGCTCGGGCCTGTCCACCACACCCGGCGAGGTCATCCCGCGCCTGGTGATCGCCGTCATCACCGTGAACGCCTCGCTGACGATCTGCCAGCACGCCATCGAGCTGGCCAACGCGATGGTCGCCGCGCTGCTCGGTGACGGTGTGGACCCCGCGCGGGCGGGGAACTTCATCGCGGCCAAGGTCGACGGCCTGATCAAAGACCCGAAAGGCATCGTGCTGTTTCTGGTGCTGCTGATCGCGGTCGCGGTGGTGATGGGGTTCGTGCTGGCCTTCATCGGCATCATCCGCATCACCCTGCTGCTGTTCCTCATCATCGCCGCACCTTTGGCGTTGCTGTGTCATGCGCTGCCGCAGACCGAGGGCGTCGCGAAGCTGTGGTGGCGGTGCGTCGGCGGGCTGCTGGCCATCCAGATCCTGCAAGCCATCGGCCTGATCCTCGCGTTCAAACTGCTGCTCACAGATTCAGCTGCCGCTTATCCGCTCGCCCCCGCGAACCCGAGTACCGGGGATGCGATCGGGGCGATGCTGCGGCCCACCGCGAACCGGGCCCTGGACATTCTGATCTTGATCGGTGTCTTGTTCGTGCTGATCAAGATCCCCGGTTGGGTGGCTCGCACCATCTGGCAGCAGGCCCAGCCTCAGCTGCTGAAACGGCTGATCAAGGCCGTGATCATCTACAAGACCCTCGGAGCCGCCCGCGCCCTCGGCCAAGGCCGTCGCGCAGCCGCCGCCGGCAAAGGGGCCAAGACAGCCACGCACCGGCACGGCGGACCAGGCCGAGGCAAGGGCCGTGGCGGCGCTGGCCCCAAGCCGGGCGGCCCGAACAAGCCCAAGCGACCCGGACCCAACTCATCGACGGGAGCCGCCATGTCCAACCGCAAGGCTGCCTGGCAGCAGCTTGAACTCCCGCTCAACCTGCCAGCCCATAGCCCAGCCCCGCCGACACCGGAAGCCGCCGCCGCATTGGCCCGGAGAGCCCGGCAGGGCACCCAGCTTGCGCTGCCGTTCCCCGTCACCCGTGTCCCGCGCCCACCGACACCGCCCGGCACCGCGCCGCCGCGTACGCCACCGGCAGGCCCGTGGATTCGGCCCCGGCCGCCGTGGGTGCAAGACCGGCTGCCCGGCATGCCCACCCGCGCGCCTCGTCCCGGCCAGCTGCGTCTGCGGCTTGATCCGCCGCCCCGCCGCATCCCGCGCACCCAACGCCAGCCACGAGGAGGGAAGTCATGAAGCCCGAGGTTGAGCCGCCGCCGCTGCTGGCTCGTATCCCGGCCGACATCAACCAACCCGACAAGATCGCCTACGGACTCACCATCCGCCAACTCCTCATCGTCGCCCTGACCGGTGGGATCGCCGCCGCCGTCTACTACCTGCTCCATGAGCTTCTGCCCGTGGTCATCCTGGCGGCGATCCTGCTTCCGCTCGTCGCTCTCGGCATCGCCATCGCCCTCGGACGGCGGGACGGGCTGAGCCTCGATCGGTTCGCGCTGGCCGCACTGCTGCACGGCCAGGCCAGCAAGAAGCTGGTGGCCGCGCCGGACGGAGTGACCCAACCGCCGAGGTGGTGCCGCCTGCGCGGCAAGCTGCCCGCCCCGCTCCGGCTCCCGGTGCGGGCGATCCGTACGGACGGGGCGCTCGAACTGGCAGATGGCGGTGTAGCCGTGCTGGTGGAGACCGGCACCCTGTCCTTCCACCTGCGCACCACCGGCGAGCAAGCCGCGCTCGTCGGCGGGTTCGGCCGATGGCTGAACTCGCTGGAAGCCCCCGTGCAGCTGCTGGCTCGAGCCCGGCCAGCGGATCTGACCGACCTGGCCGAGACCATCGACGCCCGAGCCGAGGCCCTGCCGCACCCGGCGCTGGCCCAGGCCGCCCGTGAGCACGCCGCCTACCTGGCCGACCTGAACACCTCGCGTGAACTGCTGCAGAGGCAGGTGCTCGTCGTGCTTCGTGACCACTCCGCCAGCAGCCGGGGGCGGCGCTCGGTACGGCGCGACGCCTCGGCCGCGGTCGTCTTGCGGCGAGCCGCTGAAGCCGAACGCGCGCTGGCCTCGCTCGGTGTGACCACCCGCGTGCTGGACGCCGACGAGGCCGCCCAGGCGCTCACCGAGTGCCTCGACCCCGGCGCCCGCCATGCCGCCGGCCAGGCACTGCCAGACGAGCTCATCACCTCCGCCTCGGTCAGGAGCACCATATGAAGCTGCGCCGCCGTACCCACGCCCCGGAGCCGAGCGCCTTGACCCACCCCGCCGCTGTCGGTGTGGGCGTGCGGACCCTCACTCTGCCTAGCGCCGTCTGCGCGTCGTTCGCGGTGACCGGCTACCCGCGCGAGGTCGGCGCAGGGTGGCTGGAACCGCTGCTCACCTACCCCGGCCATCTCGATGTGTCCCTGCACATCGAACCGATTCCGCAGCAGGTCGCCGCGATGCGGCTGCGCCGCCAGCTCGCCCGCCTGGAATCAGCCAGCCGCACCGACGCCCAGCACGGCCGCCTCCAGGATTTTGCTGCCGAGGCCGCCGCCGATGACGCCACCGACCTGGCCGACAGCCTCGCCCGAGGCCACGGCCGCCTGTTCAAGGTCGGCCTCTACCTCACCGTCCACGCCCCCAACGAGCCGGAACTATCCGCCGAGGTCGACCGCGTCCGCGCGCTCACCTCCTCACTCCTGCTGGATGCGCAACCGGCAACGTTCCGCGCCTTGCAGGGATGGACCACCACGCTGCCGCTCGGCGTCGACTCCCTGGGCATGACGCGCACTTTCGATACGACAGCGCTCGCGGCGAGCTTCCCGTTCACCTCGCCCGACCTCGCCACCGAGATCGGCCAGACGAGCGTGCTGTATGGGTTGAGCGCGACCGGCTCCGGCGTCGTGCTGTGGGATCGCTACGGCCAGGACAACCACAACTCCGTCGTCCTCGCCAGAAGCGGCGCTGGCAAGAGCTACTTCACCAAACTCGAAACCCTGCGCCTGCTCTACCAAGGTGTCGAGGTCGCGGTCGTCGACCCCGAAGACGAGTACGCCCGCCTCGCGCGAGCGGTCGGCGGCACCTGCCTGCACCTCGGCGCGGCCGGAGTTCGATGGAACCCGTTCGACCTGCCCGCCAGCCACGGCCCCCGCGATGACGTGCTGTCGCGGCGGGCGATGTTCCTGCAGACCCTGATCGCCACCATGCTCGGCAGCCAGCCCACCGCCCAGACGCGGGCAACGCTGGACTCAGCGATCCTGGCCACCTACCAAGCCGCCGGAATCACCCGCGACCCGGCCACCTGGACCCGGCCCGCACCCCTGCTCGCCGATCTGGTCACCACCCTGACCGAAACTCAAAGCGGGGAAGGCGGCGGGTCAGCGGGAGCCGAGCTGGCCGCGCAGCTCGCCCCCTACGTCTCCGGCTCCTACCGCGCCCTCTTCGACGGACCCACCACCACCCAACCCGCCGGGCACCTGACCGTCTTCTCCCTGCGTGATCTGCCGGAAGAGATGAAAGCGGTCGGCACCCTGCTCGCGCTGGATGCCATCTGGCGGCGGGTGGCCAATCCGCGCGACCGGCGCAAACGCCTGGTCGTGGTGGATGAGGCGTGGCTGCTGATGAAGGAGCCCGAAGGGGCGAAGTTTCTGTTTCGGATGGCGAAGGCGGCCCGTAAGCACTGGGCCGGGCTCGCGGTCATCACTCAGGACGCCGCCGACCTGCTCGGTAGCGAGTTGGGGCAGGCGATCGTCGCCAACGCGGCCAATCAGATTCTCCTTCGCCAGGCGCCGCAAGCTATCGGTGCGGTCGGGGACGCCTTCGACCTGACCGACGGCGAGCGCCAGTTCCTGCTCACCGCGGAGCGAGGCGAGGCGCTCCTGGTGGCCGGGCCGGCGAGCCGAGCCGCCTTCCACATCATCGCCTCACCCGCCGAGGCGGCCCTGGTCACCACCGACCCCGCCCACCTGGCCGAACTCGACCAGCACGCCGAGGTCAACCAACCACCTGCGCCACCGCCTATGCCGACCACCTTCACCGCAAAGACCAACACCAACACCAACAACCACGACGATGAGGAAGGCGACCCGCTTTGAACCACTCGATCAGCACCGACCCCGAGAACCCGTGTCTGCTGTGCGGGATCGATGAGCACGACGTCCGGAAGGCTCTCGACTTCCTGGCCGAGCTACCCGCCCGGCTTCCGGAGTTCGCCCTCGCCTACGGCCCCTACCTGGCCGCCGCCTGGGCCGTCACCTGGACGGCGGTCCGTGCGGTGCGCTGCCTGCTCGGCTGGGCCCACCACGCCGACATGACCCCCCAGGCCCGGCTGATCGAGATCTCCTCCCCGCCGCGCAGCGACCCCGAAGGCGCCCTCGTCTTGTGGCGGCAACTCGTCGGGCTGCTGCGGCCCGCGTGGGCGCGGTTCTTCACCGGGCAGCCGCACCTGGTGTGGGAGTACCACGGCAGCGACGCCGGAGTCCGCATCCGCCTCTGGGTACCCGGCACCATCCCGCCCGGCATCGTGGAGAAAACCATCCAAGCCGCCTGGCCCGGCGCAACCACCACCACCTCGCCCGCCACCTCACCCCTGCCCGAAGGCGCGCAGGTCGCGGGCGGACGCCTGGTGCTGGCCGGGCCCGAGCACTTCCCGCTCACCACCGACCACGACCACGACCCCGCCCGCTCCCTGCTCGAAGCCATGAGCGGCCTGCGCGAAGGCGAACACGCGGTCGTGCAGATCCTCGCCCGCCCCACCACCGGCCGCCGTCTCCGCCACGCTTACCGCGCCGCCGCCCACCTACGCGGCGGCGGCAGCCGCAACCACATCGGCCGCCTCTTCGACGCCATCCTCCCCATGCCTGCCGACTCGCATGACCACCACCGGACCGGCGAGCTGGCCCGTGACTTCCCCGAACGCGCGGAACAGGTGCGGGTGATCCTCGCGAAGGCCGGTCAGCCGCGCTATGAGGTGGCCATCCGCTACGCCGTCTCCACCAGCCGCCAGCCCACCTCCACCCCACCGGCCGTGAGTCTCCGGCCAGACCACGCGGAGTCGGACTCGGGTTCGGGCTCTGGTGATCTGGTTCGTGGGTGGCTGCGAGGTCAAGCCCACACTCTGGCCGGCGTCTTCGCCTTGTTCACCGGCAGCCACCAGTACCTGCGCCGAGCCCGCCTCTTCCGGCCCGCCCGCGTGATCAGCTCGCGGCGTCTCGACCGCGGCTACCTGCTGTCCGTCGCCGAGCTGGCCGCGCTCGCGCACCTGCCGTGGGACATCGATGCCCCCGGCGTCACTCGCGCCGGGGCCCGCCCCGTCGCCCCGTCACCGGCCGTACCGCGCAACGCGACGGGCGGCACGGCCCGCGTCCTGGGCGACGCCGACAGCGGCCCCCAACGGCCCATAGCGCTCCCGGTGCGGGACGGGCGGCATCACACCCACGTGCTCGGCGGCACCGGCGTCGGCAAATCCACCCTGCTCGCGAACATGGTCCTGGCCGACGCAGCCGCAGGGCGAGGCGCCCTGGTCATCGACCCGAAGGGCGACCTGATCACCGACATTCTCAACCGGCTCCCAGCGCGGGCCGTCGGCAGGACGGTGGTGTTCGATCCGCAGGACCCGGCTCCGCCACCGTCGATCAACATCCTCGCGGGGCACGACCCGGCCTTCGCGGTCGACTCCGTGGTGACCATCTTCCACCGGTGCTTCTCCACAGCCTGGGGACCACGCGTGGACGATCTGCTGCGTTCCACCTGTCTCACGCTCACCTCGGTCCTGGGTCGTAAGGCGACCTTGGCGGATGTGCCGAGGTTGCTGACCGACTCGGCGTTCCGTACCCGGACCACGGCCGAGCTACGTGATGAGCTGCTGGCCGGGTTCTGGGACTCCTACGAAGCCCTCACCCCGGCCGGGCAGGCCACCGTCATCGGCCCGGTCATGAACAAGCTGCGCGCCGTGCTGCTGCGGCCGTTCGTGCGGCAGGCGCTGGCCAGCCCGGACACCACCGTCCCCATCGGCCAGCTACTCGACCGGGGCGGCTTGGTGCTCGCGCGCTTGCCGAAGGGCATCCTCGGCGATGACGCGGCCCGGCTGTTCGGCTCCATCCTGCTGGCCCACACCTGGCAGGCCACCACCCGCCGCTCGAACCTTGCCGAGGTCGACCGGCCGGACGCCTCCCTGGTGATCGATGAGTGTCATAACTTCTTGAACCTGCCTGGTCACATCAACGATGTGCTGGCCGAGGCGCGTGGTTACCGGCTCTCTCTGGTGCTGGCCCACCAGCACCTCGACCAGCTCCCCGCCGACCTGCGCGAAGCACTCTCCGCGGACGCCCGCAACAAGGTGTACTTCAACGCCTCACCCAAAGACGCCGGCGAGCTCAAACACCACACCGCCCCGCTGCTCACCCCGCACGACCTCACCCACCTGGGCGCCTACCAAGCCGCCGCCCGCCTGATCGTGGACGGCCAGCAAACGACAGCATTCACCCTGCGCACCCGGCCCCTGCCCGCCGCCGTCGAAGGGCGTGAGGCGGAGATCCGGCACGCCTCCCGCCAGCGCTTCACCCACCAGGCAGCGGCCAGGAGATCAGGCCACACAGCGGAAAGAACCGCCCTCGACGCGTCCGGCCAAACCTCCTCCGATACCGGCCCGGCCGCCACCTCAGACCCCAGCCCTTCCTGAACCCGGCCATCCCCGAACGCGGCCATTCCCGAACGCGGCCGTTCTCGAATCCGGCCCTTCCTGATCGACCGTTGTCCTCGCCCTGCCCGCACACGGAGGTTCGCCATGCCCAACAAGCCCTGCGGCTGCTCATGCTCTTGCACGCCGACCCATCCGCCCACCGCCCGCAAGGCGGCCCGCAAGCTGGCCCGGCTCACCATCCAGCCCCTCCCGGCGTCCCAGCCCCGCCTCGACCCTGCCGCCCTGCCCGCGCTCGCCGCCCGCCTGACCGAACGCGACTTCCAGATTCTCGACCACCTGCACCGGCACCAGGTCCTGACCACGCACCAGATCCAGCGCATGTTCTTCGGCATCGTGCAAGCCACCCGGGCCCGCATGTCCACCCTGCTCGCGCTCAACGCCGTCGTCCGCTTTCGGCCCTGGGCCGGATACGGTGCAGGCTCGGCCCCGATCCACTGGGCGCTGGGCAAGGCCGGAGCGCACGTTCTGGCCGCCCGCCGCGAGGTCACCGTGAAAGAGCTCGGCTACGACCCCGACACCAAGGTCTCCGCCTCCTCTCGGCTCCATCATCAAGTCGGCGTCAACGACTTCTTCTCCCGCCTGCACGCCCACGCCCGCCACACCCCCACCGCCGCATTGAAGGCATGGTTGTCAGAAATGGAGTGCGGCAGACGGTGGGGCGACTTGGCTCGCCCCGACGCCTACGGCTGCTGGACCGAGAGCAGCCGCCAGATTGACTTCTTCCTCGAGCACGACACCGGCACCGAACCCCTCAAACGCGTCGCCGCCAAAGTCGACCACTACCGCGACCTCGCCGACGCCACCCGCTTCTCCACGCCCGTGCTGTTCTGGCTGCCCAACCGCACCCGCGAAACCAACCTGCGCAAACTCCTCGCCACCCACCTCAACGACGATGAGATCCCGGTCGCCACCGCCGTCCACACCCACAACGGCGACAGCCCGGCCGGACCCATCTGGCTGCCCGCCTTCGCCGAGGCCGGGCAGCCGCGCATGCGGCTGGCCAACCTCGACCAGGGATGGCCCCACCTGACCCTCGGCACCATCCCCGACCCGCCTGACACCAGCCAGGACGAGAACGCCTTCCTCGACCGCATCTTCGGCCAAGAGGGGAGTGAGAGGTGAAGACCGCCGCGGCCGGCGCCGCCCTCCTGCTGCTCATCGTCTTGGCGTTTCTCGCAGCCGCTACGAGCATCCTGACCGGCTCGGGCACGCCCGGCGGTGTGGCCTGCGCGATCACACCCGATGCACCGATGACCAGCAGGGAGGGTGGACCGGTCGCGGCATCCCCGGCACCCACCGGCGTCGCCGCCGCCACGCTGACCTTGGACGGTGAGCAGCAGGCCCATGCGGCGCTGATTGTCCAGGTCGCGATGGAGCGCGGTCTGCCCGCGCGGGCGGCGGTGATCGCCGTTGCGACCGCTTTGCAGGAGTCCAAGCTGCGGAACCTGGCCTACGGGCACCTCGACAGCCTCGGGCTGTTCCAGCAGCGTCCTTCCCAGGGCTGGGGAACGCGCGAGCAGATCCTCGATCCGCGTTACGCCACGGGCACCTTCTATGACCATCTGGTCAAGGTGAAGCGGTGGGAGCGGCTCCCGCTCACCCAGGCCGCGCAAGCCGTTCAGCGTTCCGGATATCCCAACGCCTACGCCCAGTGGGAGCCGCTCGCCCAGCGCGTGGTCGACGCGCTGGCGGGAACGTGTGTGACCGTCATCCCGGGCGAGCAGGTCGCCGCCGTCATCGCCTACGCCCACGCTCAGCTCGGCAAACCGTATGTGTGGGGAGCCGAAGGACCGAACGCCTTCGACTGCTCCGGACTCACCATGCGCGCCTTCCAAGCCGCCGGAATCTCCATCCCGCGCGTCGCCGCCGACCAATGGCGGCACGGCCCGCCCATCTCACGGGGGCAGGAGCAGCCCGGCGACCTCGCCTTCTTCCGCATGGAACCCGACGGGCCCGGACACGTCGGCCTCGTCATCGGAGGCGGCCAGATGATCCACGCCCCCAACAAGCGAACCGTCGTCAAAATCGACACCTACCAACGCCATGACTTGATCGGCTTCTCACGCCCGGCCGCCCACGCACCCACCGGCCGGACCGACCCGCGCTAACCCGCCCACAGCCCCCGTGGCGGCAGGACGGCAACCGTGGCCGGGGGCGGGGCCATGGGGGCGGGGGACGCCGTACCGGGCCCCCGTAGGGCCGCACCGGGCCCACAGCCGCCCGGCCCATGATGCCTACCCGCCCGACACCGTCACGGCGGCGGGTGACGCCATGAGCCCGGTGCCGCATCGACGAAAGTCCGTAGGTGCAGACATAAATCCGCAGGTGAAGGGCCTTTTCCTGTTTCTCGAAACTTGTGGTCACGCAGAGCGATGTGACCGATACTGGCCGGGACATCTCCAGTAGATCCAAGTGAAGGAGCTCCCCATGCCCCCCGTGTCCGCTGTACGGCTTGCCGCGTTCCCGCTCGTCGTCACCCTCTCCGAGTACCCCGATGAGCCGATCAAGATTCGGGCCAAGCACAAGGTGGCCGGCATGCTTCTGCTCTATCGCCACCAGGTCAAGAGCCTGGACCCAAGCTGGAACGTGCCCGGTGCCTACATCCTGCTCGACCGCCCCGATGCCGAGGGCCGGTGGGGAGCCTACGTCGGCAAAGCCACCAACCCCGGACTCCGAAACCGCGTCCTGCAGCAGCTCAAAGTACGTGACCACTGGTATCGGGTGCTGGTCATCCGTTATGAGTCCAACGATGACGAGAAGCTGAACAGTGCCGAGGCCGGATGGTTGGAAGGCGAGATCTACTACTGCCTCGACAGTGCCGAAAACGTCGACCTGCACAACCGCAACCGGCCCCAAGACGCCACCCTGTCCATTGAGGACGAGGCCAGCTTGCGCGACTACATGATCCCCATCGAGTCCACGTTCCACCTCATCGGTCACGCCGTTCACCACCGCGACCCTCATGCTCCAGACGGCGGCGGCCCTGTCGTTAAGAGGATCAAGCCTGCACCTGCGCCGGAACCGCCTCGCTCATTCGTCAGCGTGCTCGGTCTCGGAACAAACCCATCTATTGAGGCCATCATGGAGAAGGGCGCCATGGTCAGGGCGGGTAGGCGTCAAACCCGGGCGACGCCCAAGCCGCCGGGCTCGCCTGTGTGAGCCGGTGGTGCAGGAGGTATGCCCCGGCCAGCGCACTGTTACTGTGCTGGGCGGGGCATACCCCTTGCGCTACCGGCTCAGGCGCTACCTCAGGTAGCCCTGGCCCTTGTCGCCTCCGTGCATCCGGCAGGCGAGTTCTTCCTCGGCCGTCAGCACGATGGCCGACAGCTCGGGTGCTTCGGTGGTCAGCGCCTTGTACAGGCGGTGCCAGCCGTCGATGATCAGCATGCCGCCGTTCGGCACGGTGGCCACGATCAGCGGCTCGGACAGATCCGTCTGGGCGGCGTGCTCGTGGTTGATGGAGATCAGTTGGAGCATGCCTGCCCATTCCCGGGGTTCGATCCGGCCCTGCGGCGCGCGGCCCTGGGTGAGCTTCTTGGCTTTGGTGATGTCCCATCGCCAGGCCATCATCTGGAAGAACTCCACCCCGTCGGCGCGTCCAGATGCGGAGGCCGTCATGCCCGGCTGGTGCGAGGCGGCGGTGGCAAGCTCACCGCTGGCGATGTTGCCGCTCATGCCATCCCCTCTTCACCGGATGAAGCAGCAGGACTTTGCTCCGCGGAGGCCGGCGCGAGTGCCTCGGCTTGAGCGATGAAGGTCCGGGCCGCGTCTCGCCGGATCAGGGCCATGGCCCGGTTGAGGTGAATGATGGAGAATTCGTGCTCGACCTCCGGTCCGAGGACGCCTACGACCATGGCGACATCCGGTGTGGGGTCGTCGTGGTCGAGGTAGGAGCTGATCCAGGCCGCGAATTTGGCCAGTGTCTGCTTCTGGGTCAGGCCCTGGCTGCGTCCCGCGTGCCGGATGTGCCGGTCGACCAGCAGCCACCAGGTGGCGAGGGTCTGGGCGCGCAGGGTGTCGTGGAACTGCTCGGCGGAAAGGTGTTCCCCCCGGCCGAGCCTGCGGGCGATGTCCTCGCTGCTGCGCCGCCGCGTGGTGCGGGCCTGCTCGATGATGGCCTCCATCGACAGCGTCTCGCCCGGCGCGGGCGCGGTGGTGAGGATGGCGGCGGCGGCTTCGCTGTCGGGTGGGGGTTTCGGGGTGTCGGGGTGCTGCGGGTGGTCGCTCACAGGGGTGTCCTTTCGTGGGGTGGTGACGTCAGCGCCGGGCGACGTTGACGGGGTCGGTTGGGCGTTCACGGCGTGTCCGGCGTGGAGTGCTGCGCCGGAACGGGTCCGGGGTGCGCGTGCGGGTCGCTGGGGTGGCGGGGGTCCACCGGCATGTCCGGCCCGGGATGGTCGGTTGCGTCGCCGGACTCGGCGAGGTGGTGGGTGAGGAGTTCGCCGCTGTCGTTGAGGAAGTCGCGGGCGGCCATGCGGGCGGCGTGGGCGAGGGCGTGGTCGAAGAGGGTTCCCGGTCGTCTGGCGGGGGCTTCGTTGGTCAGGAAGTGGCGGGCCATGGTGCGCACGCGTCGCAACGCGTGGTCGCAGGCCAGCCGCTTGAGGGTGATCTGTCCGTCGACGACGTCCCACCAGGCGCGGGTGGTCTGGGCGTAGGCGGCGGCGAATACCTGCTCGGCGGAGAGGAACTCGCCGTTCTGCAGGGCGGCGACGGCTTCGGCCGCTGCCGTGTAGTAGGCGTGCCGGGCTTCGGTGATCTTCTCAGTGGTGAGCTCATCGATCGAGCACCCCGCCTCCTCGACCGGTTCGGCGTTGGTGAGGTTCGAGCCGGTCGCGGCGCTGGCGGTTGTGCCGTACGGGGGAAGGGGGCCGGGCCCGTAGAGGTCGTTCATGGAGGTGGTCCTTTCGTTGGTGACATGGACGGTTGGTGACATGGACGAGCGAGGGGTGAGGGGTATGTGGGTGGGGCTGTCCGGGCGGCGGCGCGGGGCGGTCCCCGCGCTGCCGGGCGGACGGGATGTGAGGTCATGGCCGTATCCCGGCTGGGGTTAGAAGACGGGGGGCGTGGTCCATGGGTCGGGCAGGGGCCCGGCGTGTCCGCCGTAGGTGTCATCGGGGTGGGCGGCCGGTGTGGCCGGTGCGGGTGGTGCGGGTGGTGGGGTGAGGGCGTCGGCGATTCTCTGGGTTGCGGCGAGGAAGCCTTGGGCGGCGTTGCGGCGGGATTCGGCCATGGCCTGGGCGAACAGGCCGCCGCGAGATGGGCGGGCGCTGATCAGGAACTCCCGGGCGTGTTGCCGCACGGTCAGAATCGCGGTCCCGCCGTCCACGGTGTCCTCGATGCCGTGGGTGAGGTCGGTGACCTGCTGCCACCAGCTCATCCGGTGGTAGAGGTGGGCGATGCGGGCCAGGGTGGCGTCGTCCAGGTTCCCCTCGTCATCGAGGGAGCAGACACGGTCGAGAGCTTCGCCCAGCGCGTGGCGGGCGTCGTGGACGTGCTGACTGGCGCGCTCTTCGAGTCGACCCATGATGATGATCTCCTTCACTGTCAGGTGGTGGGGCGTGGTGGGCGGGGCGTCCGGCCCCGGCATGGGCCGGGGCGCTGGCGCGGTATCCGGGGGTGGGGCCGTGCCGGGGGTGGGGCCCGTGCCGTGCCCGCGCCGCTACGGCGGGGGCACCGGGCCGGGGTAGGTGCCGGGGTCCGGTAGGGCCGGGCCGGGGCGTGTGGCGGGCCGTACGCCCGCGTGACGCTGTGCCGCCCGGCGGCGGTGTCCGGTACGGCCTCCATCGGGGCCGTACCGGACAGCGGGGCGCGTTAGGCGGTGGCGAGTAGCCGGAAGGCTCTGGCTTTGAGTTTGGCGTTGTCGTGGTCATCCAGCAGGGCGCGCTCGGCGCGGACGGTGGCGACATCGCGGCTGCCGAACACCGGGGACTTGTGGTCCAGCCGTTCGGTCACCGCGTTGTAGGCCGCCCACCGCGTGTTACGAATCGGCTCCTGGGTGGGCGCGTCGTTGAACAGGTACTCCAGCTCCCGCATGGTCAGGTCGTGGTTGCGCTTGGTCAGGTCCTTGGCGTCCGCCGGTAGCGGGTGCAGGCGGGTCGCGAACTGGCGGAATTCGTTGCGGTCCATCGGGACGGCGAGCAGCTTCTCGGCCTCAGCCGCGAACGCCTGACCGTGCTTCCACGTGAGTTTCAGCGCCTCACGCGCTTCGGCGATGCGCCCGGCGACGTTGCCGGTATGCCGGACGGTGAACCTGGAGGCGTGGTTGGCCAGCGCCGCGCGTTCGGTGTTCGCGCACACCACGCGTACCGGGGTGGCGACCGTGGTGAACGAACCCCATCCGTCGTGCCGGGAGAACGCGGCGAGGTAGAGGTCGATCTGGTCGAACCCGCCGACCATGAGGGGTTCGGGAAGGCGCATGGTGATGAATACGCGCCGTCCGTTGTTCAGGGAGCCGCCGGTGTCGAAGATCGCTCCCGACTCGTCGACGAGGGTCTGGAGGAATCCGGTGACGTCTTCGTTTTGGAGGACCTGGTAGTCGCGTCCGACCCGGCCGAGGCGTTCGGGCTGGCGGGTGACCGGGTTGGTGCGCACGACCAGGAAGTCCTCGTCGGTGGTGACGGTGTGGCCGGTGACGGGGTCGGTCACCTGACCGACCGGCAGCTTGCGGACGTTCCACCCGGCGAGCTGGGCGTGGGACAGCAGTTCCTCGGCGGTCATCGGGCCGGGCGCGGTGTAGCCGAGCCCGTGCCAGCCGGGCTTTCCGGCGGCGGCGAATCCGGCCGAACCGTTGGCGAAGACTTCGATTTCGTGAGCCATGACAGATTCCCTTTCAGATGTGTGCCTATGTGCGGTGTTGTGGTGTGCGGGCATGCGGAACAGACGCGATGCCGCGAGCGGGTGTGGGGTGGTGGATTGGACCCCGGCGCGGTGCGGGCCGGTGATCTGTGCGGGCTAGGGGTGCCCGTCCGGCGCGGGGCCGGGTGCCCTGACGGTGGGGCCGCGCGGGCCGGGTTGGTTGCGGCGGGGTGGCGGGCGGGGGGGGTGGGGTGTGCCGCCCCCCCCAGGGCCCGGGGGGGGGGGGGGCGGGCGGGGGGGGCCCCCCCCCCCCC
>NZ_JBHYJD010000023.1:161978-166430 GCF_042740555.1 Nonomuraea sp. NPDC059007 | reverse complement strand
GCAAAAACTCATCATATTCCAGACGAGGTGTTGCATGAAATACTTCATGCACTGGCTTTTAACACACTGTTGAGTTCTCAAGAAACGGACGCGTTCTCGGCGTTCATTTCGTATTTCTATTCTTTCAGCCGTTCCATTCTCTGTCAAATTCAGTGACTTGACATTTCCTGGAACCCCCGCAAACTTACCAGACCATCCAGAGAGGATGAGCCAGAAAGATTTCTGTGGGGTGTGCCGGGCGGATCGTGTGATCGGCTGCCCTGCGGGAGCAACTCTAGCAGCCCCAGACACCCGCTTACGCCCACTCAGGTAATCACCTTGTCCTTCCCTCCCCACGCACCCCCAAACCTCCGCGGCCGCATCCGGCCCCCGACCTCGGCAAGTGGACAGCAAGTCATCCGCAATCGCTCCCCGGTACGAAGTACACACGAGCAGACTGCACCCCGGAGGTGTTGGCAATGACCCGCTCGGAGTTCGATGACATCCGTGCCTTCCTGGCCGACGGGCAGACATCCGCCGGCGACCTTCTCAAGATTGCCCGCACCCTGGTCGACGACCTGGAACACGCCAGGATGCGCGAGGCCGTGCTGCGTTCCTACTATCTGCGGCTGATGACCGCGGCCCGCGCGTCGGTGGCGTCCGACACCGTGGACGCGCCGGACCCGCTGGCCTTCGTCCGGCATGAGCTCGCCGAGCGCGGCCAGTTGCCGACGGACGGCGAGGCGGTGCAGCGCATCCTTTCCGACGCGCGCACGGCAGCGGCGCTGATGGCCTGCATGGAGGAGAACCCTCCCCCGGTACGGCCCCGCGGCCTGCGTCTACGCCGCTGCGTCGGCACGGGCCGCAGGCTCGCCCACTAGCCGCCGAGCTCAGAAAAGCCAGACCATGTCCATACCCAGTCTTGGATGAACGGCTGTAAGACTGCGCGTATGTGGCAGCGGGGGTTGAACTGGGCAGCGATCGTCCTTGTGGGCGGTTTCGGCCTCATGTGGCTGGGCGTCGTGCTGTACGCGGCCGACGCCTCGACGCCATGGATTCGATTCGCACAGGCGGCGTTCGGGCTCCTGCTGGCCGGCTGGTCCGTACAGAAGGCCACTGTGATGATCCGGGCATGACATGACTGAACAGCCATACGAGATCAGCCAGGACATGGGCGACGATCCCCAGGAGTCGGTCATCGCCATGTACAAGGACAAGCTGCCCGAGCGGCACAAGATCGACGAGATCGACGACGAGGCCGACCGCAGCATCGTCACGTGGATGCGCGAAGAGGATCACCGTCAGACCGACGCCCACGTCGATCTCCTCCAGGAGCCCCGGACGTACTTCCCGGAAGACGACGAGGATCAGGGCTGAAACCGGTAGCCCATCCCCGGCTCGGTCAGCAGATGGACGGGACGCGCGGGGTCGCGCTCCAGTTTCCTGCGTAGCTGCGCCATGTACTGCCGCAGGTAGTGCGTCTCCTTCTGGTACGAGGCGCCCCACACCTCCGTCAGCAGTTGCCGCTGGCTGACCAGCTTGCCCGGGTTGCGGAGCAGTAGCTCAAGGAAGTGCCATTCCGTGGGCGTCAGCCGTACCCCGCCCGAGATGGTCTTGCCGACGAGGTCGATCAGGTGATCGCCCACGCGCGCCTCCGCGGACTCCGCGGTGGGGACGGCGGCGCGGCGGGTGACCGCCCGCACCCGCGCGAGCAGCTCGTCGATGCCGAAGGGCTTGGTGACGTAGTCGTCGGCGCCGGCGTCGAGGGCGTCGACCTTGTCGTGGCCGTCGCTGCGTCCGCTGAGCACGATGATCGGGACCTGGGTCCAGCCGCGCAGCCCGTGGATGACGTCCACGCCGTCGATGTCGGGCAGGCCGAGGTCGAGGATGACCAGGTCGGGGTGCCAGTCGGCGGCCTGGCGCAGCGCGGTGGCGCCGTCGGCGGCGACGGCCACCTCGTAGTGGCGGGCGACGAGGTTGATCCGCATGGCGCGCAGGATCTGCGGCTCGTCGTCTACCACGAGTACGCGCGTCATCCGGCTCTCCGCAGCGAGACCGTCATGGTGAGCCCTCCTCCTGGTGTCTCCTCCGGCGTGAGCGTGCCGCCCATGGCCTCGGTGAGTCCGCGGGAGAGCGCCAGCCCCAGCCCCACTCCCTTGTGCGTGGAACGGTCGCCGAGCCGCTGGAACGGCCGGAACACCCGTTCGTGCGCCTCGGCCGGGATGCCGGGGCCGTGATCGACCACCCTGATCTCCACGTTCTCGCCGTGCCAGCTCGCCGAGACGACAACGTCCCCGTAGCGCACCGCGTTCCCGACGAGGTTGACCAGGACGCGTTCGAGGAGCACCGGATCGGCGGTGAGGTCGGGCAGGTCGGGCGGAATCTCCACGGCCACGAGCCGGGAAACGCCCAGATCGGCGAGGGCCCGGTGGACGATCTCCGCCGCCGACACCGGTTCCGGGGCCACGCCCAGGACGCCGGCCTGCAGACGGCTCATGTCGAGAAGGTTGGTCACCAGCCGGTCGAGTTTGTTCAGGGACTCGTGGGCGGTGTCGAGCAGTTCGGCGCGGTCCCCGGGCGACCAGTCGATCTCGGTGCCGCGCAGCGAGTCGACGGCGGCGCTCGCCGAGGCCAGCGGGGTGCGCAGGTCGTGGCTGACCGCCGCGAGCAGCGCGGTGCGCATCTTGTCGGCTTCGGCGAGCGCCGCGGACGACGACGCCTCCTCCCGCAGCCGCTGCTGGCGCAGCGCCACCGCCGCCTCGGCCGCGAACGCCTCCAGGACCCGCCGGTCGGCCGCGTCGAGGATCCTCCCCTGTACGGCCAGCCCCAGATCCCCGTCGACCACCACATCCGGTACGGCCGACGGCGGCCCGCCCGCCGTGGCCACGATCCGCCAGCCGTCGCCATCCTTCTCCAGCATGGTCGCCGAGGTCAGCGAGTAGACCTCGCGCAGCCGGTCCAGCAACGACGGCAGCGCCGAGTCCCCCCGCAGCACGTGCCCGGCCAGCGTGGACAGCACCTCGGCGTCGGCCCTGGCCCGCGAGGCCTCCCCGCTGCGCCGGGCGGCCAGGCCGACGACCGCGCTGACCATGGCCGCGACCAGCACGAAGATGGCGAGGGCCAGCAGGTTCTCCGGCTCGTCGACGGTCAGCGTGTGATACGGCGGCGTGAAGAACCAGTTGAGCAGCCCGAACCCGGCGACGGCCGCGGTGAGCGCGGGCCACAAGCCGCCCGCGAGGGCCACGCCGACGACGAGCAGCAGGAAGAGCAGGATCTCGCTGGGCAGCGCCAGATCGGGACGGAACGGCAGCAGCCCCGCCGTGAGCAGGGGCATCCCGGCCAGGGCCAGCGCCCAGCCCGATACGCGCCGTCTGAGCGAGAGGGCGGAGCGGTCCCCGTGCCTGCGCCCGTGCCGGACGCCCTCGTGGGTGACCATGTGCACGTCGATGGAGCCGGACAGCGCGGTGGTCTCCACGCCGACGCCCGGCGAGAGGATCTGCGCGAGCCGGCCGCGGCGGGAGGCGCCGAGGACGAGCTGGGTGGCGTTGACGCCGCGGGCGAACTCCAGCAGGGCGCGGGGGACGTCGTCGCCGAGCACCTGGTGGTAGGTGCCGCCGAGGTTCTCCACGATGGTGCGCTGGCGGGCGACGTTGGCCGGGTCCGCGCCGGAGGTGAGGCCGTCGGCGCTGGTCACGTGGACGGCCAGGAGGTCGGCGCCCTTGGAGCGGTCGGCTATGCGGGCGGCCCGCCGTACCAGAGTGTCGCCTTCGGGACCGCCGCTGAGGGCGACCACGACGCGCTCGCGCGCCTCCCACGTGTCGGCGATGCCGTGGTCGGCGCGGTAGCGGTCGAGCTGCTCGTCCACCTTGCCGGCCACCCAGAGCAGGGCGAGCTCGCGCAGCGCGGTGAGGTTGCCGACGCGAAAATAGTTGGACAGGGCGGCGTCGACCATGGCCGGGCCGTAGACGTTGCCGTGGGCCATGCGGCGGCGCAGCGCCTCGGGGGCCATGTCGACGAGCTGGACCTGGTCGGCCCGCCTGACCCACTCGTCGGGGACGCGTTCGCGCTGCACGACGCCGGTGATCTGCTGGACGACGTCGCTGAGCGACTCCAGGTGCTGGATGTTGACGGTGGAGACCACGTCGATCCCGGCCGCGAGAAGCTCGTCGATGTCCTGCCAGCGTTTCTCGTTGCGCGAGCCGGGCGCGTTGGTGTGGGCCAGTTCGTCCACGAGCGCGACCGCGGGCGCGCGGGCGATGACGGCGGCGGTGTCCAGTTCAGCGAGGTCGGTGCCGCGGTAGTGGACCGTCTTCCTCGGCACGATCTCCATGCCGTCGAGGAGCTCGGCGGTGCGGGGCCGGGGGGGGGGGGGGGGGGGGGGCCCCCCCCACCCACCAGGACGGGCGGGGGGGCGGCGCCCCGCGGGGGGGGTGTTGGGTTGTGTTGGGGAGAGCCGGGGGGGGGCCCGCGGGG
>NZ_JBHYJD010000023.1:142153-161968 GCF_042740555.1 Nonomuraea sp. NPDC059007 | reverse complement strand
GGGGTGTGTGGTTGCTGTGGTGCGGCAGCTCACCCGAGCCGTGCGGAGGGTGGGGGGTGGGGGGGGGGCGCGGGGGCCCCTCTTCCCCCCCGCCCCACGTCTCTGCCTCGGGCGAGCGCGCGCCGCCCTTCGTCGAGCATGGCGTAGGTCTTGCCCACGCCGGGGGCCGCGCCCAGGTATATCCGCAGCGTCCCCCTCATAGATCCAGGTTACGGCTGGTACGGCGGCGCCACCCCCCAGCCCCACCGCGGTGTCGGCGCCTTGGCCGGAGGCTTCGCCCCGGGCTGCGAGTTGTGCAGGGCGAGCCGCGTCCCCCACTCGATGTATCCGGCGAAGGCGGCCCTGAACTCGGGGTCGTCCGGCAGCCCGACCTCGTCGGCCGCGTCCATCAGCAGGTTGACCCACCGGCG
The DNA here is from genome assembly GCF_042740555.1 of Nonomuraea sp. NPDC059007. Classification (NCBI taxonomy): domain Bacteria; kingdom Bacillati; phylum Actinomycetota; class Actinomycetes; order Streptosporangiales; family Streptosporangiaceae; genus Nonomuraea; species Nonomuraea sp. NPDC059007. Next base: position 161,558 of record NZ_JBHYJD010000023.1, on the reverse strand, counting down.
TCGCTGCTGCTCGGTGATGCCCTTGCCGAGGTGCTGGGAGAGCATGTGCGGGTAGCCGCCGCGCTCCTCGGTGTAGCGGGCGGGCCCGCCGAACACCTCGCTCAGCCACATGGCCACATAGCGGGGATGGCCCGGATCCATATGCGCGAAAAGCGGCCCGACCACGTCGTCCTTCTTCACTTTCGCGTAGAAGGTTTCGGTGAGCCGCTCGAACGCGTCGCTGCCGCCCGCCCAGTCGTACAGTGTCGGTACTTGCTCGTTGTCAGCCACGTAATCATGTAATCATGGATAGGCGGCACCTGTCATGGACCTCATCGGCAAAGGGCGCACAGCAGACGTTTTCGCACTATCTCCCACCAAAGTGCTTCGCCGCTACCGAGATGGAGACACCGCCCTCGACGAGGCCCGCGTGATGGAGCACGTACGCGCCCAGGGCTATCCGGTGCCCGAGGTGTTCGACGCGACCGAGACCGACCTGGTCATGGCCAGGCTGCACGGGCCCACGATGTTCGAGGTCCTGGTCAGGAAGCCGTGGACGGTCACCGGCCACGGGCGGCTGCTGGGCCGGCTGCACGACCGCCTCCACACGATCGAGGCGCCGGACTGGCTCGGCCCCTCCCCCGGCGACCGCGTGCTCCACCTCGACCTCCACCCGCTCAACGTGATCATGACGCCCGACGGCCCCTCGGTCATCGACTGGTGCAACGCCGCGGCGGGCGAGCCCGCGTTCGAGCTGGCCACGACCTACCTGACGCTGCGCACGAGCGAGATCCCGATCACGACGATCAAGCTGATCCGCCGCCCGCTCGCCCGCGCCCTCCTGCGCGGCAGCGCTACCGACCCGTCCCCGCGCCTGGCCGACGCCGCCGCGGCCCGCCTGCGCGACCCGCACACCACCCCTACCGAGCAGGTACGGCTGCGCCGTCTGCTGTGAGACAGCGCGGCCGGGTCCTGCGCTGGTAGTCCCAGGCCACCACCGCGAAGGCCAGCCCCACCCCGGTGAACCCGACGATCCCGGCCTGCGCGACATACCCCGGCAGCGCGTCCGTCCCGAAGACCAGCAGGTACCCCACCCCGAGCAGCCCGTACGGCCCGAGCGTCGCCCCCAGCCACGCCGGCACGAGCGGCAGCCAGCGCGGCACCCGCCGTCCGGCCAGTCCGGGCACCCACCGCGGCCACACCTGGCTCCACGGCCGGGTCATGGCCACGAGCAGGAAGATCCCGAGCGCGGCCAGCAGCGCGGTGAGATCGACGCCGAAGACGGCCAGCTCCGCCATGAGCCCGCCGTGCTCGGCGAGGACCGCCCGGTTCTCCAGCCCGAAGACCACCTTCGCTCCCGCATAGGGCAGGAACGAGGCGGCCCCCGCATAGGCAACCCACCGCACCCTCCTGGACGCCGTCGAGGCCTCGGGAAACCCCAGGGGCACCGGCCCGCCGTCCGCGTGCTCGTACCCGCACCTCCCGCACACGCCGTGCGCGCGTCTGCGGACGACCAGCGCCGACCCCATGAGCAGCAGCATCGTCACCACCCGCGCCGCCTTGGTCAGAAACGCCGGCCAGTTGTCCGGCCGGCCAAGTCCCAGCACGGTCACGAGATCCTGCAGCAGCCCGAACGTGCTGAAGGCCAGCACCACCACGCCCGCCCACACCACCCAGCCCCGCCTGAGCGCCAGCCCCGCCAGCCCGAGTGCGCCGCCGACGGCCCCCACCCACCCGAACGCCTCGCCGCCCGCCACACCCAGCACCACCACGAGCGCCGCGAACCCGCCCGCCGCGTACCCCACCCACCACGGCCATAGCCGCCAGATCCTTCGCATACCTCCATGCTCGACCGTGCGGCGGGCGCGTTCCTCCTCCCCAAGTCCGGTCGTACGGCTACCGCACCCGCGGCAGCCGGCTACCGCGACCGCGGTACGACCAGCCCCGACTCGTAGGCCACGACCACGAGCTGCGCCCGATCCCGCGCACCGAGCTTGGACATGGCCCGGTTCACATGCGTCTTGGCGGTCAGCGGGCGCATGCCCAGCTTCAGGGCGATCTCGTCGTTGCTGTGCCCTCTGGCCACCAGCGCCAGCACCTCCCGCTCCCGCCCGGTCAGCCCGTCCAGCGCGGGCACCTCGGCGGGCGCGGCGGCCGTGAACGCCTCGATCAGCCTCCTGGTCACCGCGGGCGCGAGCAGCGCGTCGCCCCTGGCGACCACGCGTACCGCGTGCAGCAGTTCCTCCGGCTCCACGTCCTTGACCAGGAAGCCGCTCGCGCCCGCCCGCAGCGCGGCGAAGACGTTGGCGTCCTGGGCGTAGGTGGTGAGCATGAGCACCCGCACGCCCTTGAGCTCGGGGTCGGCGGCGATCCTGGCGGTGGCGGTGAGCCCGTCGACCGCCGGCATGCGGATGTCCATCAGCAGCACGTCCGGCCGCTCGTCGCGGGCCAGGGCCACGGCGGCGCCGCCGTCGGCCGCCTCGCCCACGACCTCGATGCCGGGAGCCGACCGCAGGATCAGCCGGAACCCGCTGCGCACCAGCGCCTGGTCGTCGGCGAGCGCCACCCTGATCATCGGCGGCCCAGCGGCAGCCTGGCCGACACCTTCACGCCGGTCTGCTTTGTGGCCGAACTGACCCTGACGTGCCCGCCCAGCGCTCTGGCCCTGGCCTTCATGCCCTCGATGCCGCTCCCCGCCCGGCCGAGGCCGCCGGTGCCGTCGTCGGTGACGTCGATGAGCAGCGCGCGGGCCGTCCGCTCCAGCCGTACTCCGGCCGATGCGCCCGGTCCGGCGTGGCGCAGCGTGTTGGTGAGCGCCTCCTGGATGATGCGGTACGCGGCGTGGTCGACCTCTGGACGCAGTTGTCCGGGGCTTCCCGTGACCTCGACGGCCAGGCCGGCCTGGCGTACCGCGCCGAGGAGGTCGTCGATCCCGGCCAGCGACTCGCCCTCCTGGAAGACGCTGTCGCGGACCCGGCCCATGGCCTGTTTGCTGGTGTCGCGGATGTCCTGGAGCGCCTGCCGTACCTCGGGATGGGCGTCGCCGAGCAGGTGCAGCGCGGTGGCGGACTGCACGGTGATGGCGGCCATGCCGTGCCCGAGCACGTCGTGCAGCTCCCGTGCGACGCGCAGCCGCTCGTCGTGCTCGGCCGCGCGCGCCCTGGCGCGCACGAACTCCCCGGCCAGTACGGCGCAGCCCAGCATGCCCGCCCAGGTCAGCGTGAAGATGGCCCGCACCACGAGGTCCTCGGGCAGGAACGCCGCGCCCACCAGCACCGAGACCAGCCCGGCGGCGGTCCAGAGTCGCATCCCGCGCACCGCCACCGTGTACAGGCCGGCCAGCGCCGGGCCCATGATCAGGCCGGGCAGGTAGCCGAGACCGAGCAGCAGCCCCAGCGAACCGCAGGTCAGGACCAGCACCGCGGCGGGAAACCGGCGGCGCAGCGCGACCGCGGCGGCGCCCGCCAGATAGAGCGCGTAGAACAGCGTGTCGGGGTCGCGGCCGAAGGGCTGCTCCAGCGGCAGGAGGCCGGCCAGCGCCAGTCCGGCGGCCAGCAGCAGATCACCCATGACGCCATCCTTCCAGCCGCGCGAGATTAGGGCCTTGTTCACGATCACGAAGCCCCCCAAGATGCTTAGCGTGCTACAGAAGGGACGAGTGAGGTGGACAGCACGCTCACGGAAACACCGGTGCTCGCCCGACCGGCCGGACCATCGACGCGCCTGAACCGGCGCTGGTGGTGGGTGGCGGGGTCGCTCGTAGCGGCGGCCCTGCTGGTACAGACCCCCATGTGGATCAACGACATGCGCCTGAGCGCCCTGGTCGAGCGGGTACGCGCCTACCCGCTGCCGCCGGGCACCCAGCCCAACGTGGTCGCACAGGGCAAGGTCGGGCTGCAGATCGGCGACAGCAACCACTGCGATTACCTCGTACGGTTGTCGTTGGTCACGACGCTGCCGGAGGCGGCGATCGTGAAGTACTACGAGAGCACGACGATCCGCGGCGTCCAAGGCGGGACATTACCCGGCGAGGTGTACTTCGCCGGAGGAAAAGGACCGCGGCCGGTGATCGTGGAATTTCTGGAAATGCACGACGCCGGGCTGGATTTGCGTTGCCGGTGAAAACACGAAGGCCCTGATCGTAATGATCAGGGCCTTCACTGGTAGCGGGGACAGGATTTGAACCTGCGACCTCTGGGTTATGAGCCCAGCGAGCTACCGAACTGCTCCACCCCGCGTCGTCGTGCTTCACGAGACTATCCGCCACCGGCTGCCTGCGCAAACTGATACGCCGGAAGCGGCGAGGACCCCGCCGGGAAGGCGGGGTCCTCGTGAGTCATCCGCTGGTGGCGGTGGCCGTCGGTGAAGGCGGCGGTGTCGATGGAGGCGGTGTGGACGGCGGTGTGGACGCGGTGGGCGTCGCCGTCGGCGTGGGCTGCGGCTGGGTGGCTCCCAGCGCCTGCAGCTCCTTCAGTGCCGTCTCCAGCTTCTTCTGCGCCTCGCCGTACTTCACCCAGTCGGGCGGTGTGGCCTTCAGGGCCGCCTGGCCCTCCTGGTAGGCCTGCTCGACGGCGGTGATGGCCTTGGTCAGCGCGGTGGTGTTCGTGTTCGGCTTGGTCTCCGTGGGCTTCTCACCCGTCTGCGTCGGTGGCGCGACGCCGAAGACCTCCTTCAGGGCGGCGTCCAGCGTGTCGCCGAAGCCGACCTTGTCCCCGAACAACACCAGCACCTTGCGCAGGCTCGGGAAGCGGCCCGCGCTCTCCTCCTTCGGCTGGACGTAGACCGGCTCGACGTAGAGCAGGCCGCCGCCGAACGGAAGCGTGAGCAGGTTGCCGTAGATGACCTCGGTGGCGCCGCCGGTACCGCGCAGCAGGTTCAGCCGCTCGGAGACCGTCGGGTTCGACAGGAACGTGTTCTGTGCCTGTGGCGGACCCTGCACCGCCGTGTTGCTGGGTAGCTGGAGGATCTCCAGCTTCGCCTGCGACGGGTCGGCGGTGGCGTCCACGGCCATGAAGGCGGCCATGTTCTGCCGGCCGTTCGGGACGAAGGTCGTCGTCAGCGAGAACCGCTCGGTCCCCTCCGGCATCTTCATCGTCACGTAGTACGGCGGCTGCTTGCTCTTCTTGGTGGCCGGGTCCTCGGGGACCTTCCAGAAGTCCTGGCCGCCGAAGAACGCGCCCGGGTCGGTGACGTGGTACTGGGTCAGGATCTCCCGCTGCGCCTTGAACATGTCGGCCGGGTAGCGCAGGTGGTCGCGCAGCTCGGCCGGGATCTCGGCCTTCGGCTTGATGATCGTGCCGAACGTGTTCTGCCACGTCTTCAGCACCGGGTCGACGTCGTCCCACGCGTACAGGGTCACGGTGCCGTCGTAGGCGTCCACGGTGGCCTTGACCGAGTTGCGCATGTAGTTGATGACGTCGGTCGGCGCGGGCTGCGGCTGACCGGCCACCAGCCTGCTGGTCTGCACGTCGGTGGTCAGGTCGCCGAGGCTCTTGCGCTCGGAGTACGGGTAGGAGTCCGACGTCGTGTAGCCGTCGACGATCCAGACGATCCGGTTGTTCACGATCGCCGGGTACGGGTCCTTGTCCAGCGTCAGGAACGGCGCCACCTTGCCCACGCGCTCCAGCGGCTTGCGCTCGTACAGGATGCGCGAGAAGTCGTTGACGTCGGAGGAGAGCAGCAGGTTGGTCTCGCCGTACTTGGCGGCGTAGAGCAGCTTCGTGAAGAAGTTGCCGATGGGCACGCCGCCGTTGCCGGCGTAGGTGTTGTTCTTCTGCCCGCTGCCGCCCTGCTGGTCGTCGGGGTAGTCGAGCTCGACGCCCTGGCCGGGGCCGGGCTTGGGGCCGCCGACGATGGAGTACTCGGGAGAGTTCTCGCCGAAGTACACGCGGGGCTCGAACTTCGGCCCGATCAGGTCGCCGACCGGCGGGATGTCCTTGGCGTTGAAGACCGGCAGACCGCCGGAGCCCACCTGGTTGCCCGGCGCGGCCACGAAGCCGAAGCCGTGGGTGTAGACGAGGCGGCTGTTGATCCAGTTGCGCTCGGCCTCCGGCGGCATCCCGATGTCGCGGACCGAGACCACGGTGTCGCGGATCTTGCCGTCGGGCGCCTTGTAGCGGTCGATGTCCAGCTGCTCGGGGAACTGGTAGTAGCCCTTGATCTGCTGGAGCTGCTGGAACGTCGGCGACAGGATCGTCGGGTCGAGCAGGCGCAGACCGGGGATCGCGCTGGCCTCCTGCTGGAGTACCTGCTCGGTCGCGCTGGTCGTCGCGCCGTACTGCTTCACCGAGATGTTCTTGTCGTCGACCTTGAACGCGTCCCGCGTGGCCTGGATGTTTCTGGAGATCGACTCCTTCTCCTTGGCCTGCTGGTTCGGCTTGACCTGGAACTGCTCGACCAGCGCCGGGTAGACGCTGCCGATGAGCACGGCCGACAGCACGAGAAGGCCGAAGGAGACGCCCGGCAGCATGCCGCCGGAGCGGAACACGCCGGCGAACAGCATCGCGGCGCAGATCAGCGCGATGATCGCGAGGATGGTCTTGGCCGGAAGCACCGCGTTGAGGTCGGTGTAGGACGCGCCGAAGACCTTGCCGCGGTCGGAGAAGACCAGGCCGTAGCGGTCGACCCAGTAGGCCACCGCCTTCAGCAGCACGAACACGCCGAGCAGCACCGACAGGTGGGTGCGGGCCGCGCGCGAGGCGTGCACGCCCGGCGACTGCAGGCGGAAGCCGCCGTACAGGTAGTGCGTGATCGCGGCGAGCACGATCGAGATGATGATGGCGGTGAACAGGAAGTTCAGCACCATCCGGATGAACGGATAGTCGAACATGAAGAACGACACGTCCAGCCCGAACATCGGGTCTGTCTTGCCGGCCTTCACGCCGTTGGAGAACTGGAGCCAGGTCTTCCACTGGCCCGCCACCGACGACCCCGCGAACAACGCGAGCACGGCCATGCCCACGATGAAGATCAGCTTGCGGTGGGGGTCGAGCGCCATCCGGTAGCGGTCGGCGCCGCTGCCTCCGCCGAACATGGCGGGGCCGAACATCGGCCGCATCCTGAACGCCAGCAGCATGTTGCCGCCGGCTATGCCGACCATCAACAACGCGCCGACCAGGAACAACACGATCTGCGTCAGCATCACGCCGGAGAAGACCGAGGTGTACCTGACGGAGTCGAACCAGAGATAGTCGGTGTAAATGCCGGCAAACAGGAAGAAGAACGCCACAATCGCCACGAGGGCGATCGCGACAGGAAGCAGCAGTCGCGGGCGGCGGGGCAAGCGCATCGCCCTGCCGGCTCCTGGGGTCCGGAAGCTCAAGGCCAACCCCTCGTCGTGGTGAACAATCGTCTCGCTCTGGCAACCTACACCGGCGTGCCAGGTGTACGGCTAACGCACGACGGGCGCGAGAAGTTTCAGCCGGCCGTACATGCGGGAAGATCTGTCTTTCCCTGGCGCAGCGAATCGAGCGTCGTGACCATGTCGTGCAGGGTCTCCGCCTTCACCAGCCGCAGCCCGTCGGGCGCCGCCTTCAGCGCCTCGGCGCAGTTGTCGGCGGGGGTGAGGAAGAGCGTGGCGCCCGCCTTCTTGGCGCCGACCATCTTCTGCGCGATGCCGCCGATCGCCCCGACCTCGCCCTCCGGTGTGATGGTTCCGGTTCCCGCGATCGACTTGCCGCCGGTCAGGGAGCCGGGGGTGAGCTTGTCGACGATGCCGAGCGAGAACATCAGGCCGGCGCTCGGCCCGCCGACGTCGCCCACGCTGATGCTGACCTTGAACGGGAACTTGTACTTGGCCTGCATGGTCATCCCGACCATGGTCGCGCCCTTGTCGCCCGAGGTGGTCTTGACCGTGACGTCGAGCTTCTTCTCGCCCCTGGTGACGCCGAACACGACGTCGGCGCCCGGCTTGAGCGCGCGGACGGTCTCGCGGACCATGTCGACGTCGGTGACCTTCTTGCCGTCGATGGCGTTGATCTCGTCGCCCTTCTGCACCTTGCCGTCGGCGGGCTTGCCCTTCTCCGTGGAAAGGACCGTGACGACGGTGCTGTAAGGGATCTTGAGCTCGGTGAGCGCCGCGGCCGTCGCGTTGTCCTGCGAGTTGGCCATCTCGACGGTGTTCTCCTCCTCGACCTGCTTGGCGGTGCGGCTCTTGGGGAAGATCGTCTCCTCCGGCACCACCGCGACGTTCGGGTCGAGCCAGCCGCGCAGCGCGGTCATCAGGTCGATGCGGCTGCTGGGGCCGCCCTGGTAGGCGACGGTGACCAGGCTGAGCGCGCCGTCGGTCGGGAAGACCTGGCGGCCGGTGATCGCGATGACCGGCTTCTTGTCGACCTCACCGATGGTGTTCTCGGTCGGGCCGGGGCTCAGCACGACGTAGGGCACCTTCATGAGGGCGCCGACGACACCGAGGGCGAGCACCATAAAGCCCGCCACGAGCAGGGTCAGGGCACGTCGTGACATGGAGAGAGCTTATTCGCAGGCGCCGACCCACTCGGCCGACCCGTCCCCGAAGAGCTGATGTTTCCAGATGGGGACCTCGGCCTTGAGGTCGTCGATCAGGCGTCGTGAGGCGGCGAAGGCCTCGCCGCGGTGCGGGCAGGCCGCGGCGACGATGACCGCGATGTCGCCCAGCTCCAGGTCACCGACCCGGTGGACGGCGGCGAGCGCGGTCACCGGGAAGTCCGCGGCCACCTTCTCGGCCACGCGGCGCAGCTCCGCCGGCGCGGACGGGTGCGCCGAATAGGAGAGCCGCTTGACCGGCTTGCCCTGGTCCTGCTCGCGTACGGTGCCGACGAACAGGGTCGTCCCGCCCGCCGCGTGGTCGCCCACGGCGGCGTACACCTCGTCGACCGACAACGGGGTGTCGCGAATGTCTAGCAACCGGATGACGTCCACGCAAACAAGCCTACAGGCGGCGCCTCTTGCGGACCTGACGGACGATGGCGGCGGTGCCGATGACGGCCACGGTGGCGCCGGCCGCGGTGAGCGTCGCCTCCTTGACGGGCAGGCGGCGTCCGGCCACGGTGGTGCGGTTCTCGCGCAGTTCGAGCAGCTGCTCCAGGGCGGCCTCGTTGGTCCAGGCGGGTTTCCAGCCGGCCTCGCGCAGCTGGGCGCAGTCGACGACCCACGGGTAGACGACGTAGTGCAGGTCCGTGGCGGGCGCCGGGGTGATGCCCAGCCGGTGCAGGCGCTGGGCCGTGCCGAAGGTCAGGCCGGCGGGCAGCTCGAAGCGCCGGATGCCGGACAGTTCCTCCACCTGCTCCTGCTCCAGCCAGCCGTCGGAGCCCACGCCCACCACGCCGGTGACCACGCCGCGGGCGGCCAGCTCCAGCGCCGAGACCAGGTCCTCGATGTGGCAGAACTGCCAGCGCGGGTTGCAGCCCTTCACCGCCAGCAGCCGGGGCGACTCGAAGTGGCGGGTGATGACGGTGTCGACACCCGGGCCCACGACGGCGGCCGGGCGCACGACGGTCACGTCCAGGCCGGTGTTGCTCCTGATGGCCCGGCGGACCAGGGCCTCGATCTCCAGGTAGTCGCCGACGACGCCGGTGTCCGGCTCGGCGGCCACCGCGGAGTCCTCGGGCAGCGGGACCGGGTTGTCGGGGGCGGCGCCGTACACCATCGCGCTCGTGACGAGCACGACGCGGCGCACGCGCGCGGCCGCGCCGGCGGTGAGCACGGTCTGTGCGGCGCGCAGGTTGTACGCGCGGCGCTCACCGGGGTTGGAGTCGACGGCGTAGTCGCCGGCCAGGTGGACCAGCACGTCGATGTCGGAGATGCGGTTCGCCAAGAGCGGATCCCGGACGTCGATCACTCGCCAGGTGACGTCCTGGACGTCGCCGCGCTGCTCGTCGATGGCCACCACTCTGCGGAAATCCGCGGAGGTCGCGAGCCTCGCGAGCAGCTCGCGACCGAGGCCGGAGGCCGCGCCGGTGACGGCGACGACCGGTTGGCGCGGGCGTTTCGAGGTAGGCACACGGTCCTCACTTTGCACTGATCCGCCGTAGGACGACTAACGTGGCGGATGTGGACTCCTCCATCCTGCACGAGGTAGAGCGGTGACTGACCTGCCAGGTCGTGAAAACGACCCCAACGAAAACCCGTTCGCCATGTTCGGCAACCCTGAGCAGATGGCTCAGGCGATGCGCCAGTTCGCCGACATGCTGTCGGCGCCCCAGGGTTCCGGCCCTGTCAACTGGGACATGGCCAAGAACATCGCCCGACACGCGGTGGTCGCCGAGGGCGATCCCTCCGTCATGGACGGAGAACGCCGCCAGATCATCGACGCGCTCAGTCTGGCCGACCTGTGGCTCAACGAGGCCACGGCGCTGCCGAGCGGGGTGTCGAACCCGCAGGCGTGGAGCCGGTCCGAGTGGATCGAGAACACCGTCCCGGTGTGGCGCAAGCTGTGTGAGCCGATCGCCGAACGCATGGTCGAGACCATGGGCGGCGCGCTCGGCGGCGCCGGGCTGCCCGCCGAGGCCCAGCAGATGGCCGGGCCGCTCATGGGCATGCTCAAGCAGATGGGCGGCATGATGGTCGGCCAGCAGATCGGGCAGGCGCTCGGTTCGCTGGCGCGCGAGGTGATCGGCACGACCGACATCGGCCTGCCGCTGTCGGACACGGCCGCGCTGCTGCCCGGCGGCATCGCCTCCTTCAGCGACGGCCTCGAACTGCCCGCCGACGAGATCCGGCTGTACCTGGCGCTGCGCGAGGCGGCCCATCACCGGCTGTTCCAGCACGTGCCGTGGCTGCGTTCGCACCTGCTCGGCGCCGTCGAGGAGTACGCCAAGGGGATCACGGTCGACACCTCGGCGCTCGAAGAGCAGATCCGCGGCCTCGACATCAGCAACCCCGAGGCGCTCCAGGAGGCGTTGAGCGGCGGCGCGCTGCTCAAGCCCGAGGAGACCGAGCGGCAGAAGGCCGCGCTGGCCCGTCTGGAGACGATGCTGGCGCTGGTCGAGGGCTGGGTGGCGACCGTCGTGGACGCCGCCGCCGAGGGCAAGCTGCCTTCGGCCAACGCCCTCGCCGAGACGGTACGCAGGCGCCGCGCCACCGGCGGCCCCGCCGAGCTGACGTTCGGCACGCTGGTGGGCCTGGAGCTGCGTCCGCGCAGGCTGCGGGAGGCGGCGGCGCTGTGGCAGGCGCTGGAGGCCGACCGCGGGCTCGACGGCCGCGACTCGGTCTGGGGTCACCCCGACCTCATGCCGACGGCCGAGGACCTCGACCACCCGGACGCGTTCGTGAAGGGCGATTCCGACTGGGACATCTCCAAGCTGGACGAGCCCGGAGAATCGGAGTGACGCTGCGCTCCGACGCGGTCGCCGTGCTGACCGGCTGGTCGGCGCCGACCCCTGAGGAGGAGGTGCTGCGCAAGGAGTTCCTGGAGCACCTGGCGACGCACGCCGACGCCATGTACCGCGAGTGCGTTCCCGGGCACCTGACCGCGACCACCGCGGTGTTGTCCCACGACGGTGCGCGGGTCCTTCTGACGCTGCACCCGAAGGCGGGCATGTGGCTGCCGATGGGCGGCCACTGCGAGCGCGCCGACCGGACGCTGGTGGAGGTGGCGCTGCGGGAGGCCGGGGAGGAGTCCGGCATCTCCGGTCTCCGGCTGCTACCGGGGCCGCTGGCGCTGGACCGGCACGAGGTCTGGTGTCATCCGCCGCGTTCGTGGCACCTTGACGTGGAGTTCGCCGCCGTGGCGCCCGAGGGCGCGGAGGCGGTGATCAGCGAGGAGTCCCTGGACCTGCGCTGGTTCCCGGTGGAGGAGATCCCCGAGCTGTCCGACGAGGCGACCAGGCGGCTGGCCAGGCGCGGCAGGGCGGCACTTCTGGCCTGAGGGGGTTTCGCGGTGGTCGGAGGGACGATCGTCACTCCTGCCCGCCGTGCGCCGGTGCGCGCGTCCCTCGCCTGGATCCTGGTCGTCCCCTTCGCCGTCTGGGCTGTGGCGCGGGTGGCCGGGCTTGAACGTGGCGGGCCGTTGACGCAGGTCATGTCGGCCACGCCGTACGTGGCCCTGGGGTCGCTGCTGCCCGTCCTCGTCGCGGTGTCCGGGCGGCGGCCCGTCGCGGCGTGCGTCGCCGTCGTCACCACGGTCGCGCTGGCGTTGTGCGTGCTGCCCCGGGCGTTCGGTGACGGGGCCGTCGCGGGCGGCCGGCCGTTCACGGTGCTGTCGGTGAACTTGCTGGCCGGGCGGGCCGATCCCGCGGCTCTGATGGATCTGGTACGGCGGGTGCGGCCCGATGTCCTGAGTGCCCAGGAACTGACGCCCGAGGCCGTGGACCGGCTGGACGGCGCCGGGCTGGGCGGAATGATGCCGTACCGGGAGCTTCAGGCGGACCGGGGCGTGTTCTCGCGGCACCCGCTGACCGGTCCGGTGGTCACCCTGCCCGGCGGTGGTCGGGTGGAGGTCCTCGCGGTGCATCCGCCGCGGCCCACGTCGGAGAATCTGGAGCTATGGCGTACGGCTCTCGCGTCACTGCCCGCCGCCTCGGAGGAGATCCCGCGGATCCTGGCCGGCGACTTCAACGCCACGCTCGACCACGCGGCACTGCGCGAGGTGCTGGCCCGCGGGTACACGGACGCGGCCGACCGGGCCGGCGCCGGGCTGGTGCCCACCTGGCCGGCGAACACGCGGCTGCCGCCGATGATCACGATCGACCACGTGCTGGTCGACGCCCGCATTGGGGTGCGGGAGGTCGGTGTGCACACCCTGCCGGGGACCGACCACCGGGCGGTGGTGGCCCGGCTAGAACTTCCCCAGGAGGGCGCGGGTGTTGTCCCAGCCTTCGAGACCGGGGTCCAGGCGGAGGACGTCCTCGGGGGTACGCAGGCGGTGCCAGCCGGGTGACGCGGCGACCAGGCGGCGGCCGGGGGCCTGGGCGCGCAGGTCGGCCACCGGGTCGTGGGCGTCCAGGTCGGGATCGGCCCAGTCGGGGAGGGGGAGGTGGCAGGCCAGGGCGACGGCGCCGCCGTACTCGGAGGGGCACAGGGTGAGCTGGGCGCGGCCGAGTTCGCGAAAGAGCTTGCCGATGAGGAGCGGGGGCAGGTCGGGGGCGTCGGCGTTGATGACGGCGGCCTGTTCGCCCGGGAGGCGGTTGATGATGTTCTTCAGGGGCTCGTCGTCATCTATGGTGATCACTTCGGTGCCGGGCCAGACGATCTCCTCCAGGCCGGGCACGCTCGTCACCAGCACCGGAGTGACGAGTTCGAGACCGGCCACCATCTCGTAGGTGTCCTCGGCCACGGCCGTCAGGAACTCCTCCTGATCCACTCCGTCAGGCGCCGCCTTCGCCATGTTCCGGCGCGCGAGAACCGCGACGGTGCGGATCAACATTCCTCCGGGGCGTTGTGCGCGGCGGCGGAGAATCCTTCGAGGAAGCCGCGCGCCCGCTCGGCCTTGGGATACTGTTCGACCAGAGCCCAGAACTGCGGGCCGTGGCTCGGCACCAGCAGGTGCACGAGCTCGTGGATGATGACGTAGTCGATGACCCATTCCGGCAGGCCCTTGAGGCGGGTCGAGATCCTGATCGTGGCGTTGTCCGGGGTGCACGAGCCCCATCGGTGCTGCTGGTTGTCCACCCAGCGGACGGTGGCGGGCCGCGCTCTTCCGTCGAGGTACTTCGCCGACAGCTCGTTGGCTCTGGCCTGGAGTCCTTCGTCGGTGGGTCTACGCCGTCGCTCCTTGGCCGCCAGCCGATCGAGCATCCGGCTCACCCATTCATCAGCGTCTTCGCCGCTCAGCCATGCGGGCAAGAGCACGATCGTCTTGTCGCCGTCTCGGTATGCGGAGACCGTACGCCGGCGACGAGAACTTCGACGGACCTCGACTGTCTCGGGGGGCACATATGCACGTTAGCCGACACCGGCCGAATTCCACAGGGGGTGAGCCCTGTTTTAGCTGGTCAGATGATTAAGAGCCGGTGAATTTGGGCACCCGCCTTTCCCGATGGGCCCGAAGACCCTCCACCATGTCGGCGGAAGCCATGGTCACGGGCTGGGCGAGGGCCTCCCAGCGGAGGGCGGCTTCGAGATCCTGATGATCCCCATTTAGCGCGGATTTGGTGAGTTTCGCGGCGATGGGGGCGGTTGAGGCGACCTTGAGGGCGATCTCTTGAACGGCACGGCTAAGGTCATTTCCCGCGAATGCCCGATTTATCAGACCTTCTGATGCTGCTTCTACTCCTGTCAGGACACGTCCGGTCAGGAGCATCTCGCGTGCCAGCCTCAGGCCTCCCGTCTTCGGCAGCAGGTACGTGGCGGCCATGCCCGGGTGCAGGCCCAGGGAGGTGAACGGGGCCAGCAGTTTGGCGTCCTCCGCCGCGTAGACGAGGTCACAGGCCAGGGCCAGGCAGAGGCCCGCCCCTACGGCGGCGCCGTTCACGGCGGCGATCGTGGGGATTTCCAGGTGGGTGATGGAGAGCCACGTTCGGTAGAAGGTGAGCATGCGGTCCCTGAGGTCCGGGACCGATTCGGTGGCTCTTTCCGACAGCCAGGACAGGTCTCCGCCCGCGGAGAAGGCGCTGCCCGCTCCGGTGATCACCAGGCAGCGGGCGGTTCTGTCCTTGGCCAGGGCGGTCATTTCCTGGGACCAGCGTTGGGTCATGGCGTCGGTCATGGCGTTGCGACGGTCGGGGAGGTTGAAGGTCACCCAGACGACGCCGTCGTCCGAACGGTCGACCAAGAGCTCGCTCATGCCCAAGATCGTAACCCCGCCCTCCCGGCCCGCCTCTGCTCCCTGCCCCGCTACCGCCACCCACCGCCCTCCCATCTCGGCCCCCGACCACTCCCCGCCGGCGCCCCTCCCGCTGTCGCCGCCTGCACCTCCGTACCCTGCCACTTCCCGCCCTCCTCCTCTGTCCAGTACCTCCCGCTGCCGTACGACCCGAGGACTCCACCCCTCCGACCCCCGCCTCTCCTGCCATGGACGTTTCTCGCGTCTCGCCCGCACTGGGTTCAGCACCCCCACACCCCGGTCTGACACCGCGCCGGTTTGCCCAGGTATGGCGGGACCTTCATCCACAGCCCTCTGACCAGCGGAAGAAGTTATCCACAGCCCGTGACAACCGCCCCCACAACCGCCTCCGATGATGGAACCCTGACCGTCATGAGGCCCCGCGTGAAACCCTCCCTGCGCCGCATCCTCAGAGACGAGCGCACCCTCCAGTTCGGCGTGCACCCGATGCAGGCCGTCGTGCTCACCGACCTCACCCCACCGCTTCGAGCCTGGATCGAGTCCCTGGACGGCACCCAGGACCTGGCCCAAGCCGTGAAGCACGCCGTAAAAGCAGGCATGGAAGAGCAGGCAGCCAGAACCCTCCTCGCAGAACTCACCGCCCAAGGCGTCCTGGACGACGCCTCGATCCCGCTCACGATCCTGAATGACATCCCCCTGCCGGAACGAGACCGCCTCCGTCCCGACCTGGACGCCCTGGACCTGGCCAGAGACAACCCCGCAGGCGGCCTGCCCACCCTCAGCCGCCGCCGTAACGCCCGCGTCCGGGTCTACGGCGCAGGCCGCCTGGGCGCGTCGATCGTCAACCTCCTGGCCGCAGCCGGTGTGGGAACGATCCGCGTAATCGACCCCTCTCCCACCCGCCCCGAAGACCTGGTCCCCGGCGGCCTCACATGGTCCGAACTCGGCCTCCCCCGAGAAGAAGCCTCCGTCGCCACCGCCACCCGCCTGATCACCTGCCCCCACACATCCACCCACCAACCCACCCAAGATCCCCCCGCAAAACAACGCCGCCGATCGCAACAACCCACCCAGCCGACCCCCCAAGACCCCTCCCACGATCTTCAGGACGCCACCCACGACACTCGAAACCCCAAGCCCAAGCCTCAGGCCTCCGCCCAAGCCACTCGAAGCTCCACCCGCGAGGCTGGCGACTCCGCCCAGGCCAATCGGACCTCCGCGCCCGACGTCGGAGGCTCCACCCGCGACGTCCGGGATTCCGCCCAAGCCACTCGAAGCTCCGCTCGCCAGACCCGTGACTCCGCCCAGGGCATGCGGACCTCCACCCCTGACGCCCATGACGCCCGTAATGCCCGGGATGCCCGGGATGCCGCGCACGACGCTCGGAAGCCGAGCCGGCCGACCCAAGCGGCTCGTCAGCGGACCGGGGTCATCAGCCAATCGATCGAGGACACCCACCCCGGTGGCGGCAAACGACGTCCGGCCTCGCCCTCCCAGCCCGGCTCGCCCTCACGGACGTCGGCCACGCCGGCAGAACCCGCACCACCGGCCAGGCCGGCGCCAGCGCCCTATGCCCGGTTCGTCGCGGGCGGGCCGTATCTCAACGACCGCTCCGATCTTCCGCACCTGGTCATCCTCGCTCCGGTGGGCCCGCTGGACGGGATCCTGGTGACCGAACTGACCGCGCTCAACATCCCGCACATGCTGGTCTCCGGCTTCGAGGGCTACGGAACGGTGGGCCCGCTGGTGCACCCGAGCCAGAGCGCATGCCTGCATTGCCTGGACCTGACCCGCCGCGACCGCGATCCGGGCTGGCCCATGGTCACCGCTCATCTGGGCGGCTACCCCGCGGGCGAGATCGCCTGCGACACCACCCTGGCCGCCCTGGTGGCCGCGGAAGCCTCCAGGCACGCCCTCGCCTACCTTGACGGCCACCCTTCGATTGTGACCAACGGCACAATCGACATATTGCCTGATTGGCAGAGGAAGCGGCGGACCTGGGCGATCCACCCGCAATGTAGGTGTATACGCAACAATCCTGATTCGCTAAGAATGGTCAGAGCGGCCACCCGCGACTAAACCCAGCCAAATCACGCCAGTTATCCCACGCCACAGCCCCAGTCACCCGGGGGTCCGCGACCAGACCTCTGGGCACGCGCCATACAGTCACAAGCAAGCGCCCCGCATCCAGCGGGAACACGCACCACCCTCGCACCCAGCGAGGCTCCCCTCCCGACCTCGCACCCAGCGAGGTTCCCTCCGGGCCTCGCATCCCGCGAGGCAGCACCGCCCGGCCTCGCATCCCGCGAGGCACCCCCTCGACCTCGCAGCCAGCGAGGCAGCACCTTTCGACCTCGCATCGAGCGAGATCGTCCCTTTCCGCCTCGCAGCCAGCGAGACGTCCCTCATGACCTCAGCATCCAGCGAGGTGTACCCCGGCCCCGCACCCAGCGAGGCAACCTCCTCGGCCTTGCATCCAGCAGGGCAACCCGTCGCTCCACACCGAACACGCGACGCCGCGAATCCCCGCACCCGGCGGGGCGATCTCGACACCGCTCGGGTCAGGCGCGGCCACCGCCGTATCGGTTCCCGTCAGGTACGAGCTGCCATACCCATACGGCTTGCCGTACAAGAGGGGAAGAAGCTCGAACCAGCGGGCACCATGTGCTCGCGACCAGCGCCAACGCACGGCAGGAAGCCTGCTGCCAGCGGGATCCGCATCAGTGGGCCCACGGCCGCACCCGCGATGCCCCGCAGTCGGCGGGGTTCGCACGATCGAAGGCTCGCAGCCAGCGGGACCGGCACCACCAGCACATCGCCCGTGTCCGACGGGCATCAGGGGAGACCATTGGGCCTGGAAGCCACCGGGCCGGGTCCGCGACCATGCGCACATGGGTCGACCACGGAAGGGGGAAGTGGCGCCTCAACGGGACGCCGCGTACTAGGGTGAGCGATCTTCCGCGCCGCGCAGTCACGCGCTCCGCCAAGCTGGCCACGCTTCCGATCAGTTTCGCGGGCCGCACGGCCCTGGGTATCGGGAAGCGTATCGGCGGCAAATCCGCCGAGATCGTCGCACAGGAGATCCAGCAGCGTACCGCCGAGCAGATCTTCAAGGTCCTCGGTGAGCTCAAGGGCGGTGCGATGAAGCTGGGCCAAGCGCTGTCCATCTTCGAAGCCGCTCTGCCGCCGGAGATCGCCGGGCCTTATCGAGCCACGCTGACCAAACTCCAGGACGCCGCTCCGCCGCTGCCCGTGGCCACCGTTCACAAGGTGCTGGCCGAGCAGTTGGGTGATGACTGGCGGGAGAATTTCATCTCCTTCGAGGACCAGCCCACCGCTGCCGCCTCGATCGGACAGGTCCATCGTGCGGTTTGGCACGACGGCCGTGACGTTGCGGTCAAAGTCCAGTACCCCGGCGCCGGCAAGGCGCTTCTCGGTGATTTCACCCAGTTGGCTCGGCTGGGCAAGTTGTTCGGTGTCATGTTGCCTGGTCTCGACATCAAGGCCGTGCTGGCCGAACTCCGCGAACGTATCGCCGAAGAGCTCGACTACTTCCACGAGGCCGAAGCCCAGCACGCCTTCGCGCAGGAGTTCCACGGCGACCCCGACTTCCAGGTGCCCGACGTGATCGCCGCCAACGAGATGGTCCTGGTGACCGAGTGGATGGACGGTACGCCGCTGTCCCGCATCATCACCGATGGCACGAAGGAAGAGCGTGACCGGGCGGGGCTGCTGCTCGTACGGTTCCTGTTCTGCTCGCCGGCTCGGGTGGGCATGCTCCACGCGGACCCTCATCCCGGTAACTTCCGCATGCTTGAGGACGGCCGACTCGGTGTCCTGGACTTCGGCGCGGTCAACCGGCTCCCCGACGGGTACCCCAAGGCGTTCGGGAAACTCACCCGCATCTTCAACCACGGCGACATGGAAACGGTCATGAACGGCCTTCGCGACGAGGGCTTCATCCGACCCCACATCGAGATCGACGCCGATGCTCTGCGCGCGTTCCTGGCGCCGTATGTCGAGCCGACGGCCGTGGAGGAGTTCACGTTCAGCCGCGAGTGGCTCCAGGCGCAGGCCGCCAGCGTGACCGACCTCCGGCCCAACAACGTGGTGCGCCAGCTCAACCTTCCTGTCTCGTATGTCCTCATCCATCGGGTGCACGCCGCGGGCATCGGCGTCCTGTGCCAGCTCGGAGCCACCGCCCGATTCCGCGACGAGGTCATCCGCTGGGTCCCAGGCTTCGCCGACGACCCGGACGAAGCCACCGATTCCATCCCCGTTTCCTGATCTCCGAACACAAGCAACCCAGAAACGCCGCCGCCGAGCCTTACGCACCTTTGGCGACCGCTATCTCCTGACGCTGAACATCCGTAAGTGGCCATAAAGGCCTTCGGAACACGCCCGCCGCGGAACGCCCGCCCTTCGGAGATGGCCTGCGCCGAGGCGATCGGCCGGGGATGGTCCGGCCAACACTTCATGGGCGGAGGGTCATGCGGTCCGGAGTGGCCTGAGCCAGGGGGTCAGGTGAGCCGAGGTGGCGTGGGCCGGGGGTCAAATGGGCCGGAGTGGCCAGGGGCCAAGGGGCCAGGGGCCAGGGGCCGAGGTGGTGTGCGCCGGGGGTCACGTGGGCCGGGGGCGTGCACCGGGGCCGGGGCGGGGGCGCCGGGGATCACGTGAACCGGGGGCGTGCACCGGGGCCGAGGCGGGGGCGCCGGGGATCACGTG
>NZ_JBHYJD010000023.1:0-142054 GCF_042740555.1 Nonomuraea sp. NPDC059007 | reverse complement strand
CGCCGGGGATCACGTGAACCGGGGGCGTGCACCGGGGCCGAGGCGGGGGCGCCGGGGATCACGTGAACCGGGGGCGTGCACCGGGGCCGAGGCGGTAGGCCGGGGTCGGTCCCGTCAGTGGCGGGACCGAGGTGGGTGGTTGGCCGAGGTGGTCGATTCGGCCGGGGTGGGTGGGTGGCGACTTGGGGGTTGGGAAGGTTGCGGGGGTGGGGGTGGTTGGGGGGTTTGGGGTTGAGTGGGCGAAGGGCCCGGGGGCCGATTTGGCTCCCGGGCCCTTCGGTAAGAAGGAGACCTCGGTGGAGGTCCTGCGCCGGCGGCAGGACCTCCCGGATCAGACTTCTCGGGTCAACGCCACACGCAGCCGGTCATGAGCCCGCTGCACGTTCTTCCGGGCACGCTCTACTCGGCGGATCCGGTTGATCAGGCGTTGCTCCTCCGCCTCTCGGTGGAGGGTTTGTATTCGGTCGTTAACCATGTTCTGGAACAGATATGGCATTTCAAAGCTCCTGGTGGGAAGGATGTTCATTTCGGTGAGTTGCCTTTCTTGAGTAGGGACGAGGTCGGTTGATCAGGCAGCGACCGGGTGCTTGCGGGGACGCCCGCGGGGCCGCTTGCGGGGCACTACGGTCCCCCTGAGGATGAGCTCGCCGCCCCAGACGCCCCACGGCTCCTCACGCTCGAGCGCGCGGTCGAGGCAGGCCTTCTGGATCGGGCAGCCACCGCAGAGCGCCTTGGCGAACTCGACGTCCTCCGGCGACTCGGCGAACCACAGGTCGGGGTTGGCACGGCAGGGGATCTTGGCTTCGTCGATCAGGTCCATGATCGTCTTCGCCCCCATCTGCGTCTCCTTCTTGTTTTCGATCTCGGTGATCTTGTTCGGGCACCTCGTAGGTGGTGGGGGATCACGGACAAACAAAGAGGCCGCGGATCCGATGTGCGGATCCGCGGCCTGGGGGCTGCTTGTGTGCCGGTCAGGTTATGACCGGCGCATCCCTCCAGGGTTGCGGACCGCACAGACCACCCTTGGTGTTCTGCTGAGTCGGCACGATGCTCGGGGCGCCTGCGACGGCAGGCACGGACGGAGCCACTCCTGCTCCGTAAACCAGGACGGCTTCGAACCCGGCGTGGGCGTAGAAGGCGGGCTCCTGGCCGAAGACAGACTGCTCCTGTCGGAACTTGGCCGGCCCATCGGCGAGTCTGACCGAGTCACGACGTGCGGAAGCGAGCCACTGCGTGGCCGACATCTTGATGCTGATCACCTGGACTCACCTCCGTTGCGGGATCGTCGGACAGGAGTGTCCGACTCGCTTGACCATGACCCTAAACCGGGAAGCCGGGAAGGGGCAACTTATTTTCTACCTGGGATTTTGTGACTTTATCTCGCGGATCATGGCCTCCTGCACCACCGAGACGACGAGGTCTCCTGATGAGGTGAACATCTGTCCGCGGGCGAGGCCACGGGCTCCCCCTGACCAGGGGGACTCTTGAGCATAGAGCAACCAGTCGTCGGACCTGAACGGGCGGTGGAACCACATGGCGTGGTCCAGGGAGGCGCCCATGACGTTGGAGGTGCCCCAGGACAGGCCGTGCGCCAGCAGTATCGTGTCGACGAGCGTGAAGTCGGAGGCGTACGCGGCCAGCACCACGTGCAGGAGTGGGTCGTCGGGCAGGTCCGCGTCGTAGCGGAACCAGACGTTGGTCTCGGCGCTGATCAGCTCCGGGTTCCTGGACGCCTCGAAGGTCAGCGGCGAGGCGTAGCGGGCGTCCACGGGGCGCGGCTTGGACAGCCAGTCCTTCCAGCCGGGCTCGTCGCCGACGAGGTCGTACAGCTTGTCCTGGAAGGTGGGCAGTGTCTCCGGGTCGGGGACCGTCGGCATGGCGGCCGCCTGGTGCGCCCAGCCCTCCTCGGGCACGTGGAACGACGCGGACATCGTGAAGATCGCCTTGCCGTGCTGGATGGCGACCACCCGGCGCGTGGCGAACGAACGGCCGTCGCGGACCCGCTCGACGTTGTACACGATCGGGATGGCGGGGTCGCCCGGCCGGATGAAGTAGGCGTGCAGCGAGTGCACGTGGCGGTCGTCAGGGACGGTACGCCCGGCGGCGACCAGCGCCTGCGCCGCCACCTGGCCGCCGAAGACGCGCTGGATGCGCTCCTCCGGGCTGCGGCCGCGGAAGATGTCCAGCTCGATCTGCTCAAGGTCGAGCAGGTCGAGCAGCTCCTTCAGCGCCTCGTTCACGTGTCTCTCCCTAGCGGCTGGCCGTATCACCATAAGTCTGACGTGCCACCCGCCGTGTCAGGAACCCGCCCGCCGTATCGGGAAAATCACGCGCCACGGCACAGGCCGAGTACGGCCTCGCCGTACTTGTCCAGCTTGACCTTGCCGATCCCCGCGATGGACAGCAGTTCGGAGTCGGTGCGCGGCACGCGCTCCGCGATGGCCTGGAGCGTCACGTCGGTGAACACGACGTACGGCGGGATCTTCGCCTCCTTGGCCGTGGTGGTGCGCCAGGACTTGAGGCTTTCCAGCAGTGCCTCGTCGTAGTCGGCGGGGCAGCTGGAGCATCGGCCCAGCTTCTGCTCGGCCGCGGTGGCGAGGTTGCGGGCGCAGATGCGGCAGGACACGGGGGCGGCCACCTGCCGGCGTTCGCGTGACTGCGCAGGCGCGGCGGCGGCGCGCGCGGTGGTGGCCGGGCGGCCGGTCAGGCCGTCGAGGAAGCGGGAGGGGCGGCGGCCCTTGCGGCCGCCGGGGGCGCGGGCGAGTGCCCAGGAGAGCGAGAGGTGCTCGCGGGCCCTGGTGACGCCGACGTACAGGAGGCGGCGCTCCTCCTCGATCTGCTCGGCCGACTCGGCGTAGATGATCGGCATCATGCCGTCGGTGAGGCCGACCAGGAAGACGGCGTCCCATTCCAGGCCCTTGGCGGCGTGGAGCGAGGCCAGCGTGACGCCTTCGACGGGCGGGGCGTGCTGCTCGCCGGCGCGCCGCTCCAGCTCGGCCACGAACGCGGGCAGGTCGGCCCCGTCGGCGGCCATGTCCTCGGCCAGGTCGGCCAGGGCGCGCAGCGACTCCCACTTCTCGCGCGCCTTGCCGCCGCCGGGCGCGGCCGGTGTGAGCCCGATCCCGGTCAGGATGTGGTGGACCTCGCCGGCCAGGGGTTCGCCGGACTCCGAGCGGGCGGCGCCGCGCAGCAGTACGACGGCCTGACGCACTTCCGGGCGCTCGAAGAAGCGCTCGGCGCCGCGCAGGACGTAGGAGATCTCGGCCTTGGACAGGGCCTCCTCGTAGGCCTCCGACTGGGAGTTGACCCGGAACAGGACGGCGATCTCGCGGGCGGCCACGCCCTTGTCGAGGAGCTTGCGGATGGCGCGGGCGACCCCGGCGGCCTCGGCGGGCTCGTCGTCGTGCTCGGTGAAGACGGGCTTGGGGCCGTCCTTTCGCTGGGCGATCAGCTCCAGGCGGTGGGCCGAGCGGCCCTTGGCGATGACCAGGTTGGCCAGGTCGACCACCTGCGGGGTGGAGCGGTAGTCGCGCACGAGCTTGATGACGGCGGCGTCGGGGTGCTCGACGGCGAAGCCGGTCAGGTAGCGGGGGCTGGCGCCGGTGAAGGAGTAGATGGTCTGGTTGGGGTCGCCGACCACGCACAGGTCGTCGCGCCCGCCGAGCCAGGTGTCGAGCAGGAGCTTCTGCAGCGGGTTGACGTCCTGGTACTCGTCGACGACGAAGTAGCGGTACTGCTGGCGGATCTGGGCCGCCACCTCCTGGTGCTCGGTCATCACCGCGGCGGTGAGCTCCAGGATGGTCTCGAAGTCGACCAGGTGCCGCTCGCGCCGGATCTGCTCGTAGGCGTCGTAGACGCGCGCCATCTCCTCGGCGGGCACCGGCGGCGTGCGGTTGAACTTCGCGGCGGCGGCCGTGTAGTCCTCGGGGGCGATCTGGACGACCTTGGACCATTCGACCTCGCTGGCCAGGTCGCGCAGGACGTCGGGGCTGGTGCGGGTGATCCGGCAGGCCTCGCGCAGCACGGGCAGCTTGGACTCGATCACCGACGGCGCGTCGCCGCCGATGACCCTCGGCCAGAAGTAGGTGAGCTGGCGCAGCGCGGCGGCGTGGAAGGTGCGGGCCTGGACGCCGGGCGCGCCGAGCGCGCGCAGCCGCTGCCTGAGCTCTCCGGCGGCGCGTGTGGTGAATGTCACGGCGAGCACGCTGGAGGAGTCGACGTACCCACTCCGTACGGCGTGGGCGATGCGGTGGGTGATCGCCCTGGTCTTCCCGGTGCCCGCGCCGGCCAGCACGCACACCGGACCTCGCACGGCCTCGGCCACCGCACGCTGCTCCGGGTCGAGCCCGGCGAGCACGTCGTCCACGCTGTTCACCTCATCATCCTCCCAGCCGGTGGCGGTGAAGGGCTCCATTCTGGCAACATGCCGCCCGTCACCCGTTCACATCACCGAGATGCAAAGAACAGGTCAATTCCCCCACAATGGGGCGCGACCAACTGCATGGGGGAAAGGGAAGGCCGTGCGAACTGCGGTTTTCGCGAGCGCGCTCGCCGCTGCGATCGCGCTCACACCGGCGGCGGCCGCCGCCGAGACGGCGAAGGACCCTTTCCCGGTCGACTCCAACGGCCTGGGCGGCCTGTCGGCGGAGAGCGTCAACTACGGCCACCAGCGCAACCAGGACATGGACGTGTGGTGGACGGCCGACGGCACCAAGCGGCCCGGCGTCTTCCTCATCCACGGCGGCTGGTGGTCCGGCGGCGACAAGAGGTACATGACGGAGATCGCCCGCACCTACGCCGACATGGGCTACACGGTCTTCAACCTCAACTACCGCCTGTCCGGCCAGGAGGCCTGGCCGGCGCAGCGCAGTGACGCCTTCTCCGCGATCGCCGTGGCCCGCAAGCACGCCGGGCGCTGGTCGTTCGACCCGGCCAAGTTCGTGGTGGTGGGCTTCTCCGCGGGCGGCCACATCGCCGCGGCCGTCGGCACGTACGGCAACGGCGTGCCCGGCCTGAAGGGCGTCGTGGGGCTGTCACCGGTGATCTCGCCGCTGCGCGCCTTCTCCGACGGCGCCAAGACGACGGACATCAACAAGCGCCGCCTGCGCGTGGCGGCCATGCGGCTGGCCGGCGGCTGCGAGCCCAAGGGCAAGTGCTCGCGGGTGTGGGCCAGCATGGAGGTGCCCTGGCACGCCAGCGCCAAGGACGCGCCGATGCTGATGCTGCACTCGGAGAACGAGTTCGTGCCGCCGGTGCAGAGCGAGTTGCTCAAGACGATGCTGGGCCAGGTGGGCGTGGACGTGACGGTCGTCACTCAGCCCGGCTCCCAGCACAGCGCGCCGCTCTTCCGTGAGCCCGGCGTGGCCGAGCGCGTCCAGCAGTGGATCAGCGAGCGCATCGGCTAACCCCACCGGATCACGAGGGATTACGCGGGCGCCCGGCGTTGTTGCACCGAGCGCCTGTTTACCGAAAGGAACCCTCATGGCGCTGACGGTCTACACCACCACCTGGTGCGGCCCCTGCAAGAGGCTGAAGTCTCAGCTCTCCCGCGAAGGCATCAGCTTCAGCGAAGTCGACATCGAGGCGAACCCCACCGCCGCCGCGTTCGTGGAGAGCGTGAACAACGGCAACCAGGTCGTCCCGACGGTCGTCATCGAGACCCCCAAGGGCCGGGTCGTGCGCACGAACCCGTCGGCGCGCGAGGTGAAGGCACTCCTCCAGGCCGCCTGAAGGTACCTACCAGTCACCGACCAGCTCGTCGCCGTACCAGGTCTCGATCAGCCGCCTGGCGATCGAGACCGGCGGCGGCAGCCGCAGCTCGCCCGAGGCCAGCGCCTCGGCGAGCTGGACGCGTGAGTACCACCTGGCCTCGGCGATCTCGTCGGCGTCCGGGGTGAGCGTCGTGGTGATGGCGTCGGCGAAGAAGCCGAGCATGAGGCTGCGCGGGAACGGCCACGGCTGGCTGCCCAGGTAGCGCGGGTTCGTGACGGCGATGCCGACCTCCTCGGCCACCTCGCGTACGACCGCGTGCTCCAGCGACTCCCCCGGCTCCACGAACCCGGCCAGGATCGACAGCCGTCCCTCCGGCCACTGCGGCCCGCGGGCCAGCAGGCAGCGGTCCTCCTCGTCGCGGATCAGCATGATCACCGCGGGGTCGACGCGCGGGAAGTGCTGTGAGCCGTCCTCGGGGCAGACGCGGATGTGGCCGCCCCCCTCGACGCGGGTACGGCTCCCGCACCGCGGGCAGTGCTCGTGCGTCGTGTGCCAGGCCTCCAGGGCCACGGCGTAGACCAGCAGACCGGCGTCCCGGTCGCCGAGCAGCCCGCCGACCTGCCGCAGCCCGGCCACGACCGGCTGGCCCTCCGGGGTGTCGCGCAGGCTCATGGGTACGGTCGCCCGGCCGTTCAGCTCGGCGTCGATCCCCGGCAGGGGCGCGGCGACGGCGAAGTAGGCGGTGCCGTCCTCGACGCCCAGCAGATAGCGCTCGCCCTCGGGTGCTTCCTCGGTCGTGTACAGCACGGCCTCGACGTCCTCGCCGGTGCGGCGGACGAGCGTGTGGCCGTCGTTGATGACCAGAACTCTGGTGGCGGGGTCGGCCCAGGCACGTTCCAGCCACGCGCGATCGCCGCGCAGTGTCGAGGACCTGTCGATGGTGCCGCGCGCCAGCAGTAGTGGCCCGATCAGTTGTTCTTCAGCCCTTGTATCCACGCCGGACACACCCTCCCCAAAGTCGCAGACATCCTACGACGCCAGGTTCGGGTAAGCCTCGCCGCCGCACTTCCGGCCGAATCCCCCGTAACCACATAATTGGCTCGCAGCATCGTGAAGATCGGAGGCTCTCGATCGATGCCTTTAGGAGACCCGCGGCAACTCGGGGACTACACGCTGGAGCACGTTCTCGCTGAAGGACCGGCCGGCGTGGTCTACGCGGGACGCGGCCCGGACGGCGAGCGGGTGGCGGTCAAGCTGCTCCATACCGATCTGGAGGATCCGGAGCGCTTCCTGGAACGGGCCGAGGGGCTGAAACGCGTGGACGCCTTCCACAGCGCGATGGTCCTCGACGCCGGGATCGAGGGGGCGCGGCCGTACGTCGTCTCGGAGTTCGTGGACGGGGTCAGCCTCAAGCAGGCCGTCATCGAGCACGGCCCCTTAGGGGGCGCGGCGTTGCATCGGCTGGCCATCGCGACGATGACCGCGCTGGCCGCCATCCATCAGGCGGGGCTGGCGCACGGGGCGCTGCGGCCCGACAACGTCCTGCTCGGGCCGGACGGTCCGCGGGTGATCAACGCGGGGGTCGGCGCCGCGGTGGAGTCGGGGTCGGCGATCGCCACCCAGCAGGTCTCCTCGCCCGCCTTCCTGGCGCCCGAGCAGTTCGCCGGCGAGTTGTTCCCCGTGTCCGCCGATCTGTTCGCGTGGGGCTCGACCGTGGTGTTCGCCGCCACCGGGCAGTCGCCCTTCCACTCCAACTCGATGTCGGCCGCGATGAACCGCATCCTGCGCGAGGAGCCCGACCTCGGTGGCGTGGCCGATCCGCCGCGGGCGATCGTGGCGGCGTGCCTGGCCAAGGATCCGGCGGCGCGGCCCACGGCCAGCGAGGCGCTGATGCGGCTCGTGGGCCACTCCATGCTGACCGACCTGCCGCCGGTGCTGGAGGAGGAGCCGCCGCGCCGCTCCAGGGCGCCGGCGCTGATGGCCGCCGCGCTCGCGCTGGCGGTCCTGTCGGCCGCGGGCGGGCACGCCGTCGCGCGGGTGACGCGACCGGCCCCGGCGCCGGCCAAGGTCGTGTCCGCGGCTCCGGCGCCCGGTCCCGCCTCGCCTTCCCCGGACGTCCGTACGGCGGCGCCCGACCCCAGCCCACCTCCCAAGCCCACCAAGACGGTCAAGGCCGTGGGCATCGGCCTGACGCTGCACGAGAGCCCGGACGACCCGGTCGTCCTGAGCGCCTACCGGGTGGGCAAGGACGCGTACGTGCGCGAGGGCGACACCTTCACCAAGCTGAAGACGCCCGGCGCCGACCTCGGCTTCTCCCCCGACGGCCAGTGGCTGGCGATCTACGCCGAGCCCACGCTGACGGTCGTCAACAGGAAGACGAAGGAGCAGTACGCCCTCACGCCGGAGGTCAAGGGCAAACTCGCCCTTCCGACCTGGTCGCCGGACTCCAAGCGGCTGCTGCTGAGCATCGTCGACGGCGGCGATCCCGAGCTGGCCCTGGGCTTCGTGCTGGTCGACCCGGTCTCCAGAAGCGTCACTCCCGTACCCACCGACGACAAGGCCGAGCGGATCTACGCCTGGCTGCCCGACTCCTCCGGCGTGGTCATCGACTACCGGAGCGAGAGCGGCTGGGGTCTCAAGGCCCGCGACCTGGCCGGGCGCGAGCTGTGGACCAAGCACTGGGTCGGCCAGCTCTGGGGGCGGCGCAGCTTCTCGCCCTCCGGCGCCTCGTTCCTGACGTTGTGCCCGAGCGGCGGCAGCTTCTGCCTCTGGAACACCCAGAACTGGGGTCGCCAGGAGAGCGTGGCCGTCTTCGGGGCGAAGGGCGGAACGTTGCTGAGCTGGTACGACGACAGCCACCTGATCATCACCGAGCCCAGGGACAAGGACAAGGCGGTGCACCGGATCATCGCCATCGACCTGCGCGGCCGTACGCAGAGGGTGATGGGCGAGCTGGCCGGCAAGGACGACCGCGACGACCTGATCTACGTCTACACAGGGAGGTGACCGGCGTGGACTCCGGCATCCTGGTCACCGACCGCGCGGAGGGACGGACGCTGGCCCAGGCGGTGTCCGAGGGCGGCGCGCTGTCGCCCAACGCGACCCACCGGCTCGCGCTGGCCGTACTGACCGCGCTGGCCTCCGTGCACCGTACGGGCGAACATCACGGCGATCTGGGCCCGCACACGGTCGTGCTCGGCGCGGACGGCACGCACGTGCTGCGCGGCACGCCCGCCGGGGACGGCGGGCAGTCGGCGGACATGTTCGCCTGGGCCGCGCTGGTCGCCTACGCGGCGACCGGCCGCGACCCCTTCGGCGAGGTCGACAAACGCCGCCGGTACGGCGCCGCCGACCTGGGCGCCCTCCACGGCGAACTGCGCGAGCTGGTGGCCGACTGCCTGGCCGAGGACCCGGAGCACCGCCCGGCCGCGGAGGAGGCGCTGCTGCGCCTGCTCGGCCAGTCCGGCGCTCTGGAGACCGCGCTGCCCGACACGCCGGAACCGCCGCGGCGGCGTCCCCGCGCGCTGCTGCTCATCTCTGCGGCCGTCGTCATCGTGCTGGTCTTCGGCGCCCTCGGCTACGTGCTGACCCCCAGGACGGTCAGCGCGCAACCGGTCGCGGCGGGCACCCCGTCCCGGCCGGCCTCCGCCACCCTCACGACGCCCGCCGCGCCGAAGCAGGCGCCCGCGACCCGGACGATCACCCTGCCCGGCGGCGCGGGCACGCTCTGGGAGAACGCGGCCGACCAGGTCCGTCTCACCTCCTACTACTCCTACTACGACGGCGGGAACAGCGAGGACTCCGTCGCGTACGCGCGCACGCCGGACGGCTCCGCCTTCGCCAGGACCGGCGGCGCCAACATCAGCTCCCCGATCTCCCCGGACAACCGGTGGACCGCCACGGTCAACGAGCTGCACCTCCTGACCACGGAGCGCCTGGACGTGGGCTTCACCCACCGGGTCACCGGCGAGAAGTTCACGGTCCCGACCGTCTCGAACCCGCGGTGGGGCGTCTCGCCACAGTGGTCGCGCGACAGCCGCACGCTGCTGCTGTCGCTGATGGAGCGCGACGAGCAGGTCGAGTCCGCCTTCGTGAGGGGCTTCATCCTCATCGACGTCGAACGCCGGCGCGCAACCGTCGTCGAGACGGCCAACGCCGAGGACGTCGCGCAGTTCAGGAAGCAGGCGCCGGAGGAGCGCACCGCTCACTTCTACCGCTGGGCGGCGGGCGACCAGCTCGTGGCGTCCGGGTATCTGACGCCGGAGAACGCCGAGGGGATCCGCTACCGCGACCTGTCGGGCAAGGTCGTGCGTTCCATGCACTGGGTGGGCCGGCCCGTCGGGCAGACGCCGTTCTCTCCCTCCGGCAAGCGCCTGGTCACGACCGTGTGCAGCAAGAAGCAGGGCGTCTGCGTCTGGGACGCCGACACGGGCACGAGGCTCGCGGACGTGCCGCCCGGCGCCGGCTACATGTACGGCTGGTACGACGAGGACCACCTGATCGTGGGCAGGGTCGCGGGCAAGAAGATGATCGTGGAGGCGGTCGACTTCAAGGGCGAGGTGACGCGGAAGCTGGTCGAGCTCGTGTACGTCAAGGGCAAGCTGCCCCAGTTGCGCTTCGACAGGTACTGACATGAGCGTCCTGGAGCACGTCGGCGAGTACCGGATCCTGGGCACACTGGGCTCCGGCGGCCAGGGCGTGGTCCATCTCGGGCAGGGGCCCGGGGGCGAGAAGGTCGCCATCAAGGTGCTGCACCGGGTCTCCGATCCGCAGGCCGTCGCCCGGTTCCTGCGCGAGGCGGAGGTGCTGCCCGAGGTGGCCTCGTTCTGCACCGCCCTGGTGCTGGGCACGGGCAGCGAGAACGGCGTGCCGTACATCGTGAGTGAGTTCATCGAGGGGCCGACGCTGCAGGCGAGCGTGCGCGAGCGCGGCCCGATCGGCGGGCGGGAGCTGCGCAGGCTCGCGGTCGGGACCGTCACGGCGCTGGCGGCCATTCACCGGGCCGGAGTCGTGCACCGTGACTTCAAGCCGGCGAACGTGCTGCTGAGCAGGGAGGGTCCGCGGGTCATCGACTTCGGGATCGCGCGGGCGGCCTCCGGTGAGACGACGATCGGCGGGGTGGTGGGGACGCCGGCGTACATGGCGCCCGAGCAGTTCGCGCAGTCGCTGGCGGGGCCGCCGGCGGACCTGTTCGCGTGGGCGGCCACGATCGTCTTCGCGGCGACCGGGCGGGCGCCGTTCGGGCAGGACTCGGTGCCGGCGATCATGCATCGGCTGGCGACCGAGGAGCCCGAGCTGAACGGTCTCGACGGGGACCTGAGAGAGATCGTGGCGGCCTGCCTGGCCAAGGAGCCCGCCGAGCGGCCGCGGGCCAGCCAGGTGCTGCTGCGCCTGCTCGGCCACCCGGCGCCCGGCAGCGGAGGCAACGTCGGGCGGGCCGCCAAGCGGCCGGTGGAGCGGCGGCAGCCCGACTCGGTGCCGGAGGGGCTGCTGCGGGAGGGCTTGGCGGTCTCGCGCCGGCCCCGGCGCCTGCGCACGGCCCTGGTCGGCGGTACGGCGCTGGCCGTGGCGGCGGCCGTGACCGCCACGATCCTGATCACGCGGCCCTCCGCCGGGCCGACGCCGGCACCGTCGGTGGGGCCACGGCCGGGTCCGGCCGCCGTCGTGCCGTCGCCCGTGGTCAGCGGTTCGCCGCCGGCCGACGCCGTCGCGGTCGCGGTGCCGCAGCTCGCGGCCACGTTCTACGAGAGCCCCCGCGACCCGCTCCGGCTGACCTCGTTCACGGTCAAGGAGGAGTCGCTGCGGCATCCGGGGTTCGTCAGGAAGCCGGGGACGCGGGAGTTCGTCCGCCTGCCCGAGTACCGCGACGCGGTCGTCTCCCCCGACGGCAAGCTGGTCGCGTCGGTCTACACCACGCCCAAGTACGCCTCCGACGGCAACAACACCGTGCAGTTCACCGACCGGGCGCTGACGCCGGTCTTCGCGGTGCCGACCGTGGAGCTGCCGCTGCAGGTCAGACGGCCGACGTGGGCGCGCGACAGCTCGCGGGTCCTGCTGACCGTCGCCGACACCGACGGCAAGGCCACCGGCTTCGCCGTGGTGGACGTGGCCGCCCGCACGTTCGTCCGGCGGGAGGTCGGCGGCCTGGCCAAGGGGACGGACTTCGCCTGGGGCCCGGACGGGAGCGTCCTCGTCACCGGGGGCGGGCCGGTGGGCCTCTACACGCTCGGCGGGCGGCTGTCGCGGACCGTGAAGGGTGTGCGCTCGGCGGACAACCTCACGGCCGAGGTCAACGGGCCGTTGCTGGCCGCCGGGTGCGCCGGTGCGCGGCCCGCCGTCTGCGTGGTGGAACACGAAAGCGGGAAGCCCGTCTCGCGCTTCCCGCTGGGTGCCAAGCAGAAGATGTGGGGGTGGTTCAACCGGGACCACCTGCTGGTCTATGACCACGGGGTCAGCCCTTGGCGAGTCGACGTGGTGGACCTGACCGGGAAGAGAGTCCGGCGGTTCGCCACGATGGCCGGGGACGCCGGCACGGTGTGGCGGTTGTTCTGGTCGGGCGGCTGAGCCCGGACTCGCCGGGCTCAGCCTTCGTTCCCGTCCTCATGCTCAGCGGGCGAAGACCACGATGTTGTCGCGGTAGCTGCCCTTCTTCCTGTCGAACACGCCGCCGCAGGTGATCAGGCGCAGTTCGGCGCCGCCGGTCTGGCCGTAGACCGTGCGGCCGGGGACGGCGGTCTTCGGGTAACGGGCCAGGCGGTGGACGGTGAACGCCTTGGTGCTGCCGTCGGCGCGGTCCACGTAGATCTTGTCGCCGGGGTCGAGGCCGCGGACCTTGTAGAAGACCGCGGGGCCCGTCTTGGAGTCCACGTGGCCGGCGATGACGGCGGGGCCGCGCTCGCCGGGCTCGGGGCCGGCCTGGTTCCATCCGGCCACGTCGTAGCGCTTGGGTGCGGCCAGGCGGCCCTTCTTGTCGAGGGCCAGCGGGATGATCTTCGTCTTCAGGCCGATGGCGGGGACGCGCAGCCGTACCGGGTTGGCGGCCTGCGTACCGGTCCAGGTACCGCCCGCTCCGGTGTCCACCCCGCCCCTCGGGCGACCGTCGTCGTCATCGTCATCGTCGTCGCTGGTGCCGCCCGCTCCGGTGTCGACCCCGCCCCTGGGACGGTCGTCGTCATCGTCATCGTCGTCGTCATCGTCGTCGCTGGTGCCGCCCGCTCCGGTGTCCACTCCGCCCCTCGGGCGGTCGTCGTCATCGTCGTCGGCCTGGGCCAGCGCGGCCGGGGCGGCCGAGGCCGGGGTCGCGACGAGACCGGCGCCCGCCACGCCGGTTCCGCACATGAGCGCGATGGCGATCAGGATCCGCTTGAGTTCCATGCCGTCCTCCTGGGAGTCCGTTCCGTTGCCGATCTCAGACTCCCGAGCGGCGGTGGGACGCCCATGAGGCCGCCGTTAGAGGGCTTTCATGCGATATCCAGTACCTCGTAGGGTCTCGATCCGTTCTGCCCCGATTTTCTTGCGGAGGTACCGGACATAGACATCCACGACGTTCGAGCCGGGGTCGAAGTCGAACCCCCACACGTGGCTGAGCAACTGCTCGCGGGTGAGCACCTGGTCGGGGTGGCGGCAGAAGACCTCGGCCAGCGCGAACTCCCGCGCCGACAGCTCCACCACGTGCCCGCCCACGTGCACCCGGCGGCTGCGCAGGTCCAGCGACAGATCGCCCACGCGCAGCACGGTCACCTCGGGCGTGCGCTCGGTACGCAGCCGCAGCCGCACCCTGGCCAGCAGTTCCTCGAAGGCGAACGGCTTGGGGATGTAGTCGTCGGCCCCGCCTTCGAGCCCGGCGACGGTGTCGGCCACGCTGTCACGGGCGGTCAGGATGATCACCGGCAGCGTCACCCTGGCCTGCCGCAGCCTGCGCAGCACCGTGAACCCGTCGCTCAGCGGCAGCCCGATGTCGAGCACCAGAAGGTCGAACTCACCGCTGCGGGCGTACTCGAAGGCGGCCTCGCCGTCCTCCACCACGGTGGTCACGAAGCCATTGCCCCGCAGCCCCTTCTCCACGAACGCGGCGATCCTGGCCTCGTCCTCGGCGATGAGTATCCGGTTCAATCCCGCACCTCTCTTCCGTCAACCTGCAATTCGATGACGAAGCGGGCGCCGTCCTCCACCCAGACGCGGCCGCCGTGGGCTTCGGCGATGGAGCGCACGATGGACAGCCCGAGCCCGGCGCCCTGGTGGGAACGGCTGCCCGCGCGGACGAACCGCTGGAAGATGCGCTCGCGGTCCTCCGGCCGTACTCCGGGGCCGCCGTCGCGCACCCACAGCCGGACGCGGTCACCGTCCACGGCGGAGCCGGCGGCCACGAGCGCGCCCTCCCGCGTGTGCCGGACGGCGTTGGCGGCCAGTTGCATGAGCGCCTGGGTGAGCCGCTGGCGGTCGGCCACGATGCGCGCCTCGGCCACCTCGTCCACCCGCCAGTCGCGCTCGCCCAGCGCCCTGGCCTTGGCGATCACGCTGACGGTCAGGTCCGCGAGCTCCACCTCCTCCAGCGACAGGAAGCCCGGCTGCTCCGACTTGGCCAGCGTGAGCAGGTCGTCGACGATGCGGTTCATGCGGTTGAGCTCGTCGGTGACCAGCGCGAGCGTCTCCTCCCGCTCGGCCGGGTCGTCGCCCATCAGCTCCAGGTGGCCGCGGATGACGGTGATCGGGGTACGCAGCTCGTGCCCGGCGTCGTCCACGAACTCGCGCTGCACCTCGAAGGCGCGTTGCAGCCGGTCAAGCATGTGGTTGAAGGTGCGGGCCAGCGCGGCCACGTCGTCGTTGCCGACCACGTCGAGCCGGCGGGTCAGGTCGCTGGAGTCGCTGATGTGCTCGGCGGCCTGCCGTACCATCCGGACCGGCGCGAGCACGCGGCCCGCGACGAACCAGCCGGCCGCGCCCGCCATCGCCAGCGCGGCCAGTGAGGTGAAGGCGAGCACGCGGACGGCGTCGACGACCTCCTGGCGGTGATGCTCATAGAAGATCGCGATGACGAAGTGGCCCTGGCGCGGGTCGCCCTTGACCTGGATGGGGATCGAGACGTAGCGGACCTCACCCGCCTTGGACGGCCACTCTCCGGTCTCCGGGCGCTGGGCCTCGGCGACGCGGGCGACCAGGGCGGCGTCCTCGTCGAGGGGCGCGGGCGACTCGGCCCGGCCCTTGTGGTGGGGCTGGCCGTCCACGACGGTGAAGAACATCTCCCACCGGTCGGCGACGTTGACCTGGAGGTAGCCGACCAGCAGGTCCTCCAGATCGTTGGTGGTGGGTTTGGCCGCGTAGCCGCGCAGCTCCTCGTACTCGTGCTTGAACTCGGCCGCGATCCGCTCGTCCACCCGGGTCAGCAGGACGTTCCAGGCGGCGAAGATCGACAGGCCGAGCGCCAGGGTCACGACCGAGAGCATCCAGCCTACGATCCGGGCTCTCGCGCTCACCTTGCCTGCTCAGTCGTCGTCATCGTCCTCATCATCATCCCCGGTGCGGACCCTGGTCGGCGAAGGGGGTGGCACCGGGTCGGCTTTCGTCTTCTTCCTGGTCGGCGTGGGCGTCGCGCGTTCCCTGGTCGGGCTCGGCGTCATCGTCGGCGTCGGGCTGGGCGGCGGGGTGGCCGTGGGGGTGACGATGATCTCGCCGCCGAGGTCCGGTTCGACGGCCCCCGCTTTGACCACCACGGTCATGGCCAGCGCGGCGAGCACCGCGCCGACCGTGGCGCCCACGAGCGTGGTCCTACGGGTCATGACAGGACCGTAGGCTCTGCGGAGGAGATGTCGGTGAGACGAGAATGAGAAGACTCTCATTTGGCCGCCGATTAGCCTGTCAGGGCAACGAGGTGATCGTCCCGGGACTATCATCGCCGAGTTAGGTTAGCCTTACCTGATCCGGGGGTGCCCTGTTTTGCGGCTCTTCATGACGGCGCTCAAGCCGACGGACTCGGTGACCGACGGATTCCTGCCGGCCGCTCGCGCGCTCGGCTGCGAGGTCACCATTCTGACCGACCGGCCAGAGCAGCACCCGCACGCGGTCGCGTGCGACGTGCGCGACCCGCGCGCCCTCATCGACGCCGTCTCGCGTCTCGGGCGGCCGGACGCCCTGTTCAGCAACTCCGACCACCTGCAGACCGAGACCGCGCTGGCCGCCGCCTACTTCGGGCTGCCCGGCAAGGACTGGCGGGCGTGCCTGTCGGCCAAGAACAAGTATCTGATGCGCGCGAAACTGGCCGAGGCCGGGGTCGAGGAGGTCTTCTCGATCCAACTGGGTCCGGACGACGCCGTTCCCGGCGGCCTGCCGTACCCCTTGGTGGTGAAACCCCGCGAGGGCGTGGCCAGCGAGGACGTGATGCTGGTGGAGAAGGACCTGGAGACGGCGGTCACGGCGGTGCGGCGCGCGCGGCCGGGCGCGTACGTGGTCGTGGAGGAGTATCTGGAGGGGCCGCTGCGCACGCTGGAGACGCTGGGCGACGCGACCGGCACGCGGGTGCTGGGCGGCTACGCGACGCAGCTGGGGCCGCTGCCGCACTTCGTGGAGGAGCGGCTGGACTGGGCGCCGGACGGGCCGCACGAGCACGTGCTGGCCGCGCTCGGGGCGCTGGGGGCGGGCTTCGGGGCCTGCCACACCGAGTACGTGCTCACGCCGGCCGGACCGCGCATCGTCGAGGTCAACTACCGGGTGATCGGCGACCACTGCGACTTCCTGCTCGGCGACATCCTGGGCGTCCCGCTGTTCGAGTGGATCCTGCGGGCGCACCTGGGCGAGCGGCTTCCCGAAACACCCCCCACCCCCGGGTACGGCACCGCCGTCAGCCTGGTGGCCGACCGATCCGGAACGATCACCGAGGCCCCCGGAGCGGAGGAACGCTCCCAGGACGGCGTCCGCCTCTGGCACCGCCCCCTGCGCGCCGCCGGAGAACAGATCACCAGAACCCACACCAACCGCGACTACCTGGGCGTCATCCGCGCGGTCGGCCCCGACCGCCACCGGGTGGAGGCGGCGGTGGACGCCTATCGGGCGGAGCGGCCGTGGGTGATCTCGGCGTGAGTCTCGACTCCACTGAGGCCAGGCTGGCCGCGCGCGTTCTCGACACCCTGTTGCGCGAGGACTACGGCGGCCTGTCGCGGCGGGTGAGCAGGACCCGGGAGGGCGTGCGGCTGACGCTGGCCGACGGCAGGGTCGTACGGCTGGTGCCGGGGTCGCTCTACCAGGACTTCGTGGTGGCTCCCGAGGAACGCCTGCGCCTTGAGCAGGTGCTCGCCACGCTGGCCGAGGTCGCCGATCCGGCCGACGCGCAGGGCGTGGCGGCCTTCGCCGACGAGTGCGCGGCGGCGCTGGCGGCCGGTGAGCTGCACGCCCTGCACGCCGATCGGGTGCTGGCGGGCGAGCCGTCCTACGAGACGCTGGCGGCGTTCGTGGAGCATCCGGTGTATCCGACCTCGCGGGCCCGGGTGGGGATGAGCGCCGCGGACCTGCTGGCGTACGCGCCGGAGTTCGGGCCCGCGTTCGCGCTGCGCTGGGTCGCGGTGCCCGGCCACGACGAGCCGTTCCCCGTGCACCCGCTGACGATCGACGAGGCGCTGAAGGTCGAGGGGGTGCGCGAGGTCTCGGGGCGGGCGACGATCGTGCGGCCCACGTTGTCGATGCGGACCGTCGAGCTGGACGCGCGTACCCACCTGAAGCTTCCGATTCCGGTCAGCACGCTGGGCGTGCGCAACCGCCGTTCGATCAGGCCGGGGACACTGCGTGACGGCGCCCTGGCCGAGCTGCTGGTCCGCGAGCTGGCCGACCCCGGCGTGCTCGTGGCCGACGAGCAGACCTACGCGCACGCCGGCCACGAGTACCTGGCGTGGATGATCCGCAGGCTGCCGGAGGGCAGGATCGTGCCGGTCGCCGCCCTCAACGCCCCGACCGTGCTCGAACGGCTCGGCGACGTGATCCCCGAGTACCTGCGCATCCTGCTGCGCTGGAACGTGCGGCTGTTCGTCCGCCACGGCGTGGCGCTGGAGGCACACCAGCAGAACCTCGCCCTCGTGTTCACGGACGACGGCATGAAACTGCTGGTCAAGGACAACGACGGGCTGCTGGCCTCGCCGGCGAGGCTGCGCGCCGCCGGTGTCGAGCCGCCCGCCTTCACCGACGAGCGCATGCTGACCGACGACCCCCACGCGCTGGCCGACGTGTTCGTGACGATCACGCTGCACCTGGCCGCCGCGGCGGTCGCGTTCGGGGCGCTGCCCCACGAGCGGGCCGCCCGGCTGCTGCGCGAGACCCTCGCCGAGGCGCTCGACGAGCACGGCGAGGACCCCATGGCCCGGCTGCTGCGCGCCAGGACGCTCGACGCGGCCCGGCTCACCGGGAAATCGATGATCACCGCGGGCACCCTGGTGGCCAAGGAGCGTACCGGCGCCCGCGACGTCAACAAGTACTACGGCGCCAGCGGACCCAACTACCTGAGGAGAGCGTGACGTGGAAAGCCTGGTCCTCGACTCCCCCGCCGCGTCGCCTCCCCGGGCCGAGGAGGCGACCCTGGCCGCGCTGCTGCGCTGCTGCGTGCGGGAAGTGGCGGGGCCGCGCGGCCTGGTGTGGCCGGCGCCGCCGTACCTGCTGCTGCGGGTGGGCGGGACGTTGCTGCGGGCACGCACGCGCGGCGGCGCCGCGCTGCGCTTCACCGGGCCGCCCGAGCGGCTGGAGCAGGGCGTCTGGGTGCCTCTGACCACCGATGAGCTGGTACGGCGGGCCGTATCCGACCTGAGCCTCGGCGAGGTGAACGCCGAGTTCGCCGGGCAGGTGGCGGCCAGCCGCGAGGCGCTGGAGGCGATCCTTTCGGCGCGGGCCGGGGCGGTCGCGCCCGCCGACCCGTGGCTGGCCTCGGAGCAGGCGCTGGTCTACGGGCATCCGTTCCATCCGAGCCCGAAGGCGCGCGGCGGGCGCGACTGGCTGGCCTACGCGCCCGAGGCGCACGCGCGGTTCCCGGTGCGGCTGCTGGGGGTACGGTCCGACGTCGTGGCGCAGGAGGGTGTGACCGGCGTTTTGGACCGCCTGGGCGAGGCGCCGCCGGGGTACGCGCTGCTGCCCGCGCATCCGTGGCAGCTCGATCTGCTCGGCCCGGTCTTCGACGACCGGCTGGTGGACCTGGGTCCGGGGCCGGTGGTGGTGCCCACGTCGTCGGTGCGGACGGTCTACGCGCCGGACCTCGGGGTCTGCCTGAAGTTCTCGCTGGATGTCCGGATCACGAATTGTGTACGGAAGAACGCCTGGTATGAGCTGGCGGGGGCGGTGGAGCTGAACCGCCGCTTGGGCACCATATTCGATGAAATTTCCGGCAAATACCCTGCGACGCGGTGGCTGCCCGAGCCCGGCTACCGCTCCGCGGGCCTGGGCACGCGGCTGCTGGAGGGGCTCGGCGTGATCGTGCGTTCCAGCCCGTGGTCGGTCGTCTCCCCCGGCGTCACGCCGGTGCTGGCAGGGGCGCTGGCCACCGAGGGCGTGCGCACGCCGGACCCCGCCGCGTGGTGGCGGGCCTACGTCGCGGCGCTGGTCCCGCCCGTGCTGGAGCTCTACTTCCGGCACGGCGTGGTCCTGGAGCCCCACCTGCAGAACGTACTGGTCGGCCTCGACGCGGACGGGCTGCCCGCCGAGGTGGTCTTCCGCGACCTGGAGGGCACCAAGCTGGTCACCGGCCGCCACGACCTGACCGGGGTGCCGGACCGCGTGGCGGAGTCGCTGTCCTACGACGCCGAGCGTGGCTGGGCCAGGGTCGCGTACTGCCTGCTGGTCAACCACCTCACCGAGATCGCCGCCAGCGTGGCGCCCGACGACGCGACGCTGACCCGCCTGTGGCGATCCGCCGCCGAAGTGATCGCCCGCGTGGCCGCGGACCTGGGCAACCCCGTACCCCTGTCGGACCTGCTGGCCGGCGCGCCCCTGCCCGCCAAGGCCAACCTGTCGGTGCGCTGGGCCAGGGCCGCCGACCGCGCGGCCGGCTACGTCCCGATCGCGAACCCGCTCGCATGAGCCGCACCCACGCCGCCCGGATCGCCGAGGCCGCCGCCGACGACACGCCCGCCTACGTCTACGACCTGCCCGCCCTGGACGCGCACGCCACGGCCGTCCGCCGGGCGCTGCCCGGCATCGAGCTCTACTACGCGGTCAAGGCCAACCCCGACCCCGAACTGCTCCGCGTGCTCGAACCCCACGTGGACGGCTTCGAGGTCTCATCGGGCGGCGAGCACGCCCACGTCAGCGCCCTGTTCCCGGACAAGCCACTGGCGCTCGGCGGCCCCGGCAAAACCGACGCGGAACTCCTCCTGCCCGCCCACCGCCTGCACGTGGAGTCATCCGGCGAACTGCGCCGCCTGCTCACCTCGGGCCGCGCGGCCGACGTCCTCCTGCGCGTGAGCCCCGACCTGCCCGTCGAGGGCGCCGCCCTCACGATGAGCGGCCCGTTCGGCATGGACGACGACGACGTGCGCGCCTGCCTGCCCCTGTTCGACGACCGGGTACGGCTACGCGGCCGCCACTACCACCTGGCCAGCGGCCTGAACGCCGACCAGCTCCTGAAACTGGCGGAAACCCTGCTGTCCACCCACCCCGGCGAGGTGAACCTGGGCGGCGGCATGGCCGTGGACTACCACGATCCCGCCGCCCGCTTCGACTGGCCCGCCTACGGCACCGGCCTGGCCCGCCTGCGCACCCCCGGCCAGACGGTCCGCGTGGAGCCGGGGAGGTCGCTGACCGCGTACTGCGGCTACTACGTCACCAAAGTCGTGGACGTGAAGCGGGTACGCGGCGCGGCGTACGCGATCGTGCTGGGCGGCACCCACCACCTGAGAACCCCCGTCACCAAGGGCCACGACCAGCCCTTCACGGTGCTCCCGACCGGCACCGGCCCAGGCGTGACCGGCGAGCCCGTGACCGTCGTGGGCCAGCTCTGCACCCCCAAGGACGTCTTCGCCCGAGCCGTCCCCACCTCCATCCACGTGGGCGACACCGTGGTCTTCGCCATGGCCGGCGCCTACGCCTGGAACATCTCCCACCACGACTTCCTGATGCACCCCAAACCCACGTTCCACTACCTGACCCAGTGAAACCCTCAGTGCTACGAGGCCCGCTTGTGCTGATACTCGTTGACCGCGGCCATGATGACGCTGATCGGCACTACCGCGTCAGGACCCGCCAAAGCAGCCTCCACCCATTCGCGGATGAGCGCCGTGGGCTTGACCCCACGTTCTTGCGCCCGCTCACGAACCTGGTCCATGAGGGATTTGGGCAGCCGAAGCGACGTCACGATCATCACGTCGTCAGGAGAGACCGGATCACGCGGTACAGCCCGCTCCAGGTCCTCTGTGGTGTCATGTTCGTCGTAGTAGGAAGCCAGATTGTCGATCTCGTCTCGTGTCATGGTCGTCACCTCGCCTTCTGCTTGAAGAGTCGCTTCTCACTCGCGGTCATGTCACGAGCTGTGGCTACATACCAGGAGTCTGGTTCGGCGATGCTGTCCACTACCACGATCAGCAGCGTCCCGAATCCGTGGTTCCGTAGATCAGGGTGCACTCGTCCCGGCCTCCTGTCTCGAACCGGGGGCGCGTGAAGAGCGCTG
This sequence comes from Nonomuraea sp. NPDC059007, assembly GCF_042740555.1. Classification (NCBI taxonomy): domain Bacteria; kingdom Bacillati; phylum Actinomycetota; class Actinomycetes; order Streptosporangiales; family Streptosporangiaceae; genus Nonomuraea; species Nonomuraea sp. NPDC059007. The sequence goes on along the minus strand of NZ_JBHYJD010000023.1, from coordinate 120,714 downwards.
CTTCCACTTCTGTCGGCGTGACGTCATGCCGTGCGATGTACTCCTCTGAGCGCTCAGTCCAGTAGACCGCCCGATATCCCACACACTTCAATGTACTACGCATGTATTACGAACGGAAGGTGGGGACGGCTTCGATGAGGGCGATGAGGCCGTCGGCGTCGAGGAGGTTCACCGGGCGGACGGTCTCGTTGGGGCGGACGTAGTGGAAGGCGGCGCCCACCTGGTCCAGGGGGACCTTGGCCAGGTGTGACCAGGCCAGGCGGTAGGCGGCGAGCTGCACGGAGGCGGCGGCGGCCGCCTTGCCGGACGGGCGTTCCCCCGTCTTCCAGTCGACCACCTCGTACGTGCCGTCGGGCAGCTGGAAGACGGCGTCCATGCGGCCCCTGACCAGCCGGTCGGCGATCATGGTCTCGAAGGGGACCTCGAGGTCGAGGGGTTTGCGGGTGGCCCATTCGCTTTCCTCGAAGCGTTCCTGCAGTTCGGCCAGCCGTACGTCGGCCTCCTCCTCCACGATGTCCAGGCCGGGCAGCTCGAAGTCGTCGATGAGGCGCTGCTGGTCCCAGCGCGTCTCCAGCCATCGGTGGAACGAGGTGCCACGGCGGGCCAGCGGCGCGGGCTTGACAGGGACCGGGCGGCGGATCCTGCGGGCCAGTTCCTTCGCGTCGGCGGCCAGTGTGACCAGCGACGAGACGGTCAGCTTGGACGGCAGCTCGACCGTCCTGCCCCCGCCGCGCCGATACAGTTCGCGCTCGCGCAGCAGCAGGTCGGTGTCGCGTTCCCAGGCCCGGACGCGCTCCTGCTCGAACGTCTTCAGCGCCTCCTCCGGCGCGGACTCAAGCCGGCCCGACAGCGCGTCCTCGACCAGGCGGGCACCATCCAGGACGGCCTCGTACCTGTCGCCTTCCGGCACCACCGGCCAGGTGGCCTCGGCGGGCTCGTCCAGCAGCGGGTTGGTCGCCCCGTCGGCCAGGTCCGGGGCCCAGTAGGCCACGCGGTCGCTGGTGTCGCGGATCTCCAGCAGGAAGTCCGACGGCTCCAGCGGCTTGGTGGCGCTGCCCCAGCGGTAGCCGGAGGCGATCAGGTGGTAGTGGGCCCGGGTGACCGCCACGTAGGCCAGGCGCCGCTCCTCCATGAGGTCGCGCGCGCGGCAGCGCTCGTCGAACGCGGTCAGCTCCTCCTTGCTCAGCCCGCCCAGCCGGGGCAGGTCCGCGACATCCCCTCTCAAGGGGTACGGGAGCTTGCGCGGGTTGTCCGTCCACCGGCTGTTGGTGACCGGTGTCGCGGGGAACATGCTGCCGGTGGCGATCGTGCCCTTCGAGCTGATCAGCTGCGACAGTCCCGGCACCACCACGACCGGCCACTCCAGGCCCTTCGAGGCGTGCACGGTCATCAGCTTCACGCTGTTGCTCTCGCCCACGCGCCCCGCCTCCAGGCCGAACTCCTCGCTCTCCGCCGCCTCCAGGTAGGCCAGGAAGGCGCCGAGCGTCGGGTCCTCGGCGTCCCCGGCGAAGCGGGAGGCGGCGTCCAGGAAGGCGTCCAGGTCGGCGCGGGCGGCGAAGGCGCTGACCGTGCCGCCGCGCGCGGCCACCTCGATGTCGAGGCCGAGCTTCCGCTCCACCTCGGTGATCAGGTCGGGCAGCGGCTGGGCGGTGTGGGCGCGCAACTGACGCAGCTCGTGAGCCAGCGCGACCAGGCGGCTCCTGGCCAGCGGCGAGAACGACTCCAGCCACTCCTCGCGGTCGGGCAGCTCGTCCAGGGCGTCGATCAGGCTGCCGCGTTCCTCGGCAAGGTCCACGACCACCTGGTCGAGCGGGTCCTTCTCCGGCCGGGCGCCCTGCCTGGCCTCGCGGGTGAGCTCGCGGGCGTACTCGCCGAGCTGGCGCAGGTCGGCGGGGCCGATGCGCCACCTCGGACCGGCCATGAGCCGGGCCAGGGCGTCTCCGGCCGTCGGGTCGTACAGGGCGCGGAGGGTGGCGACGATGTCGTTGACCTCGGGGACGGTGAGCAGGCCGCCCAGGCCGACGACCTCCACCGGGATGTCGCGGGCCTCCAGGGCACGGCGCAGGGCGGGGAACTGCGAGCGTTTGCGGGCCAGGATCGCCACGTCCTGGGGCTGGAGCTCCAGGGTCTTCTTGCGTTCCTTCTCGCCCCAGGGCAGGCCGTCCGGGGCGACCTCCTGACCGAGCATCTTCTTGACGCCCTCGGCGATCCACTCGGCCTCGTCCTCGGCGGTCTCGTGGAAGGCGCAGGTGACGCGGCCGCGGTCCTTGCGGTTGGCGCCGGGCACCAGGACGGGGACCTCCCTGGCCTCCATGCGCAGCGGGATCTGGACCCGGGCGGCGACGTCGAGGACGCGGTCGCCGTTGCGGAAGCTGACCGAGAGCTGGCGCACCGGGGCCCGGTCGCCGGAGGCCGTTCTGAAGTCCTGGGAGAAGCGACGCAGGTTTCCGGCCGAGGCGCCGCGCCAGCCGTAGATGGACTGACAGGGGTCGCCGACGGCGGTGACCGGGTGACCGCCGCCGAACAGGCTCCTGAGCAGGACGAGCTGGGCGTGGCTGGTGTCCTGGTACTCGTCCAGCAGGACGACGGAGAACCTGTCGCGTTCGATCTGGCCGACTTCGGGGTGCTTGGCGGCGATCCGGGCGGCCAGGGACATCTGGTCGCCGTAGTCGATGACCTCGCGGCCGCGCTTCAGCCGCTCGTACGCCGCCACCAGGGGAAGGAGCTGCTCCCTCGCCCGTTGCACCGCGATGGGCTTGCGCTGGGCCGCGACGGTCTTGGCGGGGAGCATGCCGTACTGCTCGTCGAGCCACTCGCCGACCCCCCGCACGTCGCCGCCGGCGCGCAGGTGCTCCGACAGCTCTCCCGCGAGCTCCAGTACGGCGGCCGTGACCGACGGCGGCCCCAGCTCGATCTTGTCCATCGGCCCGTCGTACATCGCCACGACCCGCGAGGCCAGCTGCCACGAGACGGCCGGGGTGACCAGGCGCATCGTGGGCTCCAGCGCCTCCCGCAGGGCGTGGTCGGTGACCAGCCGGGCGGCGTAGGCGTGGTAGGTGGAGACGGCCGGCTCGTCGTCCAGCAGCGACGGCTCGACCAGGCCCGCCTCGGCCAGGCCGTTGAGGCGCTCACGCACCCGGTTGGCCAGCTCGGCGGCGGCCTTGCGGGTGAAGGTGAGGCCGAGCACGTTCTCGGGGCGCACGAGCCCGTTGGCGACCAGCCAGACCACGCGCCCGGCCATCGTCTCGCTCTTGCCGGAACCCGCTCCGGCCATCACGACCATCGGCTCCAGCGGCGCCTGGATGACATGCTCCTGCTCCGGAGTCGGCGGCAGCACGCCCAGCTTGCCGGCGAGCTCTCCCGGACTCAGCACACCTGGCCCCCGTTGTCGTTGACCGGGCAGCTGGCCCGCGCGGCGCACGTACGGCAGCCGTCGTTGACCTTCGCCTGGAAGAACGGGCCCGACATGCCGATCGCGACGGTGTCGACCAGGTCCTTGGCCCAGGTGGGGTCCCGGTCGTCGGCCAGGGCGGGCTGCGCCTGCTCCAGCGCGTCGTTCTTGCCGCCCGCCTTGCCGAGCTGCACCAGCGAGGCGCCGCCCGGCTCGGTCATGCCGTGCCTGGCGAAGGCGCCCAGCAGCGCGGCCAGCTGGTAGACGCCCAGCTGGGGGTGGCGGTCGAGGTCGCCCGCCTTGGGCTTGCTCGACCCGGTCTTGAGGTCGATGATGACGGCCCTGCCGTCGGAGTCGCGTTCGACCCGGTCCACGCGGCCCTTGATCAGCACGCCGTCGCCGACCGTGGCCGTGAACGCCTCCTCCAGGGCGACCAGTTCGCGCGGGTTCTCCTTGTGCCAGCGCAGGAACTTGGCGATCATCTGCTCGGCCACCTGGCGCTGCTTGCGGTTGAACCACACGCCGCCGAAGTCCAGTTCGCTCCAGATGTCGTCCAGGCGGCGGCCGAGGAGGTCCTCGCTGGGCAGGTCGGTGGCGGCCAGCACGGCCAGGGCGTGGATGACCGTGCCGAGGCCCTGGGCGCTGCTCGTCCCGGCGGCGCCGACCGCGGTCTCCAGGAGCCAGCGCAGGCCGCACTTGGTGAAGCTCTCCACGGCCGAGGGCGAGATGCGCACGATGTCGTCCGGCCAGCCGAGGGGGCGGTCGTCGGAGATCGGCGTCAGCGCGTACCAGTCGTTGGGATGCGCGCCCTGCACGCCCGCGGCGGCGAGCCTGGCGAGTTGCTGCGCGGCCTTCTGCCGGATTCTTGCCGACTTTGTGGGATCTGTTACGGCGCTGCGGAGGTCGGCCACGAGCGCCGACATGTTCAGCCACCGGGCCTGGTCGTCCACCGTCGCCGTGTCCACGGAGCCCGGCATCAGCTCGGCCAGGAACCTCGACGGCCGCTCGTCGGTGTCCTCGCCGCCGACCGCCGTCACGACCAGCCTCTTCCTGGCCCTGGTCGCGGCCACGTAGAACAGGCGGCGTTCCTCGGCCAAGAGCTTCGAGGCCAAAGACGCGGTACTCGGCTGCGCCCCCTCGGCCAGCTCCACCAGGTCCTCGGCGCCCAGCATCGAACCCCGCAGCCGCAGATCCGGCCAGACGCCCTCCTGAACGCCCGCCACCACCACGACGTCCCACTCGAGCCCCTTGGAACGATGCGCGGTCAGCACCCGCACGGCATCGCCGTCCGGGGCGCGTTCGGCCAGGGTGTCACCGGGGATCTCCTGGGAGGCGATGTCGTCCAGGAACACCTCCGCGCCGGCCCTGGGCATGCGGTCCACGAACCTGGCGGCGTGATCGAACAACGCCACCACGGCATCCAGGTCACGATCGGCCTGGGCGCCCCGCGCGCCGCCGGACAGGCTCAGGTCGGTCCATCGCTCGGCCAGGCCGCTGCCCTGCCAGATCGCCCAGAGGACCTCTTCGGCGGTGCTCTGCGCCTTGGCGGCCTCTTTGGCGGCGTGGAGGAGGTGGGCTACGCGTTCTGCCGGGTGGGCTATGTGGGGTTCTATGCGGGTCAGTTCGCGGACATCCAGGACTGAGGCCACGAGCAGTTCCCCGGACGACCGGACAACCCGCCCCAGCCCGCCCTCGTCCCCGGAGCCACCCTCCTCCCCAGAGGCACGCTCACCGGACGCGCCTTCGCCCGAGGCACCCTCACCGAAGACCCCCTCACCGGAGGTCCTTTCGCCGGAGGCGCCACCACCGGAGGTCCCCTCACCGGAGGTCGCCTCACCGGAGGCGCCTTCACCGGAGGCGCCATCACCGGAGGGCCCTTCGCCGGAGGCGCCTTTCTCTTGGGTTGAGGTGTCTTCTTGATCCGAGGCGGTCTCTTCGGTGGCGGCGGCCTCGTTTTCGGCGATCTTCAGGGCGCGGCGGAGGCGGCGTACACCGATCATGTCGGTGCCGCCCAGTGGGCCGGTGAGCAGTTCCTCCACCACGGACTCGTCCAGCTCGCCCGGGTACAGGGCCATCCGGAGCATCGTCAGCAACGGCCGTACCCCGGGCTCCTGGGCGATCGGCACCTCATCGCCCGCCACCATCGTGGGCACACCGGCACTCACCAGCGCCCTGCGCAGCAGCGGCACCTGCCGGATGGCCGAGCGGACCAGCACGGCCATCCGATGCCACGGCACGCCGTCGATCAGGTGCGCGCGGCGCAGCGCGTCGGCCACCACGGCGGCCTCCTGGCTCGTGGAGTCGGCCAGCAGGACCCTGACCTCGCCGGGTTCGGCATCGTCCAGGGGCACCAGGTCCCGGTGCCCCCAGGCCTTCCGCTCCCTCGGTGCGACCGGGGTGGGTTCCTCGACCGTGGACTCGGGACGGGCGTCGGGCTCGTTGGGCTCGTTGTCTGTTGGGCCGGTGGTCAGCAGGGTTTCGAAGGCGGTGTCCTGCTCCTTCGCCGCCGGTGCGGGCGGCTGGGCCGTACCGGATGGCTCGGGTGGGGTGAGGGTCGCGTCGGGGGTGGGGGCGGCGGGCAGGCGGGAGGCGACGCGGCGGGAGGCCGTCAGGAGGTCGGCGCCGCTGCGGCGGCACACGCGCAGGGCGACCACGGGCGCGTCGCGACCGTCGAGGGTGCGGAAGCGCTCGGGGAAACGCAGGATGCCGCGGACGTCGGCGCCGCGGAAACCGTAGATGGACTGGTCGGGGTCGCCCACCGCGATCAGGTCGCGGCCGTCGCCGGCGAGCTGCCGCAGGAGGTACTCCTGGGCCGGATCGGTGTCCTGGTACTCGTCCACGAAGACCATGTCGTAGGCGGCCCGCTCGCGGCGGCGTACGTCGGGGTCGGACAGGAGACCGGCCGCGGCCTTGATCAGTTCGGCGTAGTCGAGCACCGGCTCGGGGTCGAGGTCGAAACGTTCCTGGTAACGCAGCGAGAACTTGCCCGCGGCCACCCAGTCGGGCCTGCCGTGCTGGTAGCCGAGTGCGACCAGGCGGTCGCCGTCGAGGCCGCGTTCGCCCGCCCGTGACAGGAAGTCGCGCAGTTCCTCGGCGAACCCGCGGGTCTTCAGCGGCTCCCGCAACGCCAGCGGCCACTCGCGCGCGCCGTCCTCCAGCTCGCCGTGGAGCAGGCGCCGGATCTCCAGCAACTGCTCGGGCCCGCTCAGCAGCCGCGGCGGCTCCGTCCCCGCCTGCAGGGCCTCGCGCCGCAGCAACGCGTAGGCGTAGCTGTGGAAGGTGAGGGCCAGCGGTGTACGCGTGGTGCGCCGCAACCGGCCGGTGACGCGTTCGCGCAACTCACCGGCGGCCTTCCGGCTGAACGTGAGGATGAGCACCCGTTCGGGATCAAGCCCGCGGCGTTCGATCCGGTCGACGACGGTCTCCACGACGGTGGTCGTCTTCCCCGTACCGGGACCGGCCAGAACGAGCATCGGCCCACCGGGATGTTCGACCACGGCACGCTGGTACTCGTCGAGCACAGGGGCCTCAACCGGTCCCCCGCCCCCACGTCGCACCAACCGCCAGGTCTGACCACTCACAGCACTAGATTCCACCAGACCACAGGGGTAGATCGTGCCGCCTTGACCGTTCTCCCCACGAGTCCGCCCACGCTACCGGCCCAATCCCCCAATATCCCGCCAACCCGCCGCCCCAACCCACCTTCATCCGGTACGGCCCGCCGCCCCGGTTGCCGTGTCCGGTGGGCAAGGGTGGCCGTTACGGCGGGGACCACGTCCGACGTGAGAAGCGACCCCCACGATCGACGCCCGCCGGGGTCGGCGGGTGGCGTGGGGGCGGCTTGCCGTACGGGATGAGGCGGGTTGAAAGCCACAGCGGACGGGAGAGCCGCGCAATGAGACTGGATCAGGACGAAGGCCCGAGAACGCCGCGCAGGACCTCGTCGAGGCCGGATTTGAGGTCGGCGGGCCGGCGGCCGCGGTGGATCACGAGGTTGGCGGCGAGCGGCGCCAGCAGCGCGTCGGCGGCGAAGGGCGCGTCGGCGGCCGGGTTGACGTCGGCGATGAGCAACGACAGATGCCGGTGATATGCCTCATACGCGCCACCGAACCGCGCGAACGGCCCCGCGGTCTCCGCCATCAGCAACAGGTCGAGCTGCGCGAACGTCCGATCAACGAGCCCGTGCAGAAACGCCCGGACCCGCTCCCCCGACGGCGCGCCGGGCCCCAGCGGCGGCGGCCCGGACAGGAACGACTCCTGGAACTCCCGCTCCTTGGCGTCGATCAGCGCGTAGGCGAGCCCGGACCGATCCCCGAACCGCCGGTACAGCGTGCCGACGCCCACCCCCGAGGCGGCCGCCACCTCGGCCATCCCCAGCCCCTCGATGCCCTTGTCGGCGACGAGTTCGGCCGCCGCCGCGAGGATCTTCGCCCGGTTCCTGGCGGCATCGGCCCGCTCCTGCGTCACCCGGACACCTTATCGGCCCCTTGCCAAGCGGAACCAATTCCGCTTACCGTGGAAACGGAATCTATTCCGCTTATGGAGGATCATCATGCTGCACGGAAAGGCCGCCCTCGTCACCGGCGGCAGCAGGGGCATCGGCGCCGCCATCGCCCGCGGCCTGGCCGCGGCCGGGGCCGACGTCGCCATCACCTACGCCAGCGCCGCCGACCAGGCCCAGGCCGTGGTCAAGGACATCGAGGCGGCCGGGCGGCGCGCCACCGCCATCCAGGCCGAAGCCGCCGACGAACGCGCCCTCCGCACCGCCGTCGACCACGCCGCGAGCATCCTGGGCAGGCTCGACATCCTGGTGAACAACGCCGGAATCGCCCCCTACGGCCCCTTGGAGGAAGTCACGCTTGAGGAGCTCGACCGGACGATGGCGGTCCACGCCCGTGCCGCGTTTCTGCTGGCTCAGGCGGCCGTGCCGTACATGCGGAACGGCGGGCGGATCGTCACGATCGGCAGCAGCCTGGCGGAACGCGTCCCGTATCCCGGCTGGACCCTGTACTCGATGAGCAAGGCCGCCCTCATCGGCCTCACCAGAGGCCTGGCCCGCGATCTGGGCCCGTTGGACATCACCGCCAACCTGGTACATCCCGGCTCCACGGACACCGAGATGAACCCCGCCGACGGCCCCGACGCCGACGCCGAACGCTCGTACACGGCCCTGGGCCGCTACGTCGACCCGGACGACATCGCCGCCACCGTCGTCCACCTGGCCGGCCCGGCGGGCCGCAACATCACCGGCACCGCCATCACCGTCGACGCCGGCACCACCGCCTGACCCGTCGCGGAAGCCGGAACCCCGACGGGCCGGGAATGCGGCCCCGGCCCGTCAGCGAAACCTCAGGCCCCGTCGAGAATCGGGATGAGCTGCTCCTCCTCGTAGTCGAGGTGCTGCTCCACCGCAGTGGCGAGCTCCTCGACCTCCTTGAGTACGGCCGGCGTGTCCGCACTCTCGGTCGAGACGACCTCCTGCAACCTGGCCAGCAACGCGGCCACCTTCTCATGCTCGGCGCCAAGCCGATCCATCACCTCGGCGAGCTCCGGATGCTGCGCCGACAGCGCGGGAAACAGCCCCCTGTCCTCATGCGAATGGTGAACATGCAGCCCCTGGCACAACGTGAGGCAGTTGACCCGCAACTGCGCCCCGAGCCCCGGCCCCGAAGCGGCGACCTCCTTGCGGATGAGCACCAGTTCTCGCCGGAAGGCGTCGTGAATCATCCGCAGCGCCTCGCCGAACGACGAGGCCGGCGGCGGCCCGCCCCCGGTCTGCTTGAGCGCGATCACGGGAATCACCCGAGCGGTACGCGCCTGATACTCGGCCCACCCGGGATCGGCCTCGACCGCCCGCGCCCAGGCCGCCTCCCGCTCCGCACCTTCCAGTACGGTCGCCCGCGCCTCATAGGTGAAGATCCCGTCCTCGACGTTGACGGCGGGCTCGGCGACGAGATTGTGGAACCAGGCCGGATGACGAGCAGCCCCGTTGGCCGAGGCGATCACCAGAACCTGCTCGCCCCCGTCATGCAGGTACCCGAGCGGAACGGTGTGCTGTTCACCGGAACGCGCCCCGGTGGTGGTGAGAAGGAGCAGCCGAGCGCCCTCGAAAGGACCCCCAACCCGGCCACGATTGGCCCTGAACTCCTCGATGATCTGCTTGTTGAAATCGAACGGCATTCTTCTCCATGGGTGTGAGCTTTGATGAGAGGTAGGGGCAAAGACGGGGATCCGGCGGGCTACGCGCCCGCCCATCGCTCACGCCTCAGCCGGGTACCTCTCTCGCTCATGGCCCATGGCCGACCCGGCAGTCACAAAGGCACACCCTAACCCCCAAACCACCCCACCTCAACACGCTCCCTGTCTAGGTCCGGCCCACCCGCGCACCCTTGGCTTCGGCACTGGATCGAAAAGCGAGACCCTTACAGGGGCCGAGGCCGCGCCACGATCGCGCAGGTCCTGCCAGCCGGACCCACCCGCTGGGGTGTACGCCCACGCCAAGCGCGCCGCGACCCGCGACCTTCAGGGGCTTCCGCTCCGCCGGGCGATCGTGGCACGGAACAGCTACGCCGAGGCGGGCTGCTCTTGCGGTCGATCGAAGCCAAGACCAGACAGGCGAAACAGGCCCGATCAACGCGAGTGCAGGAGGGATTTGCTACGAACTTCGATGCTCTTCGCCACTCTCTCGAGAATCAGCGGGCTCGACGCGAGCGTGTCCGCGGCGCGCGGCCACTCATCGACGACGCGCTCCACCATCTCAGCCACGACGTCCGGGAGCTGGGCCTCTGGCACAAACAACTTCTCCTGGAGCCGCGCAAAGGTCCGCACAGATATCCGATCGAAGAGCTTCGTCTTCCCGAAGTTCAGCCCCAAGGTTTCCGGATCAAATTCATCCCGGTACACGTCGGTCGCCACAAAATCATACGCTGGAGCCAAAACCGGAATTCGAGGATCACGATAGATGAGCGACCAATTCTTCAGGTGCATATCTCCATTGGAGATCAAAATGGAGAAGGCGAGGCGCCTGGCGAACTCTTGAAGGGACTTGACATCGCGCCGCCGATAGACCAGCGAGGCGACCGTTTCATAGTTCCCGACGTACTTGCGATCAGAATAGATGCCTCGAACCTGGGCGAGATCCTCGATGTGAATCCGGCCACCATCGTCGCTTCGATCGAACCTCTGGATTGCGTACGCCCATTCCTCGTGCACAGGCCACACGTTAGGCGGAAGCCCTTCAATCTGATCCCGATGGACAAGCCTGACCTCTGGCACCTCGATGCCGGCAGCCTTGGCGAGACTCATCATCGCAAACTCATTGAGAGGGACGTCGGGATATACCCTGTCCGGCAGCTTGACAATCCAGTCCCCTCCCTCACCAGAGCCTGGAAGCGTCAGCCGATCCCCCTCTCTGAGCATCGAAAATTTCAACATCACCCCGGCCAGCGAGAATCGCCATCCCGGATGGTCGTCATCATGCGCAGGCGCGTCGTTGTCATGGGTGACAAGTTCCCAGTGGAGAGAATCCTGGCTCTCATCGGGGAGGACACGAACTGCTCCAGGAAGATCGTGCCCTACCTGAGCGAGGAGCTCCATTTCACGCTCAACAGACACACCTCTGTCTTCTGCCACCCATTCCCGCAGGCGTCCTTCTGGAAGAAGGTTCGAGAACCAGGGCGGAAGGCGTAGCGCCGACGCCCGCCTCGCCTGAAGGTTCTGTTCAAAATGCAAGCCCAGCACAGGGCGGCCAGGATCGGCCAGGTAGTCCGCACAGAACTCGAACCAGGTGTAGTCGCCTCGCTGCCGCAACAAGCCGACCTTCTGAGCACCGAGCCAGACTCCATGACAGACCTCAGAGGGCGTCATCCCGCCGCTCCTCCACTTCCTCCTCGATGTCGCTCATGATCAGATCGTCCAGCGAAGGAGTGTCCTCCTGCTCCCACTCGCACATCCGCGCCAAGAACCGTTGCAGGTCCTCAATCATGGTTCGCTCACGATGTGCCAGGAACTGGTCTATATCTCCGGCAGTAAGAGCGAGTTCCGCTTCCGGTCCGATCGAGTGCGACCTGAGCACCGCGCTCCAAGTGGGACTGTCCAAGTCTAGCGGCTGAGCGGACAGAACACTGTCTATCTGATTACCCAGGACTTCATCGAGGGGCAGGCTTGAGTCGCTATCGCGCTCAGAGGTCGTCGGCAGAAGGATACGATTGGCGGCCAGAATTCTTGACACCGATCCAGCTCCAAAGATCGCACGGACGGCTCTGGCCGCGGTCGCCTGATCGACCAGACTCTCCGCCAATTGCGACGAATCGATCTCGTCACCGGTCACGGGCGAGCGGGGGCGGAGGTTCCACCAGGAGCAAAGAAGAATCCGCGTAGCCGACTCATCGGTGCGGAACCGCTTCAGATTGATCGGAATGAATTCGGTGCGATTGACAAGGCCGAAGAGCCCCTGCAGAGATCCAGCGATGTCACCGGGCTTTATTCGGTGCCCAAGTGCCTGCATCGCGCCGGTGGCACTTCCCCGGAAAATCCCCGGCCCCAGAATCGCAGCCCGCCAGAACCAGCGGCGAAGAAGGCGGATGTTGTGCTCGCCCGGCGCTGGATAGTGAGCGAAAAATCGGGTGAGGACAACGAGAAGATACCGATAGGTCAGGAAACTAAAATGCGGAACGCCGGCCTCTTTCTGGAGAAAATCGACCGCCCTTTTAAGAGCTTCGGCGCCTCGCTGAAACGCCTCATCTCGACTCTCGCCCGGGAAGTCGCTCGTTATCTTCGAGTCCTCGTCGAATTCGCCTCGTATCTCACGCGACACCTGGGCGCCGCGCCGAGCCAGAACAGCACGCAGAACAGTGCTGGTATCGATAATACCGAAGTGAAACTCATCGTCTACTTGAGTCGCGATCAGTTCCAGACTCAAGGCATCATCGACCGACTTCGTCTTCGACGGGTGGATCGCAGAAAAGATCTCCGCCCGGGTCAGATGCCGGCCGTAGCTATTCATTCGATCAAAGATGTCGCGCAGGACATCCACATCATCCTGCTCGACCTGATAGGCAGGGACCTGGTATTGGCGTAGCCTCGCGGTCATCTCGCTAGCGTGATCCAAATACTCCGAAATTTCCGGATATGTTGCAAACCACTTGAGGACGAGCTGGAGATCGAACAGCACAGGAAGAGGAACGATCAGCGGATCATCGACAGTAGGACGAGGAACAAACTTCTGTCGTGACAGATCATACGACAGCGCGAACCTCGAATCAGCGATCCCGTCAGGATGTAGCCCATTTGCCAGGCTGATGATTCGCTGTTGCCCGTCCACAACCCATAGCGCGGAATCTGATGCCGGTGCATTGATAGCCAAGGCGCCCAGTTTGAGAGGGCCGGCGGGCGCCTCTTTGATCCAAAGCAGCAATGAGCCTATGGGATAGCCCCGAACGATGCTCTCAAAGAGTCGAATCACGTCCTTTCGCGTCCAACGAAAGGCGCGCTGAAATTCTGCAACGCGAATGCGTCCTCGCCATGCCAGGTCGACCAGACGCGCCACAGGAAACGTCGTGGCACTGGGGCGGGTATCGAGCCCAACGCTCATGGTTTGTTCCTCCGGTCATGCGGAAGCAAGCCTACCGACTCCTCTCCGGCCATCCTGCGACTTGACAGGCCTTCCGCGCGCCTGAGCCACCGAGAAGTCCTGGTGAGGTACTGGTCCTCATGCGGTTGAGGATAGTTGACGGCTACCGCATGGCACCCTGCAGGGTGTACACGATGGCCACTAACTTGACCGGAGGAAAGGCGAGCTCGTATGCAGTTTCGGGGTCGGTCTGAACGGAACTCATCTCGATCCGGGACTCGGCTCCGAGTGCCGACTCGGTGGCAGCCCATGGGGAGCATTCCACCGGAATCTGACCAGTCCGCATAATCCGTCGAAGTAGTCGCTCGCGTGTCAGGAAGCCTGCCGAACCTGGCCGTAGTCACAGACGCCGGCACCTCCGCCAGAGCGGCTCACGCCCACCACCGTCATTTACCTGCCGTTTTGGGCAGGCCCGGCGTCGGCCCGCGGCACCCATCTCAGCTCGTGCCTCAACTCCGATCCTGGCCTTGCCTCCGGTCTCCAGCCCTTGCCCATGTCCTGAAGTACGGCACTACCCACGGTCGCCGGACAACCCTGACTACCCCCGGCACCCTGATCAAGGACGGGCGAAAGCGGCACAAGAAGGCGCCCGAGCGGAGCGAGGTCCTTCAGGGGCCGAGGCCGCGGCTCGGCTGGAGACACGCGGGAGCGTAGCGACCACCTTGTCTGTCAGGAGAAGAGGTGGTCCACTACTCGGGCTGTCGCCTTGCCGTCGTCCCTTGGGGCGTAGGTGGCGCGGAAGGTCTCGTAGCGGTCCGCGTATTCGGCGGCCACCGTGTCGATCGAGCGCAGGGCCTCGACCACCTCGCCCGACGTCGGCAGCACCGGGCCCGGCGCCTGTGCCTCCAGGTCCACGTACAGGCCTCGCTTCGTCGCGTACTTCGCCAGGTCGTACGCGTAGAACACGATCGGCTTGCCCGTCGCCAGGAAGTCGAACATCGACGAGGAGTAGTCCGTCACCAACACGTCCGCCACCAGCAACAGGTCGGTCATGTCGGGATAGGTGGAGACGTCGTGGGCGATGTCGGGTACGGCGGGCATCGCCTGCATCGGGTGACCCCTGACCAGCAACTCGTGGTCGGCCCCCAACGCCTGCCTGGCCTTCGCCAGGTCCAGCTTGACCATCGCGTTCTTGCGGTCGTAGTCACGCCACGTCGGCGCGTACAGCACCACGCGCTTGCCCTCAGCCAGCCCCAGCCGGGCGCGGATCTCCGCGGCCATCCGGTCGCGTTCCGGCGAGGACAGCACGTCGTTGCGCGGCAGGCCGCTTTCCAGCACCTCGCCCTTGTAGCCGAACGCCTCGCGCAGCACCGGCGTCGCCCAGGGGGACTGGGACAGCAGCACGTCCCAGCCGCGTACCTCGGCCGCCTGCCGGTGCCACACCGGCGGGCGCGGGTCGCGGGTCATGTGGGGCTGGTCGTTGCCGATGTGCTTGACCGGGGTGCCGTGCCAGGTCTGCAGCACGACCTGGTCCTCGCGGGAGCGGAACCAGACGGGCAGGAACGCGTTGGTCACGATGTGGCGGGAGCGGGCGAGCGCCGCGTGGTGCTCCCTGCTGCCCGCGCGCACGACCGTGGCGGGACCGGGCGGGACGAAGGCGCCGTCCTTGACGACCCAGATGTGCTCGCGCTCGTCGCCGCGCCGCAGCCGTTCCTCGTAGACGGCGCGGACGCTGTCGGAGTAGAGGCGGCCGTCGTTGGCGACGTAGACGGTGGCGTCGTTGAGCGGCTCGGTGCGCTGCGCGGGGTAGAAGACGCGGCGCAGCACGTGGGTGCCGGCGACGCCCTTCTCGTCGGCCGGGCGCGCCTCCTCGGCGATCACCACGGGCACGTCGAAGCGGGTGGAGACCATGCGGAAGGCGTGGCCGCCGATCGTGCGCGGGTCCTCGTCGAGGGCGCCGAGGGCGGCGTGGTCCATGCGCACCGGGACGATCTCGCCGGACGGGTGGCGCATGGACAGGTTCCAGGTGCCGGAGGACAGGGGCACGGACTCGCCGAAGCGGTCCATGGTCGCCGGCGCGAGCCGTACCGTGAACTGGTCTTCGGAGCGCTCCATCGCGGCGGTATAGGTCAGGCCGGAACGGTGGCGCAGCGTGAGCGTGCGGGCGCCCGCCGCGTCGGGGTAGCTGCCGCGGAGCACGAGCCGCTCGCCCTCCCACACCGCGGAGGTGAGCACCGGGCGGATGCGGTGGGCGGAGACGACGACGCGGTCGCGGCGGTCGGCGAGCACGGTGATCTCGCGGTCGTCCGCGGTCGCGCGCACCTCGGCCGCGTCACCGAGCATCACGGAGGCCGCGGGGTCGCCCTTGGGCTCGACCCACAGCCGCCGTCCGTCCTTCTCCTGCAGCAGAGCCGGTACGGCCAGCCCGACCGTCACCAGCGTGCCGCCCGCCTCCGGCGTGAAGTCGGCGGCCATGCGGTGCCCACCGAGCCGGGCGTGGCCCTTGGTCACGCTGCGGCCGGGAAGGAAGATCTTCAGCTCCAACCGGTCGCCGTCCACGTTGACGCTGGTCAGCTCGGCCCGGTTGGGCTGCAGGACGACCTGGAGCGCCCGGTCGGAGGTCCAGACGGGGCGTACCCAGAGACCCTGCTTGACCCGGAGCCCGGCGGGACGCTCCGTGCGGCCCACGGCGGCGCCGCGCAGCAGGCCGGTGGCGCGGGCGCCGCGGCTCCAGAAGACGATCTCCGCGCGCCAGGTCGTGGCGTCGCGTACGGCGGGCCGGTGCCGCATCCGGCGGCGTACCGCGGACACGAGCCCGCGCACCCCGCCACGCCAGCGCAGCGGCCAGGAGCCCAGCTCGGCGGTGAAGCCGGACCAGTCGTAGTTGCACCCGGGCTCGCGCGCCCCGTGGGTGGCCTCGGGCGCGAGGACGCGGCGAGTGCGCATGCGCACCGGCGGCAGCCAGCGCGGCCCGCGCAGGACGACGGTGGCCCGGTTGAAGCGGCGGCTGCGCACCGACAGCCCGGCGAGGTAGGCGTGGCCGCGCACGAGCAGCTTGCCGTCGCGCCAGACGATGTCGTCGATCTGCGTCACCGGCACCAGGTCGGCGCGGCGCAGGCGGTAGAGGGCGGGCGGCAGCTCGTCGCGCAACGGCAGGTCGGCATACCAGCGCAGACCCTTGCGGATGCGCTTGGACGGCTCCGCCGCCGCGGCGACCACGGTGGTGAGGACGTCGCCGTCGGCGAGTTCGTCGAGGTCGCGGTGTTCGATGAGGTGGCACAGAAGCCTGCGGGCCACCGGGAGCTCGCGCTTGACCTTGGGGTCGACGGTGGCGAGATAGGGGCGCAGAAGGGTGACGAGCTCGCGTCTGCGCGCGGCTCCGCGTTTGATCGCCTGGTCCATCCTGGCGCCCAACGGGCCGCTGAGGATCTCGGCGGCATGATCGGGCCCGGCGGCCCGTGCCGCCTCCATGATCGCCTCGAATGGTTCCCCGCGGTCGCAGAGGTCCTGAACAGCCCGCAGCCGCTCCTGGGCTGTGACGCCGGTGGCCATTGGGAAGGCACCGCCTTTCGGACCCGCAGTCGCTGTTCAGGCCATGGTAATGGGAATCACATGCCGCGGATTCTCCCGGAGGGGGGATACGCAGCTCAGCGGGTTTCCTGAGAATCCGCTGAATCCCCGTGCCAGCGGGCCTCGCGCATGTCGACACGGTCGCCGCGCAGCGGGGTGCCCTCCTCTCGCCAGTGCGTCAGGCAGCGTTCCTCGTGGTCAGGGGCACCGGTGCCGTCGGAGTGGACCACCCGCCACCAGGGCACGCCGCCACCCCACGTGGACATGACCCGGCCGACCTGGCGGGGTCCGCCCTCGCCCAGATACTCGGCGATGTCGCCGTAGGACATGACCATGCCGGGCGGGATCCGCTCGACGACGTCGAGGACCCGCTCGGCGTAGGGGTTCACCATGAATCGGGTCCCGCGGCGACGATCTCGTCGAACTTGCCGATCTCGGCGGCGTTCCCGTTGGCGATCACCTCGACCACGCCGTCGGTCAGCGCGTAGACCTCGCCGTCCTCGCCGACCAGTCGGCCGCCGAGCACGGACGACAGCCGGACGAGTTGCGCCACGTGCCAGTCGGAGCCGGGCTCGCCGACGATCTCGCCGCGCCAGCGACCGACGGTATGGGCGTCGCCGCCGTGTTTGGCGCGGATCTCCTCCGCTGCGCTCAGCTCGAATCCGGCCGGCGCGATCGCCTTCGCGAGCTCCGCGAACGCCAGTGGCGACTCACGAACCACGCGTAGCTCGTATCCCATGACGCGCGACCATAGCGGATCTTTACCGCTTGCGCTGATTGAGCACGATGATCGCGCCGCAGAAGGTGACGAGGGCCAGGATGACGCCGGCGCCGTACAGCCAGAGGCGCCACGGGTCGGGGCCGGGCGGGGACGGCTGGGGCGACTCCTCGCCCTCGCCGAAGTGCCGGCCCGAGGGCATGTCGACCTCGCGCCGCTGGACGGAGAGCTGCTGGGCGGCGTTGAGCGCGGCGGCCGCGTCCACGGTGCCGAATCCGACCTTCTCGTCGTAGCCGGCGGCGGGCCTGCCGCGGGCGCTCAGGGCGATGGCCTGCGACACCTGCGCGGGCGACATCTGCGGATATTTCGACTTAATCAGGGCGGCGACCCCCGCCACCAGCGCCGTCGCCGAACTCGTGCCCGACGACAGCTCGTAGTCGCCCTGGCCCTTCACCACCGGCACCTCCACGCCCGGCGCCGCCACCAGCACCGACAGGTTGTCGCTGCTGAACGACGCGCGCCGGCCCTGCCGGTCCACCGCGCCCACGCCGATCACGCCCGGATACCCGGCGGGGAAACTCCAGTAGGAAGTGCTGTTGTCCTTGGCGTACTTGCTCTGCCCGTCGTTGCCCACGGCCGCGACCAGCACGACGCCTTTGCCCAGCGCGTACGACACCGCCTCACGCTCCGACTTGTGCGGCCCGTAGGCGCCCAGCGACAGGCTCACCACCTTGGCGCCGTGGTTGGCCGCATAGCGGATCGCCCTGGCCAGCGGGCTCTCCCGGCTGCCCGACTGCTCCTGGGTGGGCGGCAGGAAGCTCGGGCTGTCCTCCTCCTCGGGCAACGGCAGCGACAGGATCTTCGCCTCCGGCGCCACGCCCACCAGCCCGCCGTCGGCGCCGGAACCGGCGATCAGCGCGGCCATGGCGGTCCCGTGCCGGCCCGGCGGCAGGTGACGGTCGAGCGCGGGCTCGGTCATGTCGGGGCCGACGGTGACCTTGTCCTTCAGCTCCTTGATCTTCGTGTCCACGCCGCTGTCGACGACCGCGACCATGACGTCGGCGCCCTTGGTGAGGGTCCACGCCTGCTCGACGTTGAGCGCGTCCAGGACCCACTCCTGCTGGGTGCGGACGGGCGGCGGCGCCATACCCGAGAATGCGAGCGCGGCGGCCGTGAGCAGGCGGACGGCGCTCAGCACACGTTCCCCTGCGTGCAAGGCGGGACCGCGGGCGGGTCGGCGAGGAAGTAGGCGATCTGGTTCCCGATCGACTTGGCGGCGGGCCAGAGCTCGCTGTGCAGAATCTCCTCAGGGGGTACGGCGGCGCGCGTGCGGCCGTCCACGTAACCGGCGGTGGAGAAGACGATGTACGGCCCGGCCCCCACCCAGGCGTTGCGCTGGCGCTGCTCGACCCCGAAGCGCTCGGTCACCGTGCCGGGGAAGGCCACGGGCAGCACCCCCACCCGGTCGTCCAGCGTGAGCTGCTCGGTCACCGAGGCCCGCGACTCCTCGTCCTTCAGCACCGCGACCCCGACCGTGATGACGAACGAGGAGGTCTGGTCGACGTAGGTGGCACGCAGCACGGCCACGCACCCGAACTCCGCCAGGACCCCGGCCACCGCCTGGTCGACGGCCTTGTCGCAGCCGGCCTGCGGGGCGATGCCGACGCGCCTGGCGTACTGGGTGGCCTTCTCCAGGCCCAGGTACTTCACCTCTTCGGGAAACACGCCCGTGACGGGCCAGGCCTGCCAGCGGCGGGCGATCTCCTCCTGCTTGTAGCGGTTCTGCTCGGCCACGGTGAGCGGGCGGGCTCGCGTCTCGGAGAACAGGCCGACGGTGCCGGTCAGCACGATGACCGCCGACAGCGCGATGATCCCGGCCAGCAGGGCGCGGAAGATGCTCCGGTAGCGCACGCCCTGCCGGAGCACGGCGGCCTCGGCCCGCTCGCGCACCGCTGTGGCCTTGGCGCCCGTCGCGGGGGGCCATGCGCGCACGCGGGAGCGGCGGCCGGTGGCGGCTCCGAGCGGGTTGTCCCGTCGCGGTGTGTCGCTCCCCCCGGCTCGCGGCAGTCCCGAGCTCGACCTACGTGCCCTCACCACCGCCTCGTTTCCGAACCGATTCTCATTTGTGTCTATTTCGTCCCCCGAGGAGGGGAGATCATGCGTCCACGCCGGGGCGGGATGACGCGTCCTGCTGGGGTATGACGCGTCGTGCCCTTCTTACCAGTGCTACCAGAATGCCGAGCGAGGTGAGGGAGGCGATCGTGCCCGCGGCGGCGATCGCGCCGTAGAGGGTGACGCTGCGGCGGTCGCGGTTGATCACCTGGATCGGCCCGGCGTGGCCGCCGGCCATCGGGCGGGCCGGGTCCTGGGCCTGCGCGCCTTTCGCGGTCTGGGTATGGCCGGCCAGCCTGGCCGCCTCGTCCAGGGAGCCCGCGGCGTTGACGACGCCGAACCCGGTGCCGGTGTCGTAACCGCCCGGAGGCCGCCGGGTGGCGCCCGCGGTGAGGGCCTGGGCAACGAGCGCAGGCGACATATCCGGATATTTGGCCTTAATGAGGGCGGCGACGCCCGAGACCAGCGCGGTCGCCTGCGACGTCCCCTTGCCCACCCAGTACTCGTCGCCGGGCCCCGCGCCCAGAATGTCCACCCCCGGCGCGGCCACCAGCACCGATGGGTTCCAGTTCGAGAACGACGCCCGCCGCAACCCCCGATCCGTCGCCCCCACCGAGACCACGCCGGGAAAGGCCGCCGGATACGAGTACGGCGCGAACCCGTTGGCGTCCGGCTTACGCTGCCCGTCGTTGCCCGCCGCCGCCACCAGCACGACCTTCTTGGAGATCGCGTACCGGATCGCCGCCCGCTCCTCCTTGGTCGCCAGTTCCTTGGAGATCGACATGTTGATCACATCGGCGCCCTGGTCGACGGCGTAGCGGATGCCCTTGGCCACGACGTCCTCGAAGCGCTCGGCGGTGTTGAACTCCCGGAACCCCGGCTCCTCGTCCTCCAGGATCACCCTGACCGACAACACCTTGGCCGACGGGGCCACCCCGATGACGCCCCTCCTGCCGCCGGGGCCATGGCCGTGACCGGCGATCAGGGAGGCCATGTAGGTGCCGTGCAGCTTGCGCGGCGGCACGCCCGGCGGGTTGGCGCCCGCGGTGAAATCCCTGCCCGTCACCACCGACCCGGCCAGGTCGCGGTGCCCGGGATCGACCCCCGAGTCCAGCACCGCCACCGTCACCCCGGCGCCCTTGCTGGTCCGCCACGCCTTGGGCAGCCCCAGGGTCTTGATCACCGGCTGCTGACTGCCCCGGATGTCATCGGCCAGCGCCGGTGCGGGCGGCGCCACCAGCAGCCCGGCCACCACCAGCAAGACCCCCCGCCGAACCACCAGCCCCCCACGACCCGTCTCACACCGCACCGTCTCACGGGGGTTCGGCTCGCGTCGGGCGGGGGTGGTGGGGTTCGGGTCGCGTAGGGGCGGGGCCGTACCGCCGGAGGACGGGCTCAGCACCGCCACTCCCTGGCGCCGCACTCGGGCATCCGCGGCTCGCTGAGGTCGGCGAGGATCCGCTCGGACAGCTCGGCGGCGAAGGCGAAGATCGTCGGACGTTGCTCGCCCACCGCGCGCGCCGGCCGCCCGTCCACCTGGCCCGAGGTGGTCAGCACCAGGTACGGCCCCGCCTGCCGCACCGAGCCCGCCTGCCGCACGGCCGAGGTGAAGCGGTCGGTCACCGTTCCCTGGAAGGCGACGGGACGCAGCCCAGGCACCGCCTTGCCACCCTGTGGGAAGGCGGCCTTGGCCCGGGAGGCGCGCAGTTCGTCGGGCAGCGCGACCACGCCGACGGTGACCACCACGCCCTGGAGCGCGTCGATGTAGGTGGCCCGCAGCACGGCCCGGCAGCCGTGGGAGCGCAGCGCTTTGACGGCCTTCTTGTCGACGGCCTGCCGGCAGCCGGTCTGCGGGGAGATGCCGATCCTGGTGGCACGTTCCTGTCCGCCCTGCTCGGCGGAGTACGCGAGGGTGGCGGGGAAGATCTTCCCGGCCTGCCAGGTACGCCAGCGTTCGGACACCTCGCGCTTGGCGGCGGCAGCGAGTTCGGCGGCGGTCGGCCCCCTGGACAGTTCGGAGCCCGCCGCGCTGGCCGCCACTCCGGCGGCCACCGCGCAGACCAGAGTCAGCACGGAGGCCACCACGAGGGCGGGCCAGGGGCGGGCGTTGCTCACGGCACCGACCTTAATGCTGGGAACCTAATGCCATCCCCAGATGCCGGACTCAGTATGTCGGCAGGCTGGGGTCTACCGTCTTTACCCAGCTCAGGACCCCTCCACCCACATGCACGGCGTCCGAGAACCCGGCGTTCTTCACGATCGCCAGCGCCTCGGCGCTGCGCGCGCCGGACTTGCAGTGGAGCACGATCCGCTTGTCCTGCGGCAGCTTCTCCAGGGCGGAGCCGTTGAGGAACTCGCCCTTGGGGATCAGCGTGGCGCCGGGGATGGCGACGATCTCGTACTCGCCCTGCTCGCGGACGTCGATGAGGAAGATGTCCTCGCCCTTGTCCTGCATCTCCTTGAGCTCCGCCGCGGTGATCGTGGAGCCGGAGGCGGCCTGCGCGGCCTCGTCGGAGATCGTGCCGCAGAACGCCTCGTAGTCCTCGAGCAGTTCGGTGACCGTCGGGTTCTTGCCGCACAGGACGCATTCGGGGTCCTTGCGGACCTTGACGTCGCGGTACTTCATCTCCAGGGCGTCGTAGATCATCAGCCGCCCGACCAGCGGGTCGCCGATGCCGGTGAGGAGCTTGATGGCCTCGTTGACCTGGATGGAGCCGATGGACGCGCACAGCACGCCCAGCACGCCGCCCTCCGCGCAGGAGGGAACCATGCCGGGAGGCGGGGGCTCCGGGTAGAGGCAGCGGTAGCAGGGGCCGTGCTCGGCCCAGAAGACGCTCGCCTGGCCGTCGAAGCGGTAGATCGACCCCCAGACGTACGGCTTGCCGAGCAGCACCGCGGCGTCGTTCACCATGTAACGCGTGGCGAAGTTGTCCGTGCCGTCGACGATGAGGTCGTAGCCGGAGAAGATGTCCATCACGTTCTCGGTGGTCAGCGCCGCGTTGTGGATCACGACGTCCACCAGCGGGTTGATCTCCTTGACCGTGGCGGCGGCGCTCTCGGCCTTCAGCCGGCCCACGTCGGACTGGCCATGGATGATCTGGCGCTGCAGGTTGGACTCGTCGACGACGTCGAAGTCGATGATGCCCAGCGTGCCGACGCCCGCGGCGGCGAGGTACATCAGCGCGGGCGAGCCGAGGCCGCCCGCGCCCACACACAGCACCTTGGCGTTCTTCAGCCGCTTCTGCCCGGCCATGCCCACATCGGGGATGATCAGATGGCGCGAGTAGCGGCGCACTTCGTCAACGGTCAGCTCGGCGGCCGGCTCGACCAGCGGTGGCAACGACACGTTCTACGCTCCCGTTTCGGGGTTCTTATCTCTCGTAGAAACCTAGCTGGCCAGTGGGGCATTCCCCAATCGCGTCTCACCGATCAGACGGCGCGCCTCCGCGGCCACGACGTCGGGCCGTTCCATCTGCGCGACGTGCCCGACGCGCGGCAGCAGGACCAACCTGACCTGCCTGAACGTACGGCCCGCCTTCTCGGCCATCGCGGGACGGACGAGCCGGTCGAGTTTGCCGTAGATGACCAGGGTGGGAGCGGCGACGCGGGCGGCCTGGTTCCAGAGGTTGCCGGCGCCGCGGCGGAAGTACTCGGCGACGATGCCGCGGGCAGAGCCGATCATCGAGGAGGCGGTGTGCGAGAGGCCGTC
The DNA here is from genome assembly GCF_042740555.1 of Nonomuraea sp. NPDC059007. Taxonomy (NCBI): domain Bacteria; kingdom Bacillati; phylum Actinomycetota; class Actinomycetes; order Streptosporangiales; family Streptosporangiaceae; genus Nonomuraea; species Nonomuraea sp. NPDC059007. Next base: position 97,643 of record NZ_JBHYJD010000023.1, on the reverse strand, counting down.
TCTGCGGCGCAGTTCCTCGATCGCCTCGCTGAGCCGGTCGGGGTGGACCCTGCCGGCGTCGGCCCAGACCATGGCGAACGTGGCGTTGACCCGCTGGGCGGCGGGGACGAGCGTGAGCTTGCCCGCCACCCATTCTCCGATCCGGGGCGTGGCGGCGGCGGCCACGCGGGCGGGGCCGTACCTCGGCAGGAGGTCGGGGAGTGCGGGTGAGACGAGGGTGAGCGAGCGGACCAGGTCGGGACGGAGGGCGGCGACGCGCACGGCGACGGCGCCGCCGAGCGAGTTGCCGAACAGGTGGGCGGGGCCGAGCTCTTCCAGCAGGCCGATGACGGCGCGGGCGTGGGCGTCGACGGAGTAGTCGCCGTCGGCGGGGGCCGGGGAGTAGCCGGCGCCGGGCAGGTCGAGCGCGTAGCCGGTGACGACGTCCTTGAGCTCGTCCATGAGGTCGGTCCAGTTGGTGGCCGAACCGGCCAGTCCATGGACGAACACGGCCTTCTCCGGCGCCCCTTCGGGGGTCGAGCGGACGTACACCGGGCCGACCATGCGTCCCGGCCAGTGCGGAATCGGCTGCTGCTTCACGGAAACGCCCCTTCCCTCGGCCCTTCCACGTTAGCCGCCTGCCCGGAGTGCAAGCCACCAATCATGACATTTACGGATAAACCTGTATATACAGTTAAAAACAAGTCGAAGTCACATAAATAGAGAATAAAAGGCATAGATTGCCGTTTATGGGCATGAATGGCTGGAAATCCTGGCAGCAGGATGCCCAGCAAGGTCGCGCCATCTCTGCGGCCGGGGCACACGAGTGCAGACCAACAGGGGGAAGCACGATGTCCAAGTTCAAATCCACGCTCGCGGCGGCGGCGCTCGCGACCGCCCTCGCCGGCGGCACGCTCGCCCTCGGAGCCGCGACCACCACCAGCGCCGCCAGCGCGGCCACCAGCTTCACGACCGCGAAGTCCAAGGGCAAGTTCCACCGCTGCTGGCTCAACGGCAGGAAGTGCTCGTACAAGCTGGAGAGCCACAAGCCGACCGCCCGCTTCTTCGCCGGCCACTGGCGGGCGAACAAGAAGTTCTGCCCCGGCAACAAGTTCAAGAAGGGCGGCGCCGGTTTGTGCGCCAAGGGCCACACGAAGCACTTCCCGAAGAACAAGTGGCTCCAGCAGCGCTGACGCCTTAAGCAGGCAGGCCGCGGAACCCCAGGTTCCGCGGCCTCGTCATGCCTCTTGCCTTCACCGACGTATGCCGACATATCCCCACGGGCCCACCCGAGCGTTTTCTGCACACCCCCCCAAATCGGGACATAGCGTGAGAAGACGTATCAATAAATGCAATCTCAGGGTTTATGAGTGGCAAAACCATCCCGGCCGCAGTTTATGATCATGAATGGTCGGAAATTCTGACAACCAGGATGGCTCTAGAAGTAAGAACCATCCCGGGCATTAGCCAGATAAATCCGGCACAGTGCCTGAAGTTGCAAGAGACCGTCAAGGGGAAGCACATCATGTCCACAGTCAAGAGGATGCTCACGGCCGCTGCGCTCAGCACCGCCCTTGCGGGCGGCGTCCTGGGCCTCGGATCGACCACCGCCGCGAACGCCAGCGCTTCCAGCGCCGGCATCAGCGCCAGCGCCTCCAGCGTCGGCTTCTCGGAGTGGCGCGGTCGCTGCCTCTTCGCCGGCCCCGCGGGCGCCATTCGTCGAGGCCACTACGTCAACAAGGCACACCTCAACTTCAAGCACTGGCGGGGCTGGAGGGTCCACCGCGAGCGCGGCTGCGTTCGCACGCGGCACTTCGTCTGGTAACGAAAGCCACCCGCAATAGAAAAAGGGGGCCCCAGGAAATGGGGCCCCCTCCCAACATGTGTGTGGAGACAAATGTTTCCAGCCTGGCGACGGAGCGGCGGAGGAAAGCTGCGCTCAGGCGGATTTCCGGGACTTCCGTTTGCGCGCGGCTTTCTCCGCCTCCTCCTTTTCTTCTTTACCGGAAGAAGCGGATGCGGCCTTCTTGGGCTTGGCGGGCTCGCCCCGTTCACGCTTGGCGGCCTCGACGCTGGCCCGCAGGGCGGCCATGAGGTCCACGGCGGGCCCGGCCTCCTCCTCGCCACCCGGAGGCGCGATGACTTCCTTGCCCGCGACCTTCGCCTCGATCACCTGCTGCAGCGCTTCGCGGTAGGTGTCGTGGTACTCGGTCGGGTCGAAGTCCGCCTCCATCGTGGTGATGAGCGACTCGGCCATCTTGAGCTCCTGCGGCCGTACGTCGATGTCCTCTTCGAGGAAACCGAAGTCGGGCGTACGGATCTCGTCGGGCCAGAGCATCGTCTCCAGCACGAACACCCCGTCGCGCACCCGCAGCGTGGCCAGCGACTCACGCTGGCGCAGCGCCACCTTCACCACCGCCACCTGCCCGGAACTCTCCAGCGCGGTCCGCAGCAGCACGTACGGCTTGCCACCCTGCCCGTCGGGCTCCAGGTAGTAGGACTTGGCGAAGTAGATCGGGTCGATCTGGTCGGCCGGCGCGAACTGCAGCACGTCGATCCGCCGCGAGGTCGTCAACGGCAGGTCCTCGAAGTCCTCGTCGGTGAGCACGACGATCTCGCCCGTCGCCAGCTCGTACCCCTTGGCGATGTCGGCGTAGGCCACTTCCTCACCGTCGATCGTGCACACGCGCTTGTAGCGGATCCGGCCGCCGTCCTCGCGGTGCACCTGGTGGAAGGTGACGTCCTTCTGCTCGGTCGCGGAGTAGAGCTTCACCGGGATCGTGACCAGCCCAAACGAGATCGCACCTTTCCATATGGCGCGCATGGGCACTCCTCATCGATAGCAGGGCTCACCGTATGGGCACATACCCGTCATGGGCCAACCAATGCCATACCCGGTCGAACCTATGCTCGCCATGGCCGGGGATCTTCCCGCAGAACGCGAGCTGTACGGGCTCGAGGTCAAGTGGGACGGCATCCGGGCGCTCATCCACCTCGACGGCGGGCTGCGCGTCTCCGGCCGGCACGGCGCCGAGTACACCCGCCGCTACCCCGAGATCTCCTCCTACGGCCTGCGCGGCGTCATCATCGACGGCGAGGTCGTCGCCCTCGACCACCGGGGGCTGCCCAGCTTCGAACGCCTCCAGCGGCGCATGCACCTCACCGATCCGGAGCCCAGGATGCTGGAGCTCTACCCGGTGACGTACATGCCCTTCGACCTGCTCTACCTGGACGGCACGCCGCTGTTCGACCTGCCCTACCGCGACCGGCGGGCGCTGCTCGACGAGCTGGACATCGGGGCGCCGCCGTACTTCCCCGGAGATTCCGACCTGCTCGGCGCCACGCACGAGCAGGGCCTTGAGGGGGTCGTCGCCAAGCGGCTCGACTCGCCCTACCGGCCGGGCGTGCGCACGCCGTGGTGGGTCAAGGTCAAGAACCTGAGCACGCGCGAGGTCGTCGTCTGCGGCTGGAAGCCGGGCAAGGGCCGCCGGGCGGGCGGGATCGGCTCGTTGCTCATGGGCGTGTTCACCGGGGAGGGGCTCACCTACGTGGGGCACGTCGGGACCGGGTTCACCGAGGCCACGCTGGACGAGCTCCTCGCGATGCTGCGGCCGCTGGAGATCGCGCGCAGCCCGTTCGTCAATCCGGTCCCGTGGCGCAATCACTGGGTTAGACCCGAACTGGTCGGGGAGGTCGCCTACACGATGGTGACCGATGAGATACGGCTGCGACACCCGGTCTGGCGGGGGCTGCGACCGGACAAGATACCCGCGGAGGTACAGCTGTGAGCTCCAAGACGCCCGTGCGGGTGGACGGGCGCGAGCTCGTCCTGAGCAACCTCGGCAAGGTGCTCTACCCCGAGGTCGGCTTCACCAAGGCCGAGGTCATCGACTACTACTCGCGGATCGCCCCCGTCCTGCTCCCGCACCTGGAGGGCCGCCCGCTCACCGTCAAGCGCTACCCGAACGGCGTGGACGGCAAGTACTTCTTCGAGAAGAACGCGCCCGGCCACGTCCCCGACTGGCTCAGGCGCGTCACCCTGCCCGTCCCCGGCAGCGGCATGAACCGCGACACCATCGACTTCGCCGTCATCGAGGACCTGCCCAGCCTCGTCTACTACGCCAACCTGGCCGCGCTCGAACTCCACGTACCCCAGTGGCGCGTGACCGAGGACGGCGCGGCGATCGACCCCGACACCCTCGTCTTCGACCTCGACCCGGGCCCCCCGGCCACGATCGTCGAGTGTTGCCGGGTGGCGCTCATGCTGCGCGAGGTGCTCGCCGCCGACGGCCTCACCGCCCGTCCCAAGACCAGCGGGAACAAGGGCATGCAGCTGTACGCCGCGTGGGACGGCAGGCAGGAGCCCTCGGCCTACGCCAAGGACCTGGCCAGGCTCCTGGAGAAGGAGGCGCCCAAGCTCGTGGTCAGCGTGATGACCAGGAAGGCCAGGCCCGGCAAGGTCTTCATCGACTGGAGCCAGAACAACCCGGCCAAGACCACCGTCGCGCCGTACTCCCTGCGCGCCAGGCAGCGCCCGACGGTCTCGACACCGCTGCTGTGGCCGGAGGTCGAAGCCTGCGAAAGCCCGGACGACCTGATGTTCACCTCAGCCGACGTACTCGCCCGCGTGGAGGAACATGGCGACCTTTTCACCTGAGCGTAGGCTGGATCCGTCCACACAGGAAAAGGGGACCTGAGATGTCGGAGATGGACGTACGTGGGGACGACCTCCCCTTCGACGAGGATGACGAGCTTTCGCCGGAGGCGCCGGAGGCCGACGCCGCCGAACAGCGCCGCCGGCTGCGCGACGAGGCGGGCAACGACCGGCGCGGGGAGTACCCGATCGACGTCGACCCGGGAGACGCCGCCGAGCAGGACCGCGTCGTCACCTACGACGATGACGACGACTATCGCTGACGCCAGCGCCCGCGGGGCGGTTACCCGCACGTAGGATGTCCCAACCCGGATGTTCGAAGACCACTGGAGACGCGCGTGACCGCTACCCCGGACGCCAAGCCCCGGGGCACCCGGCTGCCCCGACTCGCCCGCCGCCGGCAGCTGCTCAGCGCCGCGCAGGAAGTGTTCGTCGAGAACGGCTACCACGCGGCCGCCATGGACGAGATCGCCGATCGGGCGGGCGTCAGCAAGCCGGTGCTCTACCAGCACTTCCCCGGCAAGCTGGAGCTGTACCTCGCGCTGCTCGACCTCCACGTCGACGACATGGTGGGCCGCTGCCGCGAGGCCCTGGCCTCCACCCACGAGAACAAACTGCGCGTGCAGGCCACCTTCAGCGCCTTCTTCGACTTCGTCTCCAGCCAGGGTGAGGCGTTCCGGCTGGTCTTCGAGTCCGACCTGCGCAACGTGGCCCCGGTCCGCCAGCGGGTGGAGCGCTCGCTGCGCGAGTGCGCGGAGATGGTCAGCGCCGTGATCCAGGAGGACACGGGCTGCTCCAGCGAGGAGGCGCACCTGCTGGGCGTCGGCCTGGTGGGCATGGCCGAGGTCAGCGCCCGCTACTGGGTGACCACGCACGGCTCGATCCCCAAGGACGCCGCCGAGCAGCTGATGGCGCGGCTGGCCTGGCGCGGAATCAGCGGTTTCCCCCGCACGACGTAGGACCGCGGCGACGTGTCCCGTACGGCGTGGAGTTTTCCGCGTACGGCGTAACCCGTTCGCTGGGCGCGATTACCGGCGTTTCCGTGGAGCGGAGCGACGACGATGGACCCAGGCCCGTCGAAAGGGAGCACCACGATGGAAGTCAAGATCGGCGTACGTTCCGTACACCGTGAGATCGTTGTCGAAACCGACCTCACCGCCGAACAGGTGGAAGACGAGATCAGAAACGCCCTGGCCGCCGAGCGTGGCGTCTTCGCCCTCACCGACGCGAAGGGCAGGCGCGTCATAGTCCCCGTGGCCGCGCTCGGCTTCGTCGAGATCGGCGAGGACGAGCAGCGCCCGGTCGGCTTCGGCGGCACGCTCTAACCGATTGGTCCTCCACCGTCCGTGTGGGGGGCGGCTCACCGCCTCCCACACGTCACGGGCGCCATCGGCACCAGCGGCCGCGCCGTCGCGGCAGGGGCGCATGTCGTAGGTCCACAGCGGGGCACTGGGCACTCTGACGGCGCATCACGGGTCGTGCGGTCCAGTGGTTCTGCGCGCATCTGGTCAAGCAGCTGCCGTAGCGGCGCGTGGCCCTCATGACCGCACGGTACAACCGTTTCATACCCTCGCGCCGCCCTAAGCGCAGGATCAGATGCCCAGGGCGGCCATCCGCTTGCCGTGCTGCTCGGTCAGGCGGGCGAACAGGCGGGAGATCTCCGCCTGGTCGTCGGCCACGGCCTCGACGAGCAGCTGCGCCAGCTCCGGACGGGCGGCGGCCACCCGCTGGCCCTGGCTGAGAGCCTCGCCGACCAGGCGACGGGCCCACAGGGCGAGCTTGCCCGCGACCGACGGGTCGGCGGCGACGGCGGCGCGTACCCGCTCGACGGCGAACTCCGAGCGCTCCTGGTCGGCGACGACCTCGTCGACCAGCCGGGCGATCGACGGGTCCAGGTGGCGGGCGGCCTCGCGGTAGAAGTCCAGGGCGATACCGGTGCCCACGTACGCCTTGACCAGCGCCTCCAGCCAGTCGCCCGGCCGGGTCTGGGTGTGCCAGCCGTCCAGGGCCTCGACGAAGGGCGCCATGGCCAGGTCGGGGTCGGCGCCGAGTTCGATGAGCTTGTCGCGGACGAGCTGGAAGTGTCCGAACTCGGACACGGCGAGCTCGCTCAGCGCGGCCCGGTCGCTCAGTGTCGGTGCGAACTGCCCGGCATCTTCGGTGAGTTGCAGGAAGGCGCTCAACTCCGCATAGGCCAGTACACCAAGGAGATCCGCGACACCAAGGGACTCATTCATGAAAGGCAGCGTACTTCGGGAACATCCGCAAACTCGGCCAGCGTTGTGGTATCGAGTACACTGCTCTGTGAAAGTGCGACCGCACTGTGTGAATTCGGGGGGTTCTCTCCCGATGCTCCCCGCTCCCCGGGCCTGCGGTCGCGATGACGCGAGAGGGCTGGCTCTACCGCGAGGACCCTGGTTACCGACCCGCTGGTCCCGGCAGGCCCGCCTTCATTTGAGACTGAGGCAGGCCACGCTGACGACTTTCCGAGACCTCGGAGTCACACCAGAGATCGCTGATGCGCTCGAGACCGAGGGCATCATCCAACCGTTCCCGATTCAGGAGATGGCGCTTCCGCTCGCACTGAGCGGCCAGGACGTCATCGGCCAGGCCCGTACGGGCACCGGCAAGACCTACGCGTTCGGCATCGCGATGCTGCAGAGCATCGGCAAGCCGCGCAAGAACCGCAAGAAGCCGCGCGGCCTCGTCGTCGTGCCCACCCGCGAGCTGGCCATCCAGGTCAGCGAGGACCTCGTGACCGCCGCGGGCAAGCTCGGCTCCCGCGTGCTCACCGTGTACGGCGGGCGCGCGTACGAGCCGCAGATCGAGGCCCTGAAGGCCGGCGTCGACGTCATCGTCGGCACCCCCGGCCGGCTGCTCGACCTCGTCAAGCAGAAGCACCTCGACCTCAGCCAGATCGGCTCGCTGGTCCTGGACGAGGCCGACCGCATGCTCGACCTGGGCTTCCTGCCCGACATCGAGCGCATCTTCAAGCTGATCCCGGACGAGCGGCAGACGATGCTGTTCTCCGCGACCATGCCCGGCGAGATCGTCGCCTTGTCGCGCAAGTACCTCAACCGGCCCACCCACGTCCGCGCCGAGCACGACTCCGGCGAGGGCGAGACCACGCCGCAGGTACGCCAGCTCGTCTGGCGCGTGCACCGCATGGACAAGATCGAGATCGTCGCCCGCCTGCTGCAGGCGGACGGCCGCGGTCTGACCATGGTCTTCTGTGAGACCAAGCGCGCCTGCGACATGGTCGCCGAGCAGCTCGACACCCGCGGTTTCGCGGTGGCGGCCGTACACGGCGACCTGGGCCAGGGCCAGCGCGAGCAGGCGCTGCGCGCCTTCCGCAACGGCAAGATCGACGTCCTGGTGGCCACCGACGTGGCCGCGCGTGGCATCGACATCGACGACGTCACCCACGTGGTCAACTACGACGCCCCCACCGACGACAAGACCTATGTCCACCGCGTCGGCCGTACCGGCCGCGCGGGCAAGACGGGCATCTCGGTCACGTTCGTCGAGTGGGAGGAGCTGACCCGCTGGAAGATGATCAACAACATGCTCGGACTCGACTTCGCCGAGCCCGAGGAGACCTACTCCACCTCACCCCACGTCTTCACCGAGCTGAGCATCCCCGAGGGCACCAAGGGCGTGCTGCCCCACGCCAGCCGCTCCCGGGCCGGCCTCGCGGCCGAGCAGCTCGAAGACCTGGGCGAGATCGGGAAGTCCCGCCTCAGAAGCCGTCGCAAGGACGAGCGTGACGGCCGCAAGGACGAGCGCGAAGAGCGCCCGCCCCGCGCGCCGCGCCAGCGCCGTCGCACGCGGGCCGGCCGTTCGGCCGAGGAGACCACCGAGGTCGCGGAGACCGTGGAGACTGTGCAGATCGTGGAGGGCGAGAGCATGGACAGGCGCCGCCGGCCGCGCAGGAGCGAGGAGACTCCGGCCATCATCTCTCACGACGAGATCGCCGCCGTGGCCGCCGAGCCGGTCGCCGGTGACGTACTCGCCGAGGTGGAGGAGGCCGTCAGGCCCGCTCGCCGTACCCGCGCCCGTGGGGGTGCGGCCGAGGCCATCGGCAGCGCGCTCACCCAGGCCCGCCCCGTCGTGGAGCAGGCGCAAGAGCCCGAGCCGGAGCCCGAGCGGGCACCGGAGCGCGCGCCCGAGCGCGTGCAGGAGGTCCGTGTGGAGCACGAGCGCATCATCCCGCCCAACCCGTTCACGGTGATCTTCCAGTCACCCGACCTGGCCACGGACGACGACGACATCGCCCCGTCCGCGGCCTCGGAGCGCCAGGCCCAGCGCCGCGGCAACCGCTCCCCGCGTGGTGGCGGTGGTGGCGGCGGCAACAACCGCCGCCGGGCAGGCTAGCCTCACCGCCGATCCCAGGCGCGCGTCCTTCCGGGACGCGCGCCTTTTTTCTTTCCTGTACGGCTTCCGCCGCCGGTAAGAACCGCCCCGCTCCCGTCATTACCCGGTGAACGACGTCGAAAGGGCGCAGGTGCTGGATGAGAAGGAGTTCGCCGCTCTCTACGACGCCACGCATCCCAGAGTGTTCGCCTACGCGGTGAGCCGGTGCGGGCGTCAGCTGGCGGAAGAGGTGGTGAGCGAGACATTCGCGGTGGCCTGGCGGCGCCGCGCCGACATTCCCCGGCGCGCGGTGCTCCCGTGGCTGCTGGGGGTCGCGCGGAACGTCACGCGCGAGCTCTACCGCGACGAGGTGCGCCAGGCCGCGCTGGAGAACGCGCTGCGCGGCTGGGCCAAGGAGGTCACCGGCGACGTGGCCGACGAGGTGGCGCGGCGCTCCGCGGTCCTGTCCGCCCTGGTCGAGCTGAGCGACGAGGACAAGGAACTGCTCACGCTCGTCTCGTGGCACGGGCTGTCGTCGGCGCAGGCGGCCCGGGTGGTGGGGTGCTCGGTCTCAGCCTTCTTCGTCCGGCTGCATCGGGCCAGGCGGCGCTTGGAGGCGGCTCTGCTCGTTGCGAAGGAGGAGGAAACGTGCGGCGGACGGTGATGCGGACGCTGGCCGAGGCCAGGCCGGACGATCTCGACCCGGTCCCGGGCGGCGGGGTACGGGTTCCCGGCAGAAGGCGCGGGGCCAGGTGGACGGCGGTGGTGGCGGTCGCGGTCGTGGTGGCCGCGGTGGTGGCGGTCCCCAGGCTGTGGATGGACGCGCGCGAGACGACCGCCACGCCGGCGGGAACGCTGGACGTCGCGGCTGAAGCGGCCCGGCGGCAGGCCCCCGTCCCCGAGGGGAACTACTGGAGGGTCACGACGCTGATCTCCTCGGAGGAGAGCACGGGACGGTACCGGGTCACGGTCAGCTCCAGGACGGAGCGGTTCCTGCCCAGGGATCCGGCCGCGTTCCAGTTGCTGGCCCTGACCGGCCTGCACACCCGGCCGCTGACCGCGAAGGACGCCGCTGCCTGGCGTGCTGTGGGCTCCCCCCGGTTGTGCGGTGACGACACCGACTGCGAGAACGACACCTCCCCCCAGGGCCGCCACCGCTACACCGCGATGCCGAGCCTGTGGCCGCTGGACGACAGCGGGCTGACGCTGCCGCTGAGCCGGCTGGCGGAGTTGCCCGTGGAGCCGGGGGCGCTGCGGGAGCGGCTGCTCGCCCTCTGGCCCGCCTACCAGGAGAGGATGAAGGACTGGCCGCCCGCTCCGAAGGGCGCCTCGCTGCCGACCAGGGAAGGGTGGTTGTGGAGCCTGTCGCTGGATCTGCTGGAGACGCCGATCTCCGGCGGGACGCGGGCGGCGCTGTACCAGATGCTGGAGGGCCTGCCGGGCGTGCGCGGGCTCGGCCGCGTCACCGACGCCGGCGGCCGGCCGGGCGCGGCGCTCGCGATGGGCGGCACGCGGCTCATCGTCTCCGAGGAGAACGGGCAGGTGCTCGCCCGGCAGGAGACCGAGGCGTCCGGGCGGGTCGTCAACGCCGTCCTGTTCCAGGGGGCCACGTGGGTCGACACGTTGCCCTCGTTGCCCAAGGGGTGCCCGAAGGTGCCCGACCGCGACACGGACTGTGTCGGGTGAGGTCAGGGTGATGCGCACGACCGGGCGGGTCGGGGTTTCGTGACCGGTGAGCGGGCCAGCCGGGTGTAGTCCTCGCGGGGCGCCAGCGCCACCCCGCCGTACGCCCCGTTGGGCCCGAAGACGCTCTCCTCGTCCGCCCACGAGTCCGCGGGCCGGATCTCAACCTTGCTCATACCTCACAACTCCCCAGAACTCGCACCGGCGTACCGGGTTAGCCGGTGTTGTCGCCTTGACCTCTGGGTATTGTTGCCCCACGTGAGTACGCCGCGATTCCTCAACCTGCCACCTGGCGTCGCCCCGCAGCGCATCGAGACGCCGCTGGGCGCGTTCGCGGCCCTGGAGGCACTACCGGTGAGCGGCGTCGTGGAGCGCTGGCCGGCGCTGCTGGTGCCAGGGCTGACCGGGAGCAAGGAAGACTTCATCGCGGTCATGCAGACGCTGGCGCAGTCGGGCCGCCGGGTGCTGGCGATCGACCTTCGCGGGCAGTACGAGACGCCGGGCCCCGACGACCCCGAGGCCTACACCTGCGGCGCGCTCGGCGCCGACGTCGACGCCATCGCGCAGGCGATCGGCCATGGCGAGCCGGTCCACCTGGTCGGCCACTCCTTCGGCGGCCTGGTGGCGCGCGAGGCGGTGATCGACGGGCGGACCAAGTTCGCCTCGTTCACGCTCATGAGCTCGGGCCCCTCGGCGATCACCGGGCAGCGCGCCCACAACGGCCGCAAGATCATGAAGGATCTCCCCGAGCACGGTCTCGAACACATCTGGCACACCAGGATCGAACCCGAGGCGCTGGCCAACGGCGTTCCCGACGAGATCGTGACGTTCCTGCGCAAGCGGCTGCTGGCCAACTCGCCGACGGGCCTGGCACGGATGGCCGAGGAGGTGCTGTCCATGCACGACCGCACCGAGGAACTGCGCCAGATCGAGGTGCCGACCCTCGTGCTGTTCGGCGAGCACGACGACGGCTGGCCCGCGGACGTCCAGCGTCACATGGCGGCCAGGCTCGGCGCGGAGCGCATGGTGGTGCCGGGCGCGGTCCACTCCCCCTCCGTGGAGGCCCCGGAGACGACCGCGCAGGCCCTCGTGAGGTTCTGGAACGCCGCCGAGTCGGCATCTTGGACATAGGATCCAATGCCATGTAATTATCTACTTACTATGGCGAGCATCGAAGAGACCGTCGTCCAGCGGCCGCAGAGCGCCACCTGGCAGGTCCACCTCGACCGGTGCATGTGGGTGGGCGGCGTACGCGGGCTCATGCTCCAGGCGCTCCACCCGCTGGCCATGCGCGGCGTCTGGCAGAACTCCAACTTCCAGGACGACCCCTTCGGCCGCCTGCGCCGCACCGCGGACTTCGTCGGCCGCACCACGTTCGGCACCCCGGCCGAGGCCGACGCGATCGGCCGCCGCGTGCGCGACATCCACCGCTCGCTGCGCATCACCGACGAGGGCCGCACGCACCGCGTGGACGACCCCGAGTTGCTGCTCTGGGTGCACTGCGCGGAGGTCTCGTCCTACCTTGAGGTGGTACGGCGGGGTGGCCTCGCCCTCACCGACCGCCAAGCCGACCAGTACCTCCGCGAACAGCGCAAGAGCGCCGCCTACGTCGGCCTGCACCCGGAGGACGTGCCCGGCTCGCAGGCGGAGATGGCCGCCTACTTCAAGGAGATCCGCCCCAAGCTGCGCGTGATCGAGGAGTCGGCCGCCACCGTACGCTTCCTGCTCTGGCCCCGGCTGCCCAAGGAGATGCGGATGCTCTCACCGGGCAAGCCGGTCTACTTCCCCTTCGGCGCCCTGTGCTACTACACGCTGCCGTCGTGGGCACGGAGCATGTACCGCACGCTGCCCGAGGCGCCGCAGGCGGCGGTGACCGCGGGGCTGCGGGCGTTCAGCCTGGCCATGAACGCGTTGCCGGAGCCGGTGCACGACCGCGCGTTCATGCCGTCGACCCGGCGGATGCTGCACGCCTCGCGCGACCGGCTCGGCGTACTCGGCTACGACGTGCGCAAAGGGCTCAAGGGCCTGACGGATCCGCGGCGCTGGGCGGCCGCTTGAGCTCCCGGTAGACGAACGGCTTCTCCTTGGCGCTCAGCCGGGTGATCAGGTGGTGGTCGGGCGAGAGGCTGCAGGCCGGGTCGGTCCTGGCGGCGTCGCCGGTCAGCGCGTACGTCTGGCAGCGGCAGCCGCCGAAGTCGAGCTCCTTGCGCGGGCAGCTCGCGCACGGCTCGGCCATCCAGGCGGTGCCGCGGTAGGCGTTGAACGCGGCGGAGTGCTCCCAGATCCAGCTCAGGGCATGCTCGCGGACATTGGGCAGGTCGAGCGGCAGATCATAGGCGGCGGGACAGGGCAGAACCCGCCCGTCGGGCGCCACGGTGATCGAGATGGCCCCCCACCCGCCCATGCAAGGCTTGGGCACCCCGTCGAAGTAATCCGGAACAACCCAGATCAACTCCACGCCCGTCTTTTCCCGATATTTCGTGACTATCGACTCGGCGCGGGAAAGCTGGTCCCTTGTCGGCAGGAGCGCCTCCCTGTTGAGCAGCCCCCACCCGTAGAACTGCGTGTTGGCCAGCTCGATCCGCTCCGCGCCCCAGGCGATGCCCAGCTCGATCAGGTCCTCGATCCGGTCGAGGTTGTGCCGGTGCAGCACCACGTTGACACCCAGCGGCAGCCCCGCCTCCACCACGGCCGCCGCCGCCAGCTCCTTGGCCATGAAGCTCCTGCGCCCGGCGATCCGGTCGGACTCGTCCGGCTGAGCCGCCTGCACCGACAGTTGCACGCTGTGCAGTCCGGCCTCGGCCAGCTCCGCCACCCGCCGCCCCGCCAGCCCGACACCGCTGGTCACCAGCTGCGTGAACACCCCGGCCCCGCGCGCCGCCCCGACGATCTCCACCAGATCCCGCCGCAGCAGCGGCTCGCCGCCGGACAGGTGCGCGTGCACGACCCCCAGGGCCGCGGCCTCCTCGAACACCCGGGCCCACTCCCCGGTCTCCAGCTCCGCCGCCCTGGCCACCAGCTCGGTGGGGTTGGAACAGTACGGACACCGCAACGGACACCCATGGGTCAGCTCCGCCAGCATGGCCCAGGGCGGCGCCACCTCCTTCGGCCCCGAAGCGGAGGCGGGTAGGACAGAGGCAGCCGGACCGGGGAGAGGCGGGCGGGAGGTGGGCCGGGTCATTGGAGCCATCCCTCGGCGTGGACCCGGTCCAGGAACTCGGTCACGTCCTCCCCCGCCTCCACAGGAAACTCCGCGACGATCTCCGCCACGGTCCGCTTGCCGTCGCACAGGCCGACGATCTCGGCCGCCTCGTCGTTCAGGACCACGATCCGTTCGGGCACGATGAGCAGTTCGGCCTGCCGTACCGGACAGTGACGCAGCATGGCCGAGCGGGACAGGGCGGGGCGCCAGTCGGTCATCGGTAGGCTCCGTCCACCGCGTCCAGCAGCGCCCACAGGACGTCGCACTTGAAGCGCAGCGCCGCGACCGCCTTCTCCTCGTCCGTACGGCTGCGCGCCCAGTCGAGCACCAGCGCCAGGGCTTCTCCGCTGTCCTGGCGGCCCTGCTGGACGCGGATCTGGAAGTAGCGCAGGCCGTCGGCGTCGATCCACGGGTAGTGCTTCTCGAAGGCGGCGATCCTGGTGCGCATCAGGTCGGGGGCGAACAGTTCGGTCAGCGATGCGGCGACCGCCTCCAGCAGGGTGCCGTGGCGGCACAGGTTGACGTAGCCGTCGACGGCGAGCCGTACCCCGGGAAGGACGCCTTCGCCCGACAGCAGCTCCTTGCGGTCGAGTCCGGCCGCTTCGCCGAGACGGAGCCAGCGTTCGATCCCGCCTTCTCCGGGAGCCTTGCCGTCGTGGTCCTGGATACGGCGCAGCCACGTGCGGCGCAGGTCCGAGGTGGGCAGCTTGGCGAGGATGTGGGCGTCTTTGATGGGGATGTGGCGCTGGTAGTGGAAGCGGTTCAGGATCCAGCCGCGCAGCTCCTCCCGGGACAGCTCGCCCGCGTGCATCCGCAGGTTGAACGGGTGCAGGTGGTGGTAGCGCTGCTCGGGCACCGCCCGGAGCTCGGCCTCGAAGGAGTTCACAGCTCGATCACCATTCCGTCGGCGGCCACCTCGACGCCCAGCTCGGCCAGCACCTTGTGGTGGAGCGCGTCCGGGTCGACGAGGGGGTTGGTGTTGTTGAGATGGGTGTACAGGCAGCGGCCGGGCAGCGCGGCGAGGCGTTCCATGGTGTCCTCGATCGGGAGGTGCCCCATGCCGGTCGCCGTTTTGCTGGATATGCCGGTACGGCGCGGCTCCTCGTCGTCCCAGAACGTACCATCGATGATCACGCAGTCGGCGTCCCTGAACGCGGTGTCCAGCTCCGGTGTCCACACTCCCATGGCGGGCGCGTACACGACGTTCGACGTGCCGTCGGTGAACCTCAGTGCCGAGACCCACGCGCCGTCCGCTTCTTCGGCGGCGGCGTAGCGGGGGCGTTTGGCGGAGACCGGGATGGGTTCGGCGATGGTGTCCATGGAGTGCCAGCGGATGGGGGCATATGGGCGCAGGATCTCCTCGAACGGGCGCAGCGCCCGCCGTACCGGGAGAGTGGCGGCGACGTCCAGGGAGGCGGCCTCGCGCAGCCGCAGGAGCCCGAGCGTGTGGTCGAGTTCGGCGTCGGTGAGCACCACGAGCGGCGCGTGGTCGCGGTCGGGCGCCGACCAGGGGCAGTCCTCGATCTGCGCGGCGATGTCCGGGGTGGCGTTGACGACGGCGACACGGCCGGGGAGCTGGACGGCCAGGCTGGCGTGACGGCGGCGCCAGGCGGGGTGTGCGCGTGCCCCGGCGCAACCGGGACACGCGCAGTTCCACTGGGGTACGCCGCCGCCCGCGGCGGTGCCGAGCACCTGCAGGCGCATGGCGTCCGGTTACCTGGTGGCGAGGAAGTAAGCGGACATCTCCATCGACGCCTCGACGACCTGGTAGTCGGGCTTGTGCCAGGTGGTCTCCTCGCCGCGGGTGCGGACCTTCTTGGAGTGGGTCCTCGGCGGCTGCTTCTTGCCGGGGTCCTTGGGCTGAGCCATGTGCACCTGCCTTCCGTGCGAAACGGGGGGTTACCCACGATCTGACTTCGGCAGAGGCGTTCCGTCAATCCCTGTGATCGGATCTATCGCCCGAAATTTCACCCGATCCCGCCAAAAGGCCCTCAACGCGCGGTCATCATCGGATGTCTACCCTGTCCCACCGACAGGCGATCGCCCAGTCACCCAGCACACGGCCTTGGTCTCCGCGCGGGTCAGTCGGCGAGGCCGTCCCAGGGACGGCGTTCCTGTGCCGCCGCCTGACCCTCGGGGCAGTGGCGGCGGAAGTCGCACCAGCCGCAGATCGGCCCCGGGCTCGGCGCGAACAGGTCGTCCAGTTCCGCCGACACCACTGTCTTCTGCCCACCGGTGGCGGGCTGGAGCGGGCCGCCGGACTCGGGCCGCGGGGCCCTGGGTGCGGTACGGCCGGCCGTACCGGCACCGGAGCCAGAGCCAGAACGCGGCGCCGGGACGTCGGAAAGGGCCGCACGGTAGCGCTCGTCGGCGTCGGCGGCCTCGACGGCCATCTCCTCGGCCCGCGACAGGTGGCGGCGCAGCGTGTCGTCCGTGTGGCGCCACTCGACGATCTCGCCGGTCGGCAGGTGGTGGAGTTCGACCGAGTAGCACGGGGTGCGCATCATCCTGGACGCCGCGATCGCGTAGATGGCCAGCGCGAGCGAGGACCGCGCGTCGTCCTGGGTGAGAGGGCGGCGGCCGGTCTTGTAGTCGACCACGACGAGTTCGTCACCGCGCCGGTCGAGGCGGTCGATCCGGCCGGAGACCGCGATGACCTTGGTCCGCGTGGCGACGGTGCGCTCAACCCCCACCGGATCATCCGATGGGTCCAGCGTGGCGACATATCCGGAAACGAGGTCGCGGGCCCGGCCGAGCCACTGCGCCGACTGCTCGCCGTCCCTGAAACCCTCGGTGATCCACCCGTTGGTGAGCAGGATCGCCGCCGTCAGCGGCGTCCTGCGCTCGTACGGCTCCCGCCACCACCCCGCCAGCGCGTTGTGCACGCTGGCGCCCACGGAGTTGTGCGCCCAGGCGGGCCCCTTGGCCGGCTGCGGCCGGTCAAGATAGGTGAACCGGTAGCGGCGGCGGCAGTCGAGCCACGTGTTGAGCCGCGACGGCGTGCACGAGTAGAGCCGCCGCGGCATCCCTTCGAGCGGAAGCTGGTCGTACACGCTCACTTGTCCGGGTTGAGCTTGATCCCGGCGATCTTGGACGCGTCGGTCAGCGGCCCCTCGGCCGGCGCCTCGCCGGTCTCGACCCGCGTGAGCGAGCCGGAGACCCAGTCGTCGAAGTGGGGCTCCAGGTCGCCGACGGTGACCTCGTCACCGTGGTTGGCCAGGATGCGCGTGGCATGCGGCAGCGTGAACAGCCGCCCGCCGATCGCGGTCAGCTGGTCGGCCAGCCGCGGATACTCCCCGGCCAGCTTGCCGGGGCCGTCGGCCTGCAGCGACTTGCCGCTGAAGACCACTTCGAGCGCCTCGCAGTACAGCGAGACGCCACCGGGGGTGACGCCGGGCGTCTCCATGACGTCGAGCTGGACGTCGGCGACACCGAAGATGCCGTCGTCCTCCATGTCGATGTCCGGCCAGGTCTCCGACCAGGTCTCCCGCCACAGCGGCTTGTCCTTGGGGTGCAGCGCGACGACGGCCTCGTCTCTGCTGGCCACCTCGATCGCCGCGCCGACGTGGTCGGGCAGGCCGTGCGTGCAGATGACGGCCAGCACCTCCCGTTCGCCGACCTGCTCGAGAATCTTCTCCGCGTCCCGTGCGGGATCGACGACGATCACCTCGTCGTCGTCACCCACGATCCACGTGTTGTTCTCGACCTTGTACTCCACGCCGTCGACGTCGACGACGCCCTCGGTCACCACTCGCTCGATACGCGCTGTCACGCCACGAACAATACTGAGTTTTCTTCCAGTACGCCGTGTCCCGCCTGTTCGGATCTCCTGTCAAGCCAGCAATGACCTGATCGCGTTGATGATGAGCTGCACCGCCAGCGCAGACAGCAGCAGGCCGGCGATCCTGGTCACCAGCTCCACCCCGTTCTCCTTGATGACGCGGATGATGCTCACCGAGAACCGCATGAACACCCACAGCACCAGATGCACCGCCGCGATCGCCAGCCCGAGCGCGAGGATGCCGCCCGGCCGGCTCCCCGCCTGCTGGGCGAAGACGATGGTCGCCACGATCGCGCCCGGCCCGGCCAGCAGGGGTGTGCCCAGCGGCACGAGCGCCACGTTGACGTTCGAGCGCATGCTCTCGCTCGACGGCTGGGAGACCCCGCGCAGCAGCTCCAGGGCGACCAGGAGGAGCAGCAGGCCGCCGGCGATCTGCATGGCGGCGACCTCGACGTGCAGGTACGCCAGGATCGCCTGCCCGAACACCGCGAAGACCACGATCAGGCAGAAGGCGGTCACCGCGGCCTGCCAGGCGATGCGCCGGCGCTCCAGCGGGGAGCGTCCGCTGGTGTAGGCGAGGAAGAGGGGGATCACGCCGGGCGGGTCCATGATGACGAACATCGTCACGAACGCCTCGACGAAGAACCTGGTGCCGGACACCGCGCCCCCAACTGCCGGTTGGGGGAAGTGCTGCCGATCCTAGTCTTCCAGGCGCGGGGAGAAAGCACCGAAGGGCAGGTCGAGGTCATGCTCGCGCAGGTCGCGCAGGCTGAGCTGCAGCAGCGCGATCAGGCAGCCGGCCTCCGCGGGCCAGGCGATGGTCCACAGCCAGTTGCCCATGGCCTCACCGGCGTAGACGGCCCGGTCGGCGGCGCCGTTCACGCACCACAGGGCGCTCGGATGGCCGAGCACGTCGATCTTGGCGTTCGGCGGGCCGGAGTCGAAGCCCTCGCCGGGGTCGGGGCCGTCCAGGCCGGCGAAGGCGGCGCCCAGGCCCACTCCCGGCTCCTCGGCGATGACCAGCAGGTCGGCGGGGCCGCTCGTCACCGACGGGCCGCCGAGCGCCACGACGCTGGCCCGCCCGCCGCTACGGTCGTCACCCGCCTCGGCGAACCCCGTGACCAGCCACCCGGGCGGCAGCGGCCACGGCAGCCACACCGGCACCCTGGATGACTTGCGCAGTTCGTCCGCCGCGCCGGCGGACGGCTGCCACGGCGGCTGGTAGGGCAGGACGTCCCCGTGCGCGGCGCACCGCCAGGCGCTCGACCACACACTGGGCGCATGAAGCGGGCCAAAACACCGTGGACACGTTGGAGCCGCTCTCACAGCTACCCACGGTGCGTCGTCGGGCACGGTCCAGTCAAGAGCACAGGCCGTTATCCCGTCGTAATCTTGGAGTTGTGCGCGTAAATTGTGTCGGAGCGATAATTTTCGATGAGTTTGGACGCCTGCTGCTCATCCAGCGCGGCCACCCACCGGGCGAAGGCCTGTGGTCGTTGCCCGGCGGCCGCGTCCACCCCGGCGAGACCGACCACGACGCCCTCATCCGCGAGATCCGCGAGGAAACCGGCCTCACCATCACCCCAGGCCCGCTGACCGGCGCCGTCGACCGGCCGGGCCCCGGGCGGACCGTCTACGAGATCCGCGACTACCTCGCCACCCCCACCGGCGGCGCACTCACCCCCGGCGACGACGCCAAGGACGCCCGCTGGTGCGCCGCCGCCGACCTCGCCGTCCTCCCGCTGACCGACGGCCTCCTGGCCACCCTGACCTCGTGGAACGTCCTCCCCCGATGACCTAACCGGCCAGGCGGAACGTCCACAGGGTCAGGTGGTCGGCCGTGTACGTGGTCGAACGGCCCAAAGCCACCACCTGAGCGCCGCTGGTCGTGACCGCCGCCAGCCACTGCATGCCGTCCCCCAGGAGCCGCGGGTCCTTGAGGTCCTGCCTGGCCCAGGTCAGCCCGTCGGCCGAGATCCACGCGGCGCTGTCCGCCCCGCCGGGCTGACCGTGCCAGCCCACCGCCACCAGGCCGTTCTCACCGGCCGCCAGGTCGTGGACCGCCGCCGCCCGCTCGGCCGGCAGCCACGCGTACCGCCAGCTCGCGCCGCCGTCCTCCGAGGAGGCGGCGAACGCCCTGGACGTCCCGCCGAGCTGCGCCGTACCGGTCGCCACCAGCATGTCGCCGAAGGCCACCACCTGCCGCAGCCCCGCCGAGGACGCGTCCGGCGGCGTCGGGCGCTTGCGCGGGGTCCAGTTGAGCCCGTCCTTCGACGTCCAGACGACCGCGCTCTCCTGCTCGCCCATGCCCGAGCTGCCCACGGCCGCATAGCCGTCCGGGGTGGCCGCCAGGTCGAAGATGCGCACCCCGGCGCCGCCCTGGGGCAGCTTCTGGCTTCTGGTGAACTTGCGCAGGTCGGGCGTGAACCAGATGGCCGCGCCCGCCGAGCTCGGTCCCCGGTCCTCGCCGGCCAGGATGTAGCCCTTGTCGCCGGCGGCGACCGACTGCACGTCCAGGTAGGTGTGGCCGTCGGCTCTGGCGGGCGCGGGCGCCTGCTTCCAGGTACGGCCGTCGGCGCTGGTCACGATCAGCGGGTCGGTGGCCGAGGTGCCCGATTCGGTGGCGCCGGCGGCCAGCCAGCCGCGCCGGCCGTACACGACGTCGTTGAGCATCTGACGGCGTGGGCCGCCGAGGCTGGTCGAGGTCCAGTTCTGCCAGTCCTTGCTGGTCCAGACGCCGGCGTCGCCCGAGGCCGCGCCGACCGCGACGTACTGGCCCTTGGCGGCGGCCAGGCGGGTCGTCTCACGGGCGATCCGCGACAACCCCTCGATCCCGGCCAGCGGTACGCGCGAAGCCCTGCCCTTGGCCGGGGCGGACATCAGCACGAGCTGGTTGCCCACGTCCGCGGCCGCCTGGTCCCCGCCGCCGAACAGGAGCCCGGTGTCGGTCATGGTGAAGCCGCGCAGCGAGGCGCCGGCCAGGTTGCCGAGGTCGGCGCGCTTGGTCCAGGCACGGGCGTTGGTGGTGGCCAGCACCGTGTACTTGTCCGGCCCGTCCGGGCTGATCACCGCGACGCCGCCGCCGTACGAGATGGTGGTCTCGACGCCCGGACTCCGGCCGCCGAGGTTGATCGTGCCGCACTGGCCCCAGTCGGCGCCGCTGGGCGAGCAGTAGACCCGCACCTCGCCGCCGACCGGCGGGCGCCTGATCGGCACCAGCACGAACTGTTTCCCCAGCACCGCCAGCGAGCCCGCCCTCGGTTCCGCCTCGGGAAGCTGGAAGCCGGTCGCCTGCCAGGTGAGGCCGCCGTCCACCGAGCGCACCACGCGCGAGCCCTCACCCTGCACCGGTTGCGCGAGCGCCAGCACGGTGTCGCCGCGCGCCACGACCGCGCGGAACTCACCCGCCTCAAGCCCGCGCAGGTCGACGCGCTGCCAGCTCCTCCCGTCCGGCGACTGCCACGCCGCGGGCCCGGTCGAGCCGTCCTCTCTCGCGGTACGGCCGGCCGCCACGAACCCGGAGGCTGTCCGCGCGATGTCGTGGACGTAGTCGCCCTTCCTGAAGGCGTCGTCCAGGGCCGCGGGCTCGACGGCGGTCCAGGCGGCGCCGTCGGTGCTGGTCCACAGGCCGTGCTCGACGCCGGTCTCGTCGCCGCCCGCCGCCAGCCAGCGGCCCGCGCCGCCGGTGACCCGGGTGGCGGTGGCGCTGGTTGACGCGCCCGCGGTGCCGAGCCGCCAGCTCTTGCCGCTGTCCTGCGAGTACAGGAACAACGGGCGCGGCGTCGGGCTCGTCGTGTCACTGCCGACGGCCACGACCGTCTTGCCCGCCGAGGCCATGGCGTTGAGCTTCTGGTTGGAGCCGTCGCTCGCGCCGGCCACCGTGAACACCTCGTCGCCCGAGCGTCCCGCCGCCGCCTCCAGCCGCAGGCCCGTCTGGGTGCCCGGCCCGCCGGAACTCCACCAGCGCCACCCGAGTACGCCCGCGCTCAGGGCGACGGCCAGGGCGAGCACGAACGCCACCGGCCCGAGCACCCGCCGTCGCCGCCGTAGCGGGCCGGCCCTGCGGAACGCGGCGGGCGCCTGGCCGCGGTGGTGCCGTCCCTGCCGGTCGGGGCCGGAGGCCACGAGCAGATCGGGCCGCGTGGGCCGACCGGCCGGCGGCCGTCCCACCCGTCGTACCGGCTCGTCCCGGCCCGGCCTCCCCCGCTCGTCCTCGGCCAGCGGCTCGTCTTCCGAAGCCGCACCACGGTAGCCGGGCACGTCCTCGCCGCCCCACCGGGCGACCTCGTCCTCGGCGCCGCCCCTCCAGGTGGGCGGGACCATGCCCTCCCGCTGGGGCTCGGCCGGCCGCGGGTTCTGGTACGGCCGCAGGTTCTGGTACGGCTGCGCCCCCCGCGCCCGCACACCCGGCTGGGTCGCCTCGCCCGAGTCCCACTCGGACGACGCCGCGACCTCAGGCGGCCTCTGCTCTTCCCACGCCCCTACCTCCGACGGTCCCGGCTCCCCTGCCTCTTGCGGCCCCGGCTCCCCTGCCTCCGCTGGGCCCCGCGTCCCTGCCTCTGGCTGGCCCGGCGCCCCTGCCTCCGATGAGCTTGGCGTCCCCGCCTCTGGTGGGGCCTGCGGGGTGGGGAGGGGGCGGGGTGGGCCGGAGGCGACGAGCTTGTCCGGGTGGCTGACGATACGGCGGGGGCGGCGGCGGGTGGGCTCGGCCTCCGGTTCCGCGGTGGGCGAGCTGTAGGGCCGGCGACCCTTCGGGGGTTCGGGGGGTTCGTCCTCGGGAGTGGGCGAGGCGAACGGAGGCAGCCCCCAGGGCGAGGCGAGCGGTACGCCGCGGGCCCGGTCGTCGGTGGGGCCCGGCGGGGTGTGCCGGATTCTCGGCTCCTCCGGAGGGCGCGGCTCGTCGTCGTCCGGCGGGTGCCGGGGCGGTTCGCTGGGGCCGGAGGCCACGCGGAGCACCTCCTCGTCGGGGGGGCCGGACCGTTCCAGTTATGCCGTCCTCATTGGCTGCCTATGTCGGCATAAAAACCGATCTAGCGCACGCAGGTACCTCTACCCCATCCCACAGAGATGATCACCTCCGGAATCCCTCAACACCCACGCATTCCAGAGCAACACGCCCAGCCCGGATTGGCGAGACCTCTCTAGTGAGATTCATAGCACCACTTTGCGATTTATCCCGAAAAAGCGTTGACTGACCGCTTTCGCGAGAGAAACAGCACCCCCAGCGTGTACACGCTCAACTGCACCACCGTCCCCGCCAGCGCCTGCCAGGGCACCGCCCCCTGCTCCAGCGCCTTGTCCAGCTCCCCGGCCGCCGCGCTGACCCCGAACGCCAGGACGTTGTTGACCACGTGCATCGCGATCGGCGCCTCCAGCCCCCCGGTACGCACCGCCAGGAACCCGGTCACCACCCCGAAGCTGAACACGTCGATCAGCCCCACCCATGTGTAACCGTGCAGAGAGGCGAACAGCACCGACCCGATGACGATCCCCCACCACGGGTTGTTCAGCCGCGCCCCGAACGCCTGCAGCAACCACCCGCGGAACATGTACTCCTCGGTCGCCGCCTGGAACGGCACCAGCAGCAAAATGATCACCAGCGCGGGGACGAACCCGCTCCACCCGGCCCACTTGAAGACCTCGTCCGTCCCCTCGCCGGTCACCACGAACACCGCGAGCTGGGCCACCTGTCCCAGGATCAGGGCCAGGATCGCCACGCCGCCGCACATGAGCATCCACGACCACCGCAACCGGCCGGCGACCGAGGAGAGCGTGCCGGGCCTGCGGCGTTGGATGAGCGCCGCCGTACCGTAGACGACCGGGAGCACGGCCGCGATCGACAGCAGCAGGAACACCAGCCCGAACAGCGGATCGCCGAAAAGCTGCTCCGGCTTCGTGGGCTGGGGCATCCCGAGGACCACCGACAGGACCGTGCCCACCAGCAGGACGATCAGCCCCACCAGGAAGAAGGCGACGCCGACCATCAGTGTGCCGACGATCGGGCGCCAGAGCTCGCCGGCGCCGTTGCGGGCCAGGTGGTCGTAGCGGGCGCCGCGTGGCGTGGGCAGGAACCAGGGCTGCCGCGGCGCGGGCGGCGGGTAGGGACCCGGCTGCGGATGTGGCTGGCCGTACGGAATCTGGTTCTCCTGCATTCCATCATTCTGTCCGGCGGGTGAGCATTAGTTCACAGACGGGCTCCCGAAACGCGCGGATTCTTGAGGGCGTAAGACGTTTCGACCCTGGGAGCCATGTCATGTCAAGGCTGGGACCTGTCATCACCCTGGCGGCGGGCGCGGTGCTCTTCGCCGGGCTCGGTGTCGCCAGCGTCACCGCGACCCCGGCGGCCCGAGAGACCGCCGCGGCCGCCTCCGCTGCGCCGACCACCGACGCGGCCACCGAGCCGCCACCCCCGGCGGAAACCGCGACCGCGAAGCCCACTCCGGCGCGTGCCGACTACGCCACCCGCGTCAAGGGCGGCCTCCTCGCGATCTCCGTGCGGAACGGCAAGGCCATCGCCTACTTCTGCGACGGCAGGACCGAGGCCTGGTTCAAGGGCAAGGCCGCCGACGGCGCGATCGACCTCGAAGGCTTCGGCGAGGCGAACGTCACCGCCGCACTCGGCGGCGGCAAGGCCGCGGGCGAACTGGCCCTCGGCGGCAAGACCTGGGACTTCTCCGCGCCGCTCGTGAAGAAGCCCTCCGGCCTCTACCGCGCGAGCGCCGTGGTCAGAGGCGCCCAGATCAAGGCCGGCTGGATCATGCTGAGGAGGCCGGACGGCAACGGCTTCTACCAGGTGGGCCTGGCCGTCGAAGGGGAGAAGAAGACCCCCGCGCCCACCCTCGACACCACCCGGCCCAACGCTCCGGTGCGCCTGGGCGACACCACGCTCTACCCGCAGGACATCGAGGAGATCTCATGACCGCCGTCGAGCCCCGCCGCGGCGGCCTCACCCCGCTGCTGGTTCCCCTCCTGCTCGGCGGCCTGGTCATGGTCGCCCTCGGCGTGTACGGCAGGGCCCACACCCCGACCGGCTTCGCGGTGGGCCCCGCCGGGTTCTCCGGCGCGCTGGCGATGAAGTCCTGGCTGACGACCGGCGCGTTCGTGCTGGCCTTCGTCCAGGTGATCTCGGCGCTGTCCATGTGGGGCAAGATCAAGATCCGGATCCACCCGGCGGTGCACCGCTGGTCCGGCCGGCTCGCGTTCGTCCTGACCATCCCCGTGGCCTTCCACTGCCTGTACGCGCTCGGCCTGCAGTACGACGTGCCCCGAGTCATGATCCACTCACTGCTCGGCTGCTTCTTCTACGGCGTCTTCACCGCGAAGCTACTGGCCCTGCCCAAGCGCGGTCTGCCCGGCTGGACCCTCCCGGTCCTCGGCGGCCTGGCCTTCACCGCGCTGGTCGGCCTCTGGCTCACCTCGTCGTTCTGGTTCTTCACCACGATCGGCGTCAAGGTGTGAACGTCGTGGTCCGGCGCAGCCCCGCGGCCCGTCCCTTGGCCGCCACGACCAGCGCCATCTTCCGCGACGCCTCGTCGATCATCTCGTCACCCAGCATGACCGCGCCGCGCCGTTCCACGGTGGTGTAGTACTCGTACGCCTCCAGGATCAGCTCGGCGTGGTCGTAGTCGTCCTGCGCCGGCGAGAACACCTCGTTGGCCGCCTCGACCTGCAACGGGTGCAGCACCCACTTGCCGTCGAACCCCAGCGCCGCCGCCCGGCGCGCGATGCGCCGGTACCCCTCGACATCCTTGATCTGCAGGTACGGACCGTCGATGACCTGCAGATCGTGCGTCCTCGCGGCCATCAGCATGCGCATGAGGATGTAGTGATAGGCGTCGCCCTCGGTGTAGCCGGGCGGCTGCTCCCCCACCACCAGCGTGCGCATGTTGATCGAGGCCATGAAGTCGGCCGGCCCGAACACCAGCGTCTCCAGCCGCCCGGACGATCCGGCGATGGCGTCCACGTTCACCAGGCCACGCGCGTTCTCGATCTGCGCCTCGACGCCGATGCGCCCGACCTCGAACCCCATCGTCTTCTCGATCTGGGTGAGCAACGTGTCCAGCCAGACGACCTCGGTCGGGTCCTGCACCTTGGGCAGGATGATCGCGTCCAGGAACTCGCCCGCGCCCTCGACCACCTCGATCACGTCCCGGTACGTCCACATCGTGGTCAGGTCGTTGACCCGCACCGTACGCACCTTGCCGCTCCAGTCGCCCTCACGCAGCGCGGCCACGATGTTCTTGCGCGCCTCCGGCTTGGCCGCGGGCGCGACCGAGTCCTCCAGATCGAGGAAGACCGCGTCGGCGGGGAGCGTCTGGGCCTTCTCCAGGAAGCGGGGGTTGCTGCCGGGCACCGCGAGTACCGAACGACGTGATCGCATGCGCACACGGTAATGGGTGCGGTGCGGGGTGGACAGGAGGGGTCCTGTCTATGGCGGCCATGGTTTCTTTGTCGGTCTCCGCTGTACGGATCCTCTAACGAGGTCTGCCAACAATGGGGGCCGAACGCTAGCAAAGGGAGTGAATCACCGATGGCATCTGTCCCCTCGGCCGCCGGGCGGCCCGCCGTACTGTCCGACCTGCTGCCGGGCGCGCGCGTGCGCGACCTCGCCCTGATCGTCGGCGGCGCGGCACTGACCGGCCTGGCCGCCCAGGTCAGCTTTCCCATCCCCGGCTCTCCGGTGCCGGTATCGGGCCAGACGTTCGCCGCGCTGCTCATGGGCGCGTCGCTGGGCATGAACAGGGCCGCGCTCAGCATGTTGCTGTACCTCGCGGCCGGGCTGGCCGGCGTGCCCTGGTTCGCCGACGGCAACACCGCGTGGGCGGGCAGCGGCCTGGTGCCGTCGTTCGGCTACGTGATCGGCTTCGTCGCGGCCGGCGTCCTGGTCGGCCACCTCGCCGCCCGGGGCGGCGACCGCACCCCGCTCCGCACCGTCGGCACCATGATCCTCGGCAACCTCGCCATCTACGCCTTCGGCCTGCCCGTCCTCATGGCCGTCACCGGCATGGACCTCGGCCGCGCGGTGGCGGTGGGCATCGTCCCCTTCCTCGTGGGCGACGCCGTCAAGATCGCCCTCGCGGCCGGCCTGCTTCCTGCCGCCTGGAAGCTGGCCGGCCGTTGATCCACGGCTAAAGTCGAAGGCGTGACCGTCATCGAAGAAGGCGCGAAGAAGTCCGGCGTCCTCTGGCTCACCCTCGACCGCCCGCGCCTGGCCTGGCACACCCTGCACGAAGGCGCCGTCTACCTGGTGACCGGGGGCGGCGAGCAGGAGTTGCCGGGCCTGGCCGAGCGCTCCGAGGTCCATGTGACGCTGCGCAGCAAGGACAACGGGGCACGGCTGGTGGAGTTCGACGCGCCGGTGACCGTGATCGACCCGTCGACGGAACCCGAGGCGGTGGCCGCCCTGGCCAAGGACCGCCTCAACGCCCCCGACACCGAGCATCTGGCGGAGCGCTGGGCGCGCGACTCCACGATCGTCCGCATCACCCTGCCCGCGAGCTAGGAGATCAGGCCGGGAGCCTGCGTACCCGAAGCACGTTGTCGGTGCGGGTGCCGGGCTCCCCGTCGGGGCTGTTCTGGCTGCGCTCGAACTCCGCGCTGCGCTCCAGCGCCCACTCGCCCTCGGGAAGCGCGAGCGACGCGTACACCTCCTCAGGCGTCGGGAAGTGCACGTCGTGTGGCGGCGTGTGCTGCCAGGTGGCCCACCCCGAGTGCCCGAGCACCAGCAGCACCCCGCCCGGCGCCACCGCCGCCGCGGCGGCCCGCAGAATCGCCTCCCTGGACATCTCGACCGTGCTGTGCAGGTACGCCGCCGAGACCAGGTCGAACTCGCCCTCAGGGAAGCTCTCCCCGAGCTGATGCCACTGAAGGTCGACCAGATCGGCCACCCCGGCCTCCTTGGCATGTTCCCCGGCCCGCTCCAGCGCCACCCGGGAGACGTCCACCCCCGTCACCCGCCACCCCCGCCGAGCCAGCCAGACGACGTCTCCGCCCTCACCACACCCCAGGTCGAGCGCCCGGCCAGGGGTCATCCCCTCGACCTCGGTCACCAGCATCGTGTTGGGCTCGCCGCTCCAGATGCGCTGACTCTCGCTGTAGCGGGCATCCCAGAATTCCTCGTGTTCGCTCACACCCGCACTATTCGCCGCCGACCCGCAATTAGGCAAACCTCGTTGCCGAACCGGCAAACCAGCCGGAGTCAGGCCGCGTGCACCGGCTCGCGGACGGGGGCCGGCTGGGCGGTGGCGGTCTGGGCGAGCAGGGCGCCGCTCAGGACCGTCAGGCCGCCGATGATCTGGAACAGGCCCAGGGACTCGCGTAGCAGTGCCCAGGCGACTATGGCGCCTCCTATGACCTCCAGGGATGCCACCGTCGCGCCCACCGCGGCCGACAGGCGGCGGACGGCGTTGACGCCCAGGATGTACGCCATCACGGTGGCCACCAGGACCATCCACACGTACGCCCCGAGGACGGGGAGGGCCACTCCGCCGTTCGGGGCCACGGTCTGGGTGAAGGCGCTCCAGCGGATGTTCCACGGCTGGGCGAACGGGGCCAGGACGACTGCGGCGCCGATCATTCCCCACGCGATCAAACCCAGCGAGTCGATCTCATCCCCAAAACTGTCGTTCATCAGGAAATATCCGGCGCAGCACGCCCCCGCCACCAACGCCAGCAACAACCCCAGAGCGTCCAAGCGCAGCCCCTGCCACACCTCGACCACCACGCCCAGGCCCACGACGGCCACCACCGCGCCGACGAACGCGGCCCGCGGCAGCCGTACCTTGCGCACGAAGCGGACCCACACCACCACCATCACCGGCGCCATGTACTCCAGCAGCAACGCCACCCCCACCGGCAGCCGCGTGATGGCCAGGAAGAACAACGCCTGCACCCCCGCCACCGCCATCACCGCATAGGCCGCGAAGAAGCCCCATTTGTCGCGCGGGATGCGCAGCGCCTGCGGCTTGACCACGGCCAGCACCGCCACGAGCAGCACTCCGGCACCGGCCATCCGCACCCAGACCGCCTCGATCGGCACCAGTCCGGCGGCGTTCAGGTACTTGGCCATCGGCCCGGAGAAGGCGAAACAACACGAGGAGACGAAGGCGATCGCCAGTCCCGCATACCGCAACGTCAACACATCCTGAGAGTAATGAGTGTTATGTCCGATGGATACTGACATGCCCTGTGGGCGAGGCGCAATGCCCGGCCGCCCTCACTCGTTTAGCCTGCTCAGGTGAGGATCTTCGTCGCCCGGCTGGCCGGGACCCCGGTCTTCGACCCGTCCGGTGACCAGATCGGCCGGGTCCGCGACGTGGTGGTGTCCCTGCGCCCCACCGCCGAGGGCACGCTGCCGCCGCGCGCGCACGGGCTGGTCGTCGAGGTGCAGCCGCGCCGTCGCGTGTTCCTGCCCATCACCCGGGTACGCGCCATCGAGACCGGAGCCGTGGTCTTCTCCGGACGGCTCAACATGCGCAGGTTCGAACAACGCGTCACCGAGACCCTGACGATCGGCCAGCTCCTCGACCAGACCGTCACCCTCGACGACCGCCCCTGGATCGTCTACGACCTGGCCATGGAACAGGGCAGGACCGACTGGACGCTCACCAAGGTCGCCATCTACCAGAAGGGCAAGCGGCGCGAGACCCGCGTCGTCGACTGGGGCGACGTACGCGGCTTCGACGCCATGCAGCGCGACCAGGGCGCCGCCGGCCTGATCGCCGCCTTCGAGACCGAACGCGCCGCCGACCTGGCCAACGCGTTGCACGAGCTGCCGTTCAAGCGCCGGGTCGAGGTGGCCGCGGAACTCGGTGACGAACGCCTCGCCGACGTACTGGAAGAGCTGCCCTTCACCGACCAGATCGGCATCCTCACCACCCTCGCCCCCACCCGCGCCGCCGTCGTGCTGTCCGAGATGGGCCCGGACGACGCCGCCGACCTGCTCCAGGACCTGCCCGTCGAGCAGGCGGCGCAACTGCTGTCGCTGATGGAGCCCGGCGAGGCCGCGCCCGTGCGGCGGCTGCTCGACTACGACGAGGACACCGCCGGCGGCATGATGACCAGCGAACCGGTCGTGCTGCCGCCCAGCGCCACCGTCGCGGAGGCGCTCGCGCACATCCGCCAGCGCGACCTCTCGCCCGCCGTGGCCGCCCAGGTGTACGTGACCCGGCCGCCCACCGAGACGCCCACCGGCGCGTACCTGGGAGTCACGCACTTCCAGCGGCTGCTGCGCGAGCGGCCGTCGATGCTGCTGGGGGCCACGCTGGACCACACCATCGACCCGATCAGGCCCGGGTTCACGCTGCCCGAGGTCACGTCCTACCTCGCCACGTACAACCTCGTGGCCGCGCCCGTCGTGGACGAGGGCGGCAGGCTGGTCGGCGCGGTGACCGTGGACGACGTGCTCGACCACCTGCTGCCCGAAGACTGGCGGGAGCGACATGCCACGTGAGCGACTCGACCAGCCGCGCGAGCTGAGGCGCTCGATCCGGCCGCACTACGACCCGGAGGACTTCGGGCGGCTGTCGGAGCGGATCGCCCGCTTCCTCGGCACCGCGCGGTTCCTCGTGTACATGACGGTGTTCGTGCTGTGCTGGGTGCTGTGGAACGTGCTCGCGCCGGCCGCCGTCCGGTTCGACGAGTACCCGTTCATCTTTCTCACGCTGATGTTGTCGCTGCAGGCGTCGTACTCGGCGCCGCTCATCCTGCTCGCCCAGAACCGGCAGGCCGACCGCGACCGCGTGCAGGGCGAGCAGGACCGTCAGGCGCGGGAGGCCGGCCAGGCCGAGCTGGAGTTCCTGACCCGGGAGATCGCCGGGCTCAGGATCACGCTCGGCGAGATGGCCACCCGCGACTTCATCCGCTCAGAACTCCAGCAGGCCCAGCAGGTCAGGACTCCTCAGTGAGGCCCAGCTTGGCCAGCATCGCCCGGCAGCGGCTCAGGTCCTCCTCGCTGAGCGGGTCGAGGAACTGGGTCCTGACGCCGCGCAGGTAGGTGGGGGTGGCGTCGGCCAGCCGTACCTCGCCTTCGGGGGTGAGCACGGCGAACAGGCCGCGCGCGTCGCTCGCGCACGCCTCGCGCGCGACGAGCCCGTCGCGCTGCAGACGGTCGATCAGGCGCGTGAGGCCGCTGCGCGAGAGGAGCACGCGGTCGGCCAGGTCGTTCATCCGCAGCCGCCGCTCCGGGGCCTCGGCGAGCTGCATCAGCACGTCGTAGGACGCCAGCGGGAGGTCGTGGGCGACGAGCAGCTCGGCCTCCAGGTGGCGGGCCACCCGCACCTGCGCACGCTGCAGCGCCCGCCAGACCTCGAGCTCCCGGACGTCGAGGCCCTCGTCGCGCAGAACAGTCACGGAGTAACCTTAGAACGTTGCACGCACATCTATACAGCAGCGACTTGCCTCGGGTTCATACGATGGAACCCGTCATCCATAAACCACAAAGGAGTGCCGAGATTTCCATGGCACCGACGCAGGAACTGGTGACGGCCGCCCTCGCCACCGTCATCGACCCGGAGATCCGCCGCCCGATCACCGATCTGGGCATGGTCAAGAGCGTAGACATCGCCCCCGACGGCGCCGTCCGCGTCGGCGTCTACCTCACCGTCGCCGGCTGTCCGATGAAGGACACCATCCGCCGCGACGTCGTCAACGCCGTGTCCAAGGTCGAAGGCGTCGCGGGCGTGGAGCTCGAACTCGACGTGATGAGCACCGAGCAGCGCAAGGAGCTCCAGACCAAGCTGCGCGGCAACAAGGGGCCCGAGAAGGAGATCCCCTTCAACCAGCCCGGTTCGCTGACCCGCGTGTTCGCGGTCGCCTCCGGCAAGGGCGGCGTGGGCAAGTCCTCCGTCACCGTCAACCTCGCGGCCTCCATGGCCGCCAACGGCCTCAAGGTCGGCATCGTCGACGCTGACATCTACGGCCACAGCATCCCCCGCATGCTCGGCGCCGCCGAACGGCCCACCAAGGTCGAAGACATGATCATGCCGCCGGTGGCGCATGACATCAAGGTCATCTCGGTCGGGATGTTCAAGCCCGAGGGCAACACGCCGGTGGTCTGGCGCGGCCCGATGCTCGACCGCGCCCTCCACCAGTTCCTCGCCGACGTGTACTGGGGCGACCTCGACGTCCTGCTCCTGGACCTCCCGCCCGGCACCGGCGACATCGCCATCTCGGTTGCGCAGCGCCTGCCCGGGGCCGAGATCCTGGTCGTGACCACCCCGCAGCAGGCGGCCGCCGAGGTGGCCGAGCGGGCGGGCTCGATCGCCGCCTCCACCCACCAGCAGATCGCCGGCGTGATCGAGAACATGTCCTGGCTACCCTGCCCCCACTGCGACGAGCGCATCCCGGTCTTCGGCGAGGGCGGCGGCCAGAACGTGGCCGACGCGCTGACCCGCACGCTGGGCGCCCGCGTGCCGCTGCTGGGCCAGGTGCCGCTGGACATGCGCCTGCGCGAGGGCGGCGACGAGGGCAAGCCGCTCGTCATCACCGACCCCGACTCCCCGGCCGCCACGGAGCTCCGCTCGATCGCCGACGCCCTGAGCAAGCGCGCGAACAGCCTCAAGGGCATGCAACTCGGCATCTCGCCCACCGCCCGCTGACGCCGTTCTCCAGCTCTCCGCCGCGTCTGCCGCGTCGGCCCTCCGCCGACGCGGCGCGCGCCGTTTAGAGGCGCTGTGGGCGCTTTCTGGGGTTCTCTTTCAACCGCCCCCATCCGTTACGGCAAGCCGCCCCCACGCCACCCGCCGACACGGGCGGGCGCCGATCGTGGGGATCGCTTCTCACGTCGCACAAATGACCCACCGCAACGGCCACACTTGACCAGGACCCGCCCAGGGCTTTTGGGCAGGGCGGTAAGGGGTCGACACGCACGCCAGACAGGACGGGCGGCAGGTGGGTCGGGGTTAGGTGGCTTCGGAATCGTAGGGCGGGAGTTCGCCGTAGCCGAGCTCTTCCAGGGGCTCCGGCGCGTACGGAGCGGCGGCGACCGGCTCAAGCTCCTGCTGAGGCCGGTCGTTCCAGGAATCCTCGATGTCGTCCAACAGGTGCTTACGGACGAAGTTCTTGGGATTGAGGTCGGCCGGATCGAAATTGGAGAACTCCGGGCCCAGCCCGGTCCGCAGGTCGTCGCGGGCGTTGGTGGCCATGCGGCGGAGGTTGCGCAGGGTCTGACCCGCCTGCGAAGCCACCTGGGGCAGCTTGTCGGGCCCGAACACCAGCAACCCGATGACGACGAGCGCCCCGATCTCCGCCCACCCGAGTCCGAACACCTGAACTCCTACCGCAGTCCAACTGGCTCCGGGGACAACCCCGGCCACTCCCAGACTAAGGGTTCGCAAGGCCACTTAGAACGCCCACCCACCTGCCAAGACGATTCCCAAGATCAACCCCCAACCAGCCGACACCCCCCAACCCCACCCCAGGACAACAACCCACAACCACCCCAACCACCCGGCAACCGCTCCCAACCCCACCACAAACCCACAACCCCACCCCACCGTGCAGCCGTGTAACCGGGCCGCCGGACCGCGGGGCCGCCGGACCGCGGGGCGCCTTGCCGCCGGGCCGCAGGCCGCGGAGCCGCAGGGCCACCCGGCCGCAGGGCTCCCGGACCGCCGGACCGCAGGGCCACCCGGCCGCAGGGCTCCCGGGCCGCCGGGCTGCCGGACAGCGGGGCTGCCGGGCTGACCAGGACCGGCCGTGTGAGCCGGGCAAGCGTGGTCGTGCGAGCAGGTCAATGCCCGTGTCAGCCGGTTACGTCGGGCCGTTGCGGTGGGTCATTTGTGCGACGTGAGAAGCGATCCCCACGATCGGCGCCCGCCCGCGTCGGCGGGTGGCGGTGGCGCGGCTTGCCGTAACGGAAACCGCGCGAACAAGCACCGCACGAACAAGCACCGCACGAACAAGCACCGCACAGACAAGCACCGCACGGACGAGCACCGCACGGACAAGCACCGCACGAACAAGCACCGAGTCCACGCCTACAGACGATGCGCGAAGCGACGCTTCACGGAGAGGAGAAAGGCTCGCCGGTCACGACGGCGACGGGGAGGGGGTTTCGTCGGCGACCACGGTCAGGGTGGCGGTGCGTTCCTGGCCGGCTCGTTCGTATTTTACGGTGATTTTGGAGCCGGGGGCCTTCGCGCGGATCAGGGCGATCAGTTCGTTGCCGTCCTGGAGGCGCAGGCCGTCCATTTCCAGGATGACGTCGCCGGCCTTCAGACCCGCCTTCTCGGCCGGGCCGCCGGCGTCCACGGGCTGGCGGCCCTGGTCCGGCTCGGAGGCGATGCGAACGCCCTGGCCCCGGTAGTTCTTGTCCAGGACGATGCCGATCCGGGGGCGCTTGGCCTTGCCGGTGGTGATCAGTTCCTGGGCCACCCGGCGGGTCTGGTTGACCGGGATCGCGAAGCCCAGGCCGATGCTGCCGCCCTGGCTGGAGGACGAACGGCTCAGCGTCGCGATCGCCGAGTTGACGCCGATGACCTCGCCCTTGGCGTTGACCAGCGGGCCGCCCGAGTTGCCGGGGTTGATGGCGGCGTCGGTCTGGATGGCGGAGATGTACGCGGGCTCCTCGGCCGCCCGGCCGCTCTCGTCTCCGGCGATGACCGGGCGGTTCAGGGAGCTGACGATGCCGGTGGTGACGGTGCCGCTCAGGCCCAGCGGGGAGCCGATCGCGATGACCGGGTCGCCGACGACGACCTGGTCGGAGTTGCCGAGCGTGATCTCCGGGGTGCCGAACGTCTGTTCCGGCTTCACCACTGCCAGGTCGGAGCCCGGGTCGCGGCCGACGATGCGGCCCGTGGTGGTCTTGCGGTTGGCGAACATGATCTGGATCTCGCCGCCGCTGGCCGCCATGGCGACGACGTGGTTGTTGGTGACCACGTAGCCGTCCTTGATCAGGAAGCCGGAGCCGCTGGCGCCCTCGGCGCCGCCGTTGCCGACCTCCAGGGACACGACGCTGGGCAGGACACGCGAGGCGACGCCCGCCACCGACTCCGGAGGCCGGTTGATCGCGCCGCTGGGCGCGGGGCCGAGCGTGTAGGAGGGGTCGGTGCCGCCGCCCGACCTGGTGAGCAGGTACGTGCCGACGCTGCCGAGACCGGAGGCGATCAGCGCGATGGCCACGGCCACGGCGATCAGCCCGCCGGTGCCCAGGGCGACCTTGCGCTGCGGTACTCCCGCGCCGGGGCCGGGCGGCGGGGCCCAGCCGGAGCCCATGCCCAAGGCGTTCTGGGGTGGCGGAGGCGGCGGGGTCTCGCCACCGTACTGCGGGGAACTGTAGACGGCGGTGTCGCCCTGCCGGGGCGTGCCGCCGCCATAGCCCGCGTAGGAGCCGGAGTAGGGCGGCGGGCCGAACGACGGCTGCGCGGGCGTCCCGAACCGGGGCTCCTGCTCGCCGGTCGGGCCGCCGAACGTGGGCGCGGCCTCACCGTATGAGCCGTACGAACCATACGACCCGTAGGGCGGGTCGGAGGGCGGGTTGCCGAACGTGGGAGGCGGCTGGTCGCCGGGCCCGCCGTACGACGGTGGCGGGTTGGCGGAGCGGCCCGACGGGTCTCCCCAGGCGCCTTGCTCCTCGCCCGCGGGCAGAAACTCCGGCCGCTCCTGCGACTCGGGGGAGTCCGACGGCATGCGTCCTTCGGTGGGGCGCGTCTCGTCGGTCATCTAAGTCTCACCACTCCTCGCTCGGACACCGCAATCCTGGCGTGAACGGCATACGTGGGTCATAAGCCCCTGTAAGGCCCGAACCCCGATCGTATGCCCCTCTCACCGACGACTACGCCATCCTTCGAGTATCCCAGGCCAATGGCCCAGGACATCACGGGGTGTTGCCCGGCGCCTGCTGAACCTGGAAGAGCTCGACCGGCGGCGGGCTGCCCACCTCGGCGGTGCTGTTGACGGCGAAGAAGGTGCCGAGCGCGACCGCGGCGGACATGACGCCCACGGCCACGTAGGCGCCGCGGCGCCTACTCCCCCGTCCAGGGCCGGAAGTACCACCGAAGGCGTCCCTTCGCGGCCGGTTGTCCAAAGGGGAGATGCTGTGCGGTCCCGGGAGCGGCACCCCTCCAAACGTGGGAGGGAAAGGGCGTTCGCGCGGCGGCAGCGGCCCACCCGGTTCGGACATCCGCAGCAGTGACATGGTCAGGTCGGCGGGCATGGCCGGGCCGTCGAGCGAGCGCAGGCGCGACTTCAGCGCCCGCATCGACTCGACCTCCCTTCTGCATTCGGCGCAGAAGGTGAGATGGGCCAGCGCCCGTTCGCGCTCGACGTGGCTCAGTTCGCCGTCGACGAGCGCGGAAACACTCTCTCCAAGATGAGACATTCCTAGCCTTCCTCCCCACGGATCACGGTCGGGGGGAGTTCAGCGCCTCGGGGCGCCCGATGTTCGAGCGACTCCCTCAGCTGTGCCCGGCCACGATGAATACGGCTCCGGACCGTACCCAGCTTCACGCCGAGCGTGGCCGCGATCTCCTCGTACGACAGGCCTTCGATGTCACAGAGCACCACCGCGGCACGGAACTCGGGGGCGAGCGCGTCAAGCGCCGCCTGAACGTCGGCCTCGAAGTGCGCGTCGTCCCACGCCTGCGCCGGAGACGGTTCACGACCGCGCAGCCGTTCCGCCGCGTCGTCCGCCAATCCCTCGAATCGGATGCGCTGCTTGCGCCGCGCCATGTCAAGGAACAGGTTCGTCGTGATCCGGTGCAGCCAGCCCTCGAACGTGCCGGGGGTGTAGCTGGACAATGACCTGAATACCCGGACGAAGACCTCCTGTGTGAGGTCTTCGGCGTCATGGACATTGCCGGTCAGCCGGTACGCCAGCCGATACACGCGCGCGGAGTGCGTCCGCACGACCTCCTCCCAGGTGGGAGGAGTCCACTCAGACACCTGGTGGTCGCTTCCGTCCACCAAGGCTCCTCTCTTTGGGACCACCGCTACAGCCATAGTGCCTGGTTTCGTCCCTTCATGCGCACTGCCTGCCTTCCGGACCGGCAAAGCCCGTTTAAACCTGCAACGCGTTAGGACCGACTTGAGTTCCCGTCCGGGCGTGTCTCCCCTAGGCTGCGATCGGTGACCAATCGCACGAAAGTGGGGGGAGGGGGCCGATGACCAGCCCGGTAGAGGCCACTCTGGCCTATGCGGAGCAGTTCCATCTGGAAGATGAGGTGCTTCTCGCGGCGCGGCAGCGCGGCCAGGAGATGGGTGCGGTGCCCATCCTTCCCGGAGGCGGGGCGGCGCTCTGCTTCCTCGCCACGGCGCTCAACGCCAAGTCGGTGGTCGAGATCGGCACCGGCTGCGGTGTGTCGGGGCTGTGGCTGCTGCGCGGCATGCGTCCCGACGGCACGCTGACCAGCGTGGACGTCGAGCCTGAGCACCAGCGGCTGGCCCGTCAGGCCTTCGCCGACGCCGGGTTCTCCGGCGGGCGGGTGCGGCTGATCGTCGGCCGTGGACTCGACGTGCTGCCCCGGCTGTCGGACGGCGGGTACGACATGGTCTTCGCCGACGGCGCCAAGCAGGAGTACTCCGACTATCTGGCCGAGGCCGTCAGGCTGCTGCGCGTGGGCGGGATCGTCGCGTTCGACAACGTCCTGTGGCACAACCGGGTGGCCGACCCGGCGCAGCGCGACCCGGACACGGTCGCCCTGCGCGAGCTGGGCAAGCTCGTGCAGGGTGACGATCGGCTACGGCCGCTGATGATGCCGCTGGGCGACGGGCTGCTGGCCGCTGTGAAGCTGAGCGACTGAAGGCGGTCAGGCCGGGCGGCCGAGCCACTCCACGAGAAGGCGGACGCCGAAGCCCGTGGCGCCCTTGGTCAGCACGCCCTCGTCCACCGTGCTGCGCCCCACCCCGGCCACGTCCAGGTGGGCCCAGGGCCGCTTGCCCGCGAACTCCCGCAGGAACAGCGCGGCCGTGATCGATCCGGCGCCGAAGCGGGAACCCACCTCGACATTGGCCAGGTCCGCGATCGACGACTCCAACGCGGGCGCGTAGTCATCGATCAGCGGCATCCGCCACAGCCGGTCGTCACTGGCCTGACCGGCGCCGAGCAGCTCTCCGGCGAGTTCTTCCGAGGTGGCGTAGACGGCGCCCACGTTGCGGCCGAGGGCGACGCTGATCGCGCCGGTGAGGGTCGCGATGTCCACGAGGGCGTCGGGGGCGAGCGTGTCGTCGGCGTAGGCGAGGGCGTCGGCCAGGACCAGGCGGCCTTCCGCGTCGGTGTTGAGCACCTCGACCGTGCGGCCGCCGTAATGGGTGATGACGTCGCTGGGCCGCTGCGCACTGCCGGACGGCATGTTCTCCGCCGCCGCCACCAGTCCGGTGACCCGAACCTTCGCGCCCAGCTTGGCCAGCGCGGACACGGCCGCGATGACGACGGCGCCGCCGGCCATGTCGGTCTTCTGGACCTTCATGTTGTCGGACGGCTTCAGCGACAGCCCGCCCGAGTCGAAGGTGATGCCCTTGCCCACGAGCACCACGTGCCTGGTGGCGCCCGGCGGGTCGTAGGAGAGCTGGATGAGCCGCGGCGGGTTCGCCGAGCCCTGGCCGACCGCGAGGATGCCACCGAAGCCGCCGGCCCGCAGCTCCTCCTCGTCCCACACGCGCACGGGGACGCCCTGCTCGCCGGCGCGCTCGGCCAGCCAGGCCGGGCTCTTCACCGACGAGGGCGTGTTGGCCAGGTCGCGGGCGAGCGCGACGGCCTGGGCGACGATCTCGCCGCGCCGTACCGCCTGCTCGTCGGCGCCGGCGAACACGAGCGCGGAGACGGGCTTCTTGCCCGGCGAGGAGGTGACCTTGAAGCTGTAGGCGGCCAGCAGCGCGGCCTCGGCGAACGCCGCGCCGTCGCCGTCGGGAACGACGACGGTGAGCGTGTCGCGGCCCTTCGCGCGGCGCGTCAGGGCGGCGGCGGCCTTGCGCAGCGCCTTCGGCGAGCCGTCCCCGACTCCGTAGAGCAGGACGCGCCCGACCTCCTCACCCCGCGCCACGGGCACTTCGACGATCTCGCCGGCCTCGCCCTTGGCCTCGTAGTGGGCCAGCAGCGCCGCCGGGGGCAGGAGCAGGTCGAGGGAGAGCGCCGGTTCCAGGTCGGAGGAGTACGGCACCGCCAGCAGCTCGGCCTCGGCGGGGATCTCGGAAACCACCGACGTCGTGGTCTCAATGGGCACGGGTCATCTCTCCAAACACGTCAATGGCCCTGGCGCGGAGGCACGCCAGGGCCGTCGATCGAAGCTGTCTCGGGAAGCGCTCAGCCGACGACGTTCTTCAACGCCTCGCCGAGCGCCTGCGCCTCGTCGGCGGAAATCTCCACGACGAGCCGGCCGCCACCCTCCAAGGGGACGCGCATGACAATGCCGCGCCCTTCCTTGGTGACCTCCAGCGGACCATCGCCGGTCCGCGGCTTCATCGCCGCCATGCGTGTATCCCTTCCTGCCTTGGGCTCCCGCGGCCCGCGACCGCCGGCCCTCCAGGAGGGTGGCCGGCGCATTCACGTCTTCTGTGATGTCCTATTCTCCCGCATCGAGAGCCCTCATGGGTAACGATCTCCTCCCAGAATGCGTTGTCCAGGGGTGCGAAGACGTCCAAACTGGACTTCGTGCACGCACGCGCCGGCCTGTTCGACCTCTACGGAGACCACCTGCGATCACGCGGTGGCCAGGCCTCCGTTGCCGCCCTGGTGCGGCTGATGAAACCCCTGGAAATCGCCGCTCCCGCCGTACGCACGGCCGTTTCGCGCATGGTCAGACAGGGCTGGCTGTCGCCGGTCCGGCTGCCGCACGGACCCGGATACGGCCTGACTCCGAAGTGCGTCAGGCGTCTGGACGAGGCAGCACTGAGAATTTACCGACCGGGGACGCTCGGCTGGCGTGGACGCTGGCACGTGATCGTCTTCGGGCCGGTGCGGGAACGCCCCAGGCGGGAACGGCTGCGCGCCGATCTCACCTTCCTCGGCTACGCGGCGTTGTCCGAGACGACCTGGATCGGTCCACGGTCCTCGATCGAGCTGGACAACCTGCTCGACGGCGAGGGCGTGGTGGCCGACCGTTTCGACGCCGCGCTGGACGGCGACCCGTGCGAGCTCGTGGCCCGCGCCTGGGACCTGGACGGCATCGCCGCGGCGTACGAGCGCTGGCTGGCCGAGGCCGGGTCGCTGGTGGACTCGCTGCCCGCGCACGCGCCCGACGACCGGGTCTTCGCCACCAGGAGCGTGCTGGTCCACGGCTGGCGTAACTTCCTGTTCCGCGATCCCGGCCTGCCCGCGGAACTGCTGCCGCCGGGGTGGCCGGGCGAGAAGGCGCGGGCATATTTCGAGCAGGAGGCCGCGCGCCTGCTGCCCAGAGCCGCCGCATTCGTCGACCACAACCTGGAGACCCTGTGATCCGCTACGACGTGTCCGAGAGCGTGTCCACCATCACACTCGACCGCCCCGACGCCATGAACTCGCTGACGGCCGAGCTGAAGACGGCCCTGCTCGCCGCGTTGCGCCGGGCGGCCGATGACCCGATGGTGCGCGCGGTGCTGCTGACCGGCTCCGGCCGGGCGTTCTGCGCCGGACAGGACCTGCGCGAGCACTCGGACAACATGGAGGCGGGCCGCGGCCTGGCGGGCACGGTGCGTGAGCACTACAACCCGATCGTCGAGCTGATCACCACGATGCCCAAGCCGGTGGTGGCGGCGGTCAACGGCGTGGCCGCGGGGGCGGGCGCCTCGCTGGCCTTCGCCTGCGACCTGCGGGTGGCCTCGGAGAAGGCGAAGTTCGCCATGGCCTTCAGCGGAATCGGCCTGGCCCCCGACTCGGGCGCCTCCTGGACGCTGCAGCGCCTCGTCGGACCCGGCCGCGCGGCCGAGCTCCTGCTGCTGGGCGAGCCGCTTGACGCCCGGCGGGCGCTGGAGCTGGGCGTGGTGACGAGGGTGGTCGTGCCGGAGGAGGTGCTGAAGACCGCCCAGGAGCTGGCGGTACGGCTGGCGCACGGCCCCACCAAGGCGTACGCGGCCACCAAGCGGGCGCTCGCCTACGCCGCCACCCACACCCTGACCGAGTCCCTGGAACTGGAGGCGGTTCTCCAGGACGAGTGCGCCGTCACGGACGACCACTTCGACGCCACCCGGTCCTTCCTGGTCAAGGAGCGCCCCACCTTCTACGGTCGCTGACCCATCGACTTTGGTCGGTCCCCCATAGCCCGAGGACCGATCCGCGTCGGCCACCGCCGTCCCTAGCGTCGTGGGCATGTCCCTCAAAGGCCTGCCACCGGCGCTGGGGTTGCTGCTCCTGGCCCCGGCCTGCGCCGAGTACCTCAGCGGCTACGACACCTCCACGGGCAATGTCACCGAGCTGCTCGGCGGCCTGATCGTCTTCGTCCCCCTGTACGGCGCCGCCGCCCTCCTCATCCGCGAGGGCGCCCGCAGGGCCGGCCGGGGCTGGCCCGCGATGTTCCTGCTGGCGGCGGCCTTCGGCGTGCTCCAGCCCGGCCTGATCGACCAGGCGATGTTCAACCCGTCCTACCGCGACATCTCGTTCCTGGCGCCGATGCTGGAGCCCACCTACATCCCGCAGCTCGGCATCGGGGCGTACCTGTCGCTGCACTGGGTGGCCGGGCACGTGGTCTTCAGCATCTGCGCGCCGATCGCGATCGTGGAGTCGTTCATGCGGCCGGAGCGCAGGACCACGCCGTGGCTGGGGTGGCCGGGGACGGTCGTCACGGCGGTGGCGTTCGCGGGCGCCGCGTGGTTCGTGGTCCGGTGGCATCTGGAGACCGAGAACTTCGTCCCGTCCACAGGGCAGCTGGCCGGGGCGGGCGCGGTGGTCCTGGCGCTGGTCGCGGTGGCGTTCGCGGTCAGGACGCGGCCGGGGCCCGCGGATTCGCGGCCCGCGCCCGGTCCGTGGGTGGTCGGCGGGGTGACGTTCGTCCTCATGTCGGTCTCCCAGGTCCTGGAGTGGACGACCTCCCTGGTCGACTGGACGGGGTTCGCCGTCTACGCGGGGCGGCTCGCGGTGCTGGCCGTGCTCCTGGTGCTGTGGTCGAGGCGGACGGGCTGGGGGCAGATACACCGGCTCGCCGCGGCGGGCGCCGCGCTGCTGGCCCAGGCCGCGGGCGCGTTCGTCACCCAGCCGATCGGGGACGTCTCCACAGCCGCCAAACTGGGCCACAACACGGCCTTCGCCCTGGGCGTGGTCGTGCTGATCATCGTTGCTGGTAAGAAAGCCGCCGGAAAGAAAGCCGAACTTCGCTGATGCCTGCTTCTGACCAGACCGTCGTGACGATTCCCGCCCTGCACCGCGTGCTGGTCTGGGCGGGCGGGCCGCTGCTGGGGGCGGGGGTGCTGTGGCTGGTGAAGGCGCTCATCGGGTGGGCGGCGACCTGGCCGTGGGTGCCGTTCGAGAAGCCGGTCAAGCTGCTGGCGGGGCTGGCGGAGCCGTACGCGACGATGGGGGCGCTCGGGCTGGGGGCCGTGGCCGGGCTGGTGCTGGCGTTCCTGGTCATCGCCGACCACCTGGGGATCGCGGTGGACGACACGCGGGCCGTCTTCACGCACGGCGAGCGGCGATGGGAGGCGCTCAGGGCCGACGCGTCGGCCGTCTTCCTGGACGGCGAGCGCGTCGTCGTCCAGGGGCACCGGACCGAGGAACTGGTCAGGACCCGCGGTGACCTGCCCCGGCGGGCCGACATCGAGCGGGCCTTCCTGGCCCGCGGCTATCCGTGGGTCGCCGGCGATCCGGCCGGGGCGGAGTTCCGGCTGTGGGCCGACGGGCACCCCGGCCTGGACGCCGCCGCCCACGCCTTCTTCAGGGCCAGGCAGGTG
Source organism: Nonomuraea sp. NPDC059007 (assembly GCF_042740555.1). NCBI lineage: Bacteria > Bacillati > Actinomycetota > Actinomycetes > Streptosporangiales > Streptosporangiaceae > Nonomuraea > Nonomuraea sp. NPDC059007. The sequence continues at coordinate 55,199 of NZ_JBHYJD010000023.1, read as the reverse complement.
GCCCTGGAGAAGGACCAGAAGGACGACGCCGACGAGCTGCGGGCCGAGCTGGCCCGGCTGGACCTGGTGGTGCGCGAGGACGGCAAGAAGCAGTACTGGCGCCGCCTGCCTAGCGAACCCTGACCTCGGCCAGGCCGATCCCGCCGGTGTCCGCGCGCTGGAGGCGGACGTAGCGGGCCTCACCCGTGACCGGCACGAACGTGGGCCGCAGCGCCCTGCCCGGCACGTGGACGCGCCGGGCGTCGGACAGGTCGGCGCGCGTGGCCAGGACGACGTCGAAGCCGGAGGTGGTCATAGCGGCGTCGTTCCAGATCTCCACCTCGGTCAGCGGCAGGGCGGCGCCGAGGTCGACCTGCCACCAGGCGCCGGGTTCGCTCGCCGTCCTGCTGTCGGTGGCAGTGGAGCCGTCCACGGCGTTGGCCGCCGGAGCCTCGGTCGTCGACTGGGTGGCGGGCCTTCCCCGGGCCAGGTCGGGGGCCAGTTGCTCGACCTCGCCTGGGGTGGCTCCGGCTCGCCCGGCCACGTCCAGGGCGTCGGGCGGGAGCCGTTCCAGAGCGGTGTGGTTGTGCTCGGCGCGCGAGCCGCGGCCGGACAGGGGCGGGGCGTCGGTGTCGGTCCAGTTGCCGGTGGCGAGATTGCCGATGCCGTACTCGGCCCAGTTGGAGATCCACTTGTAGCCGACGCGGGTGATCACGTTGCCTTCGACGCGGATGTGGGAGCTCTGCTCGTCCAGGTAGACGCCGTTGCCGTCGCGTTCGGTGTTGCCGTAGGCGGAGCGGTTGACGTAGTTGCCGCTGATCACCGTGCCGGGCTGCGGGCCCTGGGTGTAGATGGCGCCGCCGTCGTGCTGTCCGTGCTCGACGAGCATCACGTCGGTGATCCGGTTGTTGGTCAGCTTGTTGTCGCGCATGTCGGGGTTCTGCGCCTCGGGCTGGTTCCAGCCCCAACCGACCGAGATTCCCGAGTACGGCAGCCGCTCCAGCGTGTTGTGATCCACGACCAGCGAGCTCTCGTACCCGGCCCAGATCCCCACCGCGTCGGTGAACTCGATCCCCACCTGGATGATGAGGTTGCGGGCCACGGTGTTGCGTTCGCCGCGCAGCCCGGCGGGCGGGTTCGGCTCGGTGTCGCCGACGTAGACCGCGCCGGAGGACAGGTCGGCGAAGGTGGAGCCGGTGATCGAGGAGTCCTTCGTGCCCGCCTCGAAGATCACGCCGGCGCCGCCGAGCCGCGTGAACACGCAGTCCTCGACCGCGATCTCCCGCCCGCCGCGGACCACGAGCGCCGCCGCCGGCTTGGTGTAGTGGCGGCCCGCCTGGCCGGCCGGGCCGGTGGCGCCGGTCAGCGTGAGCCCCGCCTGCGTGCCCGCGTAGCCCTCTTCGGTGTCCGGCTGCCGGTAGGCGGCGTGCTCGAAGGCCAGCCCGCGCACCCGTACCCGCGCCGCGCCCTCGATCCGCAGCAGCGTCTCGGTCGCGGGCGCGACGACGTCCTCGGGGCTCTCCCCCGCGCGCGGCAGATAGGTGACGGTACGGCTGCCGCGGTCATAGACGAACTCGCCCGGCCGGTCGAGCAGCTCGACGGCGTTCTCGAAGTGGACCATCTTGGCGTGGCGGTCGGCGTCCACGGTCGTGAAGTCCCAGGCGGGGCCGGTGCGGCCGGTGCCGGACGCCGAGTTGGCCCAGCACGGCCGGGCGAAGACGACGCGGTCGCCCTCGACCCTGTCGACGCGGCAGTGGTAGTTGCGCCAGCGCACCCGGATGACCGCCGAGGCGTTGCCCGGATCGGACCAGGCGGCCACGACGCCGGCCGGCGCCCCGGTCATGCCGTCCCTGGTAACCTCGCCGGCCGCCGCGAGGCGGGGGTCGCTCCTGGCCCGCACCGCCCGGACGCCGCCCACGAACAGCTGCCTGGGCGACACGCCCTCCGGCGCCTCGGTGACCCAGCGGCCCGCCTCCTCACGCCAGCCGGTCAGGTGTACTCCGCCGGACAGCACCGGTTTCTCGCCGGGCTCGGCGGTCCAGGTGATCGTGCGGCCCTCGGGGGCGCTGTCGCGCTCGTCCAGGGTCAGGGGGCCGGCCAGCCGGTGGAGGCCGCCGGACAGGCGGATCTCGATGTCGTGGCCGATGCCGGCCGCCACGGCCTGCCGTACCTTGTCGCGGGCGGTTTCCAGGGAGTGGCCGGGGGCGACCCGGTAGACCTTCACCGGGGACCGCCCGACTGTTGGAGCGCCTGCTCGAACTCGGCGCGGATCTTGTCGCCGCCTTGCGCCCGCCAGTCCTTGACCAGTTGGTCCAGCTCGCTCAGTTTGGCCCGGCCGGCGACGATCGAGGTGACCTTGTCGTTGCGCATGGTGTAGAGCGACTCGAACTTGTTCTCGGCGGTCGGGGAGAACATGCCGGTGGTCGGGTCGTAGACCGCCTGGGGGATCATCTTCGACAGCGCCGCGTGCACGTGCTCGACGCCCTCGCGCGAGGTGGGGTCGTAGACGGCCTGGGTGGGCGCGGCGATGTACTTCCACGGGACGGTGATGTCCTTGGCGCCCTGATCGGTCAGGATCGGGTTGCCCTGGTCGTCGCGGGTGTGGTCGGTGCCCGCCAGGCCGTACTGGATGAGCGTGAACTCCTCGCTGCCGAACGGCGCGGCGAAGAAGTCGGCCACGCGCAGCAGTTCCTTGACCCTGGCCTCGCCGGCCTTCTTCAGCAGGTTGGTGGAGAAGGCGATGTTGTTGGCGAACGTCACGGCCTTGGCGCCGATGGGCAGCAGCGGGCGCGGGTCGGCCTTGGGGTCGATCTTCTTCTGGGTCTGCAGGTAGTTGCCGGGGCCCAGGTAGGCGGGCAGGCCGTCGTAGGTGATGGCGGCGCGGCCGGAGTTGAACTCGTTCTTGCGCTTGAGCGTGTCGAAGCCCTCCGAGCCCGGGTAGATGACGCCGGCCTCGCGCAGCTTGATCACGTACTCCAGGGCCGCCCGGTACTCCTCGGTCTCGATGGCGTGGGTGAGCTTGCCGCTCGCCTTGTCCAGGCGCCACTCCAGCGGCACGCCGAACAGCTGGGTGAAGATCGACAGGCCGAAGACGCCGCCGGTGGCGGTGACGATCGCCCAGCGCCGTTCCTGCGGCCTGGTCAGCTCCTTGAGCAGTTCGGCGAAGCGGTCGAGATCGGTGATCTGGGCCAGGTCGGTGACGCCGGCCTGGGCGAACATCTCGTGCCGGTAGAAGCCGAGGCCGCCGACGAGGTTGCGCGGCACGGGCACGCCGTAGAGCTTGCCGCCGATGATGCCCTGCTTCCAGAAGACCTCGGGCAGCGCGGCCAGGTTCGGGTACTCCTTGACCTTGTCCCCCGACAGGAACGGGGTCAGGTCGGCGCACTGGCTGGCGGCGAAGGCGGGCAGGTTGTTGACGCCCTGGGTGGAGATGTAGGGGAAGATGTCGGGCAGGTTGCCGCCCGCGACCAGCGTGGAGAACTTCGTCGGCCAGTCGTCGGTGGGCACGATCATGACGTCGGCCGTGCCGCCGAGCCGCTTCTCCATCTCCCGCCAGGCCGCGTTCTGCTCGCGGCCGGGCGGCGGCGGCAGGAACGTCTTCATCGCGATCTTCACCTGGCCGCCGGACATGGGCGGCTTCTGGACCGCCTTGAACAGCTCCTTCGGGTAGGTGAAGTACGCGTCGGGCACGCCCGCCGCGGTCCCGGGCAGGTCGGGCTTGGGGATCGAGGACAGCGGCGTGTAGGTCGGCAGTTTGACCGTGAGTCCCTGGGCCTTCGTCGCGGGCGCCTGCGCGCCGCCGCCGCAGGCGCTCGCCAGCGACGTGACGGCCACGCCCGCGGCGAGGCCGAGGAAGCCGCGCCTGGAGAGGTTCATGTGGATCTTCCTTCGGGTGGGGGGTTCAGCCCTTGATGGCGCCGGTGAGCACGCCCTTGGTGAAGTAGCGCTGGAGGAAGGGGTAGACGATGAGGATCGGGACGACCGCCACCACGAGCACCGCCATCTGGATGGCCTGGACGGGGGCAGGTGCTTCCGCGCCGCCGCCGAGGCTCTCCAGCGTCCGGCCCTGGAGCACGAACATGCGCAGGATCATCGGCAGCGGCCACTTCTCGGTGTCGTCGAGGTAGAGAAGGGCGTTGAAGAAGGCGTTCCAGTACGCCACCGCGTAGAACAGGGCGATCACCGCGATCACCGCCTTCGACAGCGGCAGCACGATCCGGACGAGGATGCGCAGGTCGCCGGCGCCGTCCATGCGGGCGCTCTCCATCAGCTCGTTCGGCAGGTTCATGAAGAACGAGCGCAGGACGACCAGGTTGAAGGCGCTGACCAGGCTGGGCAGGACGAGCGCGGCGAAGGTGTTGAGCAGGCCGAGCTGCTGGACGGTCAGGAAGCCGGCGATGATGCCCGGGTTGAACAGCATCGTGAACAGCGCCACGACCAGGATGGCCCGCGAACCGGTGACCTCGCGGCGGCTGAGCCCGTAGGCCATGCCGATCGTGGCGGCGAGGCTGGCCAGCGTGCCGATGCCGGTCACGAGCACGCTGACGAGCAGCGCGCGGGTGACGGTGCCGCCCTCGAAGATGGCCCGGTAGGCGTCGAGCTGCGGCGCGGACGGCAGCAGGACGAAGCCGCCGGCCTTGGCGATGTCGGTCTCGGCCGAGAGGCTGGTGCCGATCACGCCGACGAACGGGTAGATCACCAGCAGGCTCACGCCGAGCAGGATCGCGCCCTTGACGGCCAGGCCGGCCTTGCCCGGCCGTTCCATCCAGGCCGGACGTTCACTTGGCCGCACCGCGGTACACCCCCTCGTGGCCCAGCAGGTGCGCCACCTTGTTCGCGCCGAGCACGAGGGCCGCGCCGACGATCGCCTTGATCAGGCCCACCGCCGCGGCGGGGCCCCACTGGCCGTCCCGGATGCCGTTGTAGTAGACGAACGTGTCCAGCACCTCGGCCGACTCGGGCCCGACCGCGTCGCGCTGGAGCAGGATCTGCTCGAAGCCGACCGACAGGATGCTGCCGAGGTTGAGGATGAGCAGCAGCACGATGATCGGCGTGATGCCGGGCAGCGTGACGTGCCAGAGCCGGCGCCATCGGCCCGCGCCGTCCATGGCCGCCGCCTCGTAGAGCTCCTGGTTGATGGAGAGCAGCGCGGCCAGGAAGATGATCGTCCCCCAGCCGGCGTCCTTCCAGAGCACCTGCAGCGCCACGAGCAGCGGGAAGGTGTCCGGGTTCGTCATGACGTCGACCCGGGGCAGGCCCACGCTCTCCAGCAGGTTGGGCAGCGCGCCGGCGCCGCCGAGGATCTGCTGGAAGATCGAGACGATGATCACCCAGCCGATGAAGTGCGGCAGGTAGACCACGCTCTGCACGAACCTGCGGACCTTGTCGCTGATCACGCTGTTGAGCAGCAGAGCCAGGGCGATCGGCGCCGGGAAGAAGAGCACGAGCTGGGTGAGCGTGATCTTCAGGGTGTTGACCACGGAGGTCCAGAACCGGCTGTCGCCGAAGACCAGCTCGAAGTTGGCCAGGCCGATCCACGGGCTGTCGATGAAGCCCACGTACGGCTGGTAGTCCTTGAACGCCACCACGTACCCGATGAGCGGGGCGTAGTGGAAGACCAGGAAGTAGACCAGCCCCGGCAGGGTCAGCAGCAGCATGACCCGGTCACGCCAGATCCGCTTGCGCAGAGGCAGCTTGCGTGGCGCGGCGCCCGCCGTACCGGTTGCGACACGGCGGGGCGTCACGGCGGCACGCGGTTGCGATGAAGTCGTCATGCGTCGTCCCTCCGATTGGCCGTGACCGTAGTAAGCGTTTTCCCCATTCGTCAAGACCCTTGCTAGCGAAAGGGCAGATCGCTTGACTGCACCGCAGGCAGGGCCTAGCGTGCGGCCTCAAGTTCATAGAACGCGCTTACTATCGGGGAGCGAAACACGTGCGGGAAGAGAGCCGAAGACCGCGTGCCGCCCTGGCCATGGGGCCCGGCGTGCGCGAGTCGGTCTTCAGCGGGGGCGCCCTCGACCGGCTGGCCCGCCTGGTCGACCTCCACGACGAGGTCATGCACGAGGTGGACGAGAAGATCCTGGCGGAGACGGAGGTGCTCGTGACCGGCTGGAACTGCCCGCCGTTCGACGAGCGGCTGCTCCGGGCCGCGCCGGGGCTGCGGCTGATCGCACACGCCGCGGGCACCGTGAAGACGTTCCTGGATCCGGTGGTACTGCGCAGCGTACGCGTCTCCAGCGCGGCCGACGCGAACGCGATCCCGGTGGCCGAGTTCACCTTCGCGGCGATCGTGTTCGGGGCGAAGCGGGCGTTCACGATGGCCCATCGCTACCGCACCCAGGGCAGCAGGCGGGACTTCTCCGGCATGCCGTGGCTGGGCACCCACCGGATCACGATCGGCGTCGTCGGCATGTCACGCATCGGCAGGCGGGTGCTCGCGCTGCTGCGCAACCTCGACGCCGAGGTGCTGGTCTACGACCCCTACGCCGATCCGGGCGAGGCCGCGGCGCTGGGCGGACGGCTGACCGACCTCGACACACTGGTACGCCGCTCGCACGTGGTCACCCTGCACGCGCCGGACACCCCGGAGACGCATCAGATGATCGGCCGCGACCGGCTGGCGCTCATGCGCGACGGCGCCGTGCTCGTCAACACCGCCCGCGGCGCGCTCGTGGACACGCTCGCCCTGACCGAGGAGGTGACGAGCGGCAGGCTCGACGCGATACTCGACGTCAGCGATCCCGAGCCGCTGCCGCCCGGCCACCCGTTCTTCGCGCTGCCCAACGTCTTCGTCACGCCGCACCTGGCCGGAGCCCAGGGCGGCGAACTGGCCAGGCTGGCCGACTCGGCGCTGGACGAGGTGGCGCGCTACTGCTCGGGCCGGCCGCTGAGGCACGAGATCCACATCGACGAACTGGGCAGAATAGCGTGAGTGACAAGGGAGGGCCCGTGACCGAGGCGACCATCGCCGACGTGGCCAGACTCGCCGGCGTGTCCAGCGCGACCGTCTCTCGGGTGATCAACCGCAACTACCCGGTGGCCGAGTCGACGCGCGCCAGGGTGGAGGCGGCCATCAGCGAGCTGGGCTACGTGGCCAACGCGCACGCCCGCGCCCTGGCCGGGGCGACGAACAGGACCGTCGGGATCATCATCAACGACGTGATCGACCCGTTCTACGCCTTCATCGCCCGCGGCGTGGAGCGCGAGGCCACCGCGCAGGGCAGGCTCTGCATCATCTGCTGCACCCAGGGCAGCCACGAGCAGGAACTGGCGCTCATCGACCTGCTGCACGAGCAGCGGGCCGACGCGGTCATCCTGGTCGGCGGCGCCTACGAGGACCGCGCCTACGCCACCCAGGTCGGCCGCCGGGCCCGCGCCCTGCACGCCAGCGGCTCCACGCTCGTGCTGTGCGGACGGCCGTCGGTGGGCGGCGACGTGCCGACCAAGGTCGTCGAGTACGACAACGAGGGCGGCTCCTTCGCCATCACCGACCATCTGATCACCCAGGGGCACCGGCGCATCCTGTTCCTGGGCGGCCCCGCGCTCTTCTCCACCACCGTCGCCCGCCTGGCCGGGCACCAGCGCGCGCTGGAGCTGCGCGGGCTGCCCTACACGGACGACCTCGTCCAGCCCGGCCCGCTCAGCCGCCGCTTCGGCTACGAGCGCGTCAGGGAACTGCTGGCCGAGGGCGCCGACTTCACCGCGATCTTCGCGGCCAACGACATCGTCGCGGCCGGGGCGATGCAGGCGCTGGAGGCGGCCGGGCTCACGGTGCCGGGCGACATGTCCGTCGTGGGCTACGACGACGTCCCGCTCGCCCAGGAGCTCCGTCCCCGGCTGACGACCGTGCGCATCCCGCTGGAGGAGATGGGCCGCCAGGCCGTACGGCTGGCCCTCGGCATCTCCGACGGCAGCGACTACCTGTCCCCCGTGCAGACCAGCACCCGGGTCGGGACCAGCATCGTGGCCAGGGAATCCGTGGGCGCGCCGAAACCGCTTGCCTCCCCACAGAGCAGAAAAGCAGCAGGTCGCCGATAGAAACCGGTAGAAAGTTCCGGAAAACCTTGACGGAGCCTAGTAAGCGCTTTCAAGCTCGGCGGCATACGGCCCTGCCAAGGAGAACCTCGATGCGAAACCTCCCCAGACGTGGCTTCCTCACCCTCACCGGCGCCCTCGCGGCCTCCCCGCTCCTGGCCTCCCCCTTGCTGACCTCTCCCGCGGCGGCCGATGCTTTGTCGGCCGATCCCGCTCAGGCCGACCTCGCACAGGCCGACCCCGCTCAGGCCGCGGGTACCGCTCGCCGTACCGTGGTCGTCCGCGGGCGGGTCGCGGCCGAAAGCGAGCGGCTGAGGCTGCAACAGGCGCTGCGCACCACGGACTTCCACCACACCGGCGTCTACCTGCCCGCGGCCGCCAAGCTGATCGTCGAGGTCACTACCAAGGACGGGCTCGCGCCCACCCTGCACGTCGGCGCGCCCGACACCCACCCCGACATCGCCTACAAGAACCCGCGCGCCTACCCGCTCACCTCCGGCGTCAACACCGTCGAGGACGCCGGAGGCGGCATGGTCTACCTGTCCATGATCGGCGCGGGCGAGCAGGCCAGGGTCAGGTTCGTGAGCGGCGGGCTGGACGCGCCGGTCTTCAGGCTCGGCCGGACCACGGAGGCGGACTTCCAGGCCCAGCTCGACCGGCTCGCCGGCGTGCCGCAGGCCGAACTGGTCTCCGGACGCGCCATCGTCACCGTCACCCGCGAGGGCATCCTGCAGTGGCGCGAGCAGGATCACGCCGCGCACCTACGCCTGCTCGAGTCGATCATCGACGCGCACGCCGCCATTTCGGGGCTGCGGGCGAGCGAGCGCGCCCCGCTGCCGTTCCACCTGGTGGAGGCGCCGCGGATGCCCACGGGCGCCGGCGCCTACGCCACCCACGGCTGGACCGCCTACCCGCGCACGTACCTCGACCGGCTGCTCACCGTGGAAGGGCTGCGCACGCGCGGCTGGGGCGTCTACCACGAGCTCGGCCACCAGCACCAGCAGATGGCCTACAAGCCGGGCGACCTGACCGAGGTGACGGTCAACATCTACGCGCTGGCCGCGCAGCGGGCGCTGGGGCAGCAGTCCAACCTCACCAAGCCGGACGCCAAGACGGGGCTGACGCCGTACCAGAGCGCGCAGCCGAAGCTGCCGGTGGCGGACTTCACCAAGCTCGGGGCCTTCGAGAAGCTCGTGCCTTTCCGGCAGTTGGAGCTGGCCTTCACCGAGGAGTTCTGGCCCCGGCTGCACCGGCTCGTGCGGGCCGAGAACCCGCCGTCGGACTGGACCGAGACCGCGAAGCGGTGGGGATACCTGGCCGTCTACACCTCGCGGATCGCCGGGCGGGACCTGAGCGGGTTCTGGACGCGGTGGGGCGCGCCGCTGACGCTGGAGTGGCTGGACAGGGTGGCGGCGCTCGGCCTGCCCGCCGCCGACCCGTCCGGGCTGAGCGAATGATCACCCGCCGGGCGCTGCTGGCGGGCGCGGTCGCGGCACCGGTCCTGATGGGCGCCGACCCGGCCGCCGCAATGGGACCCGCCGCGCAGGGATTCACTCCGAAGCGACCTACCACCACGGGAGCCTCCGCCACGGGATCGGCCGCCGCTGCGGACTCGGCTGCCTTCGCCGGCTCGGCTGCAGACGCCGGCTCGGCCGTCGGCGTCGGCGAGTTCGCGGCATTGCGGGCCAAGGGGGTCGCCATGCTGGCCGGAGGGTCGTTCGATCCGGCGGATCCGGCCTTCGCGGCCCCGCTCGGGCGCCTTGACGCCGCCGCCTCGGGGTTCGGCACGGCGATGGAGCGGGCGGCCGGCCGTACCTTCCTTTGGGCGGACCTTCCGCTGACCGGGGCGAGCGCCGACATCGCGGCCAGCTACCAGCGGCTGCGCACGCTCGCCCTCGCCTGGGCGACCAAGGGCACCACCCAGTACGGCGACGCCACCCTTGCCGGCGACGTCCTCGCCGGCCTCGACCTCCTGTACGCCCGCGCCTACAACGAGACCAAACGCGAGACCGGCAACTGGTGGCACTGGGAGATCGGCGCCCCCCGCGCGCTCATGGACACCTGCCTGCTGCTGCACGACCTCGTCAGCCCGGATCAGCGGGCCGCGTGGATCCGGGCGGTGGACCGGTTCTGCCCCAACCCGGATCGGCGTACCAACCTCACGGACTTCGCCGAGACCGGTGCCAACCGCGCCGACAAGGCGCTGATCGTCGCGCTGCGCGGCATCGCCGGCGAGGACGCCGCCAAGCTGGCGCTGGCCCGCGATGGCCTGTCCGATGTGCGCGACGGCGGGCGGCGCTCGCTGTTCGCCTACGTGAGCGCCGGCGACGGCTTTTACACCGACGGCTCGTTCGTCCAGCACGACGTGGTGGCCTATACCGGCTCCTATGGGGTCGTGCTGCTGCAGTCGGTGAGCGCGGTGATCGGGCTGCTCGGCGGTTCGGCGTGGGAGGTGCGCGACCCGAAGGTGTCGGTGATCCTCGACGCGGTCGAGCGCACCTACGCGCCCTGGATCCACGACGGCCTGATGATGGACAGCGTGCGCGGGCGGGCGGTGGCCAGGCAGTTCGGGCGCGACCAGCATGCCGGGAGAGACACCGTGGACGCCGTGCTGCAACTGGCCGCCGGGGCGCCCGCCCCCTACGCCGCGCGCTTCCGCGAGCTGGCCAAGGGGTGGGTGCGCCGGGGCAGGTTCCTGGAACTGGCTGACGTACCGGCGACCGCGCGGGCCAAGGCGCTGCTGGCGGACCGGTCCGTGGCCGCAGCGCCCCGACCGTCCGGCCACCACGTGTTCGCCGCGATGGACCGGATCGTGCACCGGCGGCCCGGATGGTCGTTCGCGATCAGCCTGTCGTCCAGGCGGATCGCCATGTACGAGTGCGGCAACGGCGAGAACTACCGCGCCTGGTACCAGGGCGACGGCGCCACCTACCTCTACACCGACGGCGTCGACGGCAGGGACCACTACACCGCCGACTACTGGCCCACCGTGAACTCCTACCGCCTCGCCGGCACTACCGTGGACACCCGGCACCGCGACCCGGCCGTCTCGGTCAGCGGCACCGGGACCTTCCGCCCGGCCAACACCTGGGCGGGCGGCGCCACGATCGACGGCTACGGCGTCGCCGGCCTCGACCTGATGGCCGCCGGAACCACGCTGACGGCCAGGAAGAGCTGGGTCTGCCTGGACGACGCCGTCGTCTGCCTGGGCGCCGGGATCACCAGCACCGACCACCGGACCATAGAGACGATCGTGGAGAACCGCGGCACCACCGCCCGGCTCACCCGGCGCGGCGGCCGGGCGCACCTGCACGGCGTCGCGGGCTACGTCCTGCTGTCCCCCGGCGAGCTGCGCACGCTGCGCGAGCGCAGGACCGACGCCTGGCGGGCCATCGACGACGGTCCCGGCACCGGCGGCACCTCGGACCCGGTCGCGCGGGAATACGTGACGCTCTGGCTGGACCACGGCAGCGATCCCGCGGGCACGAACTACGCTTACGTCGTCCTGCCCGGCGCCGGGGCCGCGCAGACCATGGCGTTCGACCGGGTGAAGGTGCTGGCCAACACCGCGTCGGCGCAGGCGGTCACCGCGTCGGGCCGCTCGGTGGGCGGCGGCCGGCTGTTCGCCGGCACGTTCTGGAGCGCGGGCGCCGCGGGCGGAGTGAGCGCCGACGCGCCCTGCACGGTCCTGGTGCGCCAGGTCGCGGGCCGCATCCGGGTGGCCGTCGCAGACCCCGGCCGCACGGTCCCCACGGTACGGCTCACGCTGGGCCTCCCCGCCCACCGCCTGATCCGGGCCGACGATTCGGTCGATGTCACCCTGGGAAGGAACGTGGCCCTCACCGTCAACCTGTCCGGCTCCGGTGGCCGGACGCACACCGCAGAACTGGCGATCGGCAGGACATGACCTCCCTACACCTCCCGCCCACCGACCGCATCCTCTCCCCGCGCACCGGCTGGACCCGCGCCCATTGGGAGGCGGTGGCCGATCAGTTGCTCGACGCGGTCGTGCCGTACGCCTCGCCGGGTATGGCCCGCTACGACCTCCCCGGGCGGCCCAGTTGGTCCGGTGTGCGCTCGGACGGGCTGGAAGGCTTCGCCCGCACCTTCCTGCTGGCCGCCTTCCGGATCGCGGGAGCCAAGGGCGAGGCGCCGCCCGGCCTGATCGAGCGTTACGCCGACGGCCTGGCCGCCGGGACCGACCCCTCGGCCCCCGACTCCTGGCCGGTGCTGACCGACTGCTCGCAGCAGATGGTCGAGGCCGCCTCGATCGCGATCGGGCTGCACGAGACGCGGGCCTGGCTCTGGGACCGGCTCGACTCCTCGGTACGGGAGCGGGTGGCCGAGTGGCTGGGCGGGTTCGTGGGCAAGCGGACCTGGGACAACAACTGGATGTTGTTCCAGACGGTGTCGGAGGAGTTTCTCAAGTCGGTGGGCGGGCCGTACCGGCAGGAGGAGATCGACCGGGGGCTGGAGCGGATCGAGGAGTGGTACGTCGGCGACGGCTGGTACACCGACGGCGGCACCCGCAACTTCGACTACTACTGCGGGTGGGCGCTGCACCTGTATCCGCTGATGTGGACGCGGATGTCGGGGGCGTCGGGCGAGGTGTACCGGGACCGCCTCCACACCTTTCTGACGACGTATCAGCACTTCTTCGGGTCGGATGGGGCGCCCATGCATCACGGCCGGTCGCTGACCTACCGCTTCGCCGCCCTCGCGCCCGTCTGGATGGGCGCTTTGGCCGGCGCCAGCCCTTTGTCGGGCGGGCAGACGCGGAAGCTGGCCTCGTCCGTGGTCCGGCACTTCGCCGAGCGCGGGGTGCCGGACTCGCGCGGCCTGCTGTCGCTCGGCTGGTACGACACGTTCCTGCCGGCCACGCAGTCGTACTCGGGACCCGCCTCCCCCTACTGGGCGTCGAAGGGCTTCCTGGGGCTGCTCCTGCCTCCTGAGCACCCGGTGTGGACCGAGCGCGAGCAGGCGTTGCCGCTGGACGAGCACGACGTCGTGGCCGCCGTCCCCGCGACCGGCCTGCTCCTGCACGGCACCCGGCACGACGGCCTGGTCCGGCTGGTCAACCACGGCAGCGATCACGGCGCCCCGCCCGACGACCCCCACTACGCCCGGCTCGCCTACTCCACCCGCACCGGCCCCGACCACGGCAGGGCCGCCGACAACCACATCACCGTCTCGCCCGCCTCCCCCAGAGGCGCCATCCACCCGCTGACCTGCGAGGGCCGGACCGCCTCCTCCTACTACGAGACCCCCGGCGGCGACCGCGTCACCACCACGTCGGTCGTGCGCGGCCCGTGGGAGATCCGCGTCCACGCCGTCACCGCGCCGGACGGCTCCACGGTGCGGGAAGGCGGCTACGCGGTCGCCGACGCCTCGCCGCCCGCGGTGGTGACCGGGGCCGGATGGGCGCTGGCCCGCCGGGCGGACGGGCTCACCTCAGCGCTCATCGGCCTGTACGGCTGGCAGCACGCCACCGTCGTCCGCGACGTCGAGGCCAACGCCTTCGGCCCCCACTCGGCCACGCCCCGGCTGGAGGCCGACAGCCCGGGTACACACGTGACGCTCGTGGTGCTGTCGGGCGACGCCGTACACCCGACGGCCCTTCGAGACGCCATCGGCGTCGAGGTGAGCGCGGACGCCGTCGAGATCACCTTCCCCGACGGCGACACGGTCAGCGTCGCCCGGTCCTGACGACGCAGTCGGCGAGGTGGTCGTTGACCAGGCCGATGGCCTGCATCAGCGCGTAGGCGGTGGTCGGTCCGACGAAGCGGAAACCGTGCTTCTTCAGCTCCTTGGCCAGCGCCTTGGAGCCCGGGGTGATGGCAGGGACGTCGCCCATCGCCTTGGGCACCGGGGAGCCGGGGTCGGCGTGCCGCCAGACCAGCTCCGACAGCCCGTCCGGCAGGTCGAGCGCGGCCCGGGCATTGGCGATGACCGCCTCGACCTTCGCCCGGTTGCGCACGATGCCCGCGTCGCCGAGCAGCCGCTCCACGTCACGCTCGGTGTAGGCGGCCACCTTCTCGATCGCGAACCCGTCGAAGGCGGCGCGGAAGTTCTCGCGCTTGCGCAGGATCGTCAGCCACGACAGCCCCGACTGGAACGCCTCCAGCGACACCCGCTCGAACACCTTGTCGTCGCCGTGGACCGGGCGGCCCCACTCCTCGTCGTGGTAGGCGATGTACACCGGGTCCGCCATGCCGGTCCACCAGCAGCGGATCACCTCGCTCACGCGGCCCCGCCCTCCGGCTCCTTCGCCTTGTGGACGAGCACGTCGGTGGCCGTGGGCTGCTTCTCCGCCGCATCCTCAGACGCGGGCGCCGGTACGGCGGGCTCGTCCGGCACCTCGGGATCGTCGCCCTCCTCGGCCAGCTCACGCTCGACGACCGGCGGCTCGTGCTCGGTGCGGAGCCCGGCGCCCGGCGCGGCGTACACCTCCTGCCGGGCCTGCAGCCTGCTGGACAGCAGTTCCGAGACCCGCTGCTCCAGCACGGCGATCCTGGTGTCGCGCGCGCTGATGGCGCCGGCGGCGCGCCGCAGCGTCTCATCCACGCTCTGCGTGTGATATCCGACCAGGTTGACCGGCAGATGCAGCGCCATGAAGTCAACCGCCGTCAGTTGCCCTGACTCGGGCAGATCGAGCGGCGGGACGTCAGGCGGGAACTCGGTCAGCTCACCGCCCCTACCGAGGGAGACCAGCACCACACAGGCGAGAATGGCGAGCGCGGCGATGGCGAGTACGACCAGCACATTGGCATCGTACTCATACGATCGAGACATGCAGCCCACACTTGTCGCCCCGGGCACGCGAGTCGACCCTTCCTGGACCCTCGCCGGCTCCCCCGCGGAGGCCGCCCGCCTGGTGGCGACGGGCGCCGTCGTCGTGGTCGAACTCCCCGCCGACCTCAACCCCGCCCTGGCCGCCGCCGCCGTCTACCGCTGGCACGGAACCCAGATCTTCATCACCCACCACCACGACGAGGTACGGCAGGCCATCGACATGACCGACTCCCTGGCCGGCCGCCGCCCCCCGGCCCTGACCCGCCGCGGCCTGGCCTGAAACGGGCCGCTTCAGGGAGTGGCCTCGCCGAGTTCGGCGACGGAGGGGCGGACCGGCTTGGGCGTGGCTTCGACGTGGGCCATGGCGTCGTCCACGGTGGTGGTCCAGGCGATCGCGTCGAAGACGTTGGCGCGGGTGAAACCGGCGTCGTACAGGTCCTCGATGAGGCGGCGCAGCGGGTCGTACAGGCCCCAGGGGTCGAGGATGACCAGCGGGCGGTCGTGGATGCCGATGACGCGGGCGGTCCAGATCTCGAAGAGCTCCTCCAGCGTCCCGATGCCGCCGGGCAGCACCAGGAAGGCGTCGGAGCGGGCGTCCATGACGCCTTTGCGCTCGCGCATGCCGGCGGTGACGATGAGCTCGTCGGAGTCGTGGTCGGCGACCTCGATGTCGACCAGCACCTGCGGGATGACGCCCACGGTGTGCCCGCCGGCGGCACGGGCGGCGGCGCCGACGGCCCCCATGCAGGACACGGTGGCGCCGCCGCTGACGAGCGTGTGGCCGCGCTTGGCCAGCTCGGTGCCCACGTCGGCGGCCAGGTCGAGGTACTTGCGGTCGATTTTCAGGCTTGAGGCGCAGAAGACACAGACATTCACGAAATGCCACCCTATGCGGCCTGGCCACGACCAATGGTCGCGGCTGACGCATCGCCGTAGCGGCGGGAACCACGTCCGACGTGAGAAGCGACCCTACGATCGGCCCCCGCCCACGGCGGCGGGGGGCGCCGGCCGGGCTTGCCGTAACAGAGAGAGGTGCTATTGGGGCTCGGCAGCAGGCTGAGAGCGAAGAGAGTCGCCCTCCGCGATGATGCGGACCGCCTCGTGGACGTCGTCGGTGAGGTGGATCAGGTCGAGGTCCTGGGCGGCGATCTTGCCAGTGCCCAGGAGCGTGTTCTTGATCCAGTCGACCATCCCGCCCCAGAACGACGTGCCCATCAGCACCACCGGGAACGACGTCACCTTGCGCGTCTGCACCAGCGTCAGCGCCTCGAACAGCTCGTCCAGCGTGCCGAACCCGCCCGGCAGCGCGATGAACCCGCACGAGTACTTGACGAACATCGTCTTGCGCACGAAGAAGTACCGGAACTCGATCCCGAGGTCCACGTAGTCGTTCATCTTCTGCTCGAACGGCAGCTCGATCCCGAGCCCCACGGAGACCGCGCCGTCCACCTCGGTGGCGCCCCGGTTGGCCGCCTCCATGACGCCGGGACCGCCGCCCGTGATCACCGCGTAGCCCGACTCGGCCAGCGCGCGTCCGAGCTCCACGCCCATCTCGTACTCGGGCGAGTCGTCAGGCGTCCGCGCCGACCCGAACACCGTGACCGCCGGCGGCAGCTCCGCCAGTTGCCCGAAGCCCTCCACGAACTCCGCCTGGATGCGCAGCACCCGCCACGGATCCATGTGCAGCCAGTCGGTGGACCCCTGCCGGTCGAGCAGGCGCTGGTCGTGAGTGGACTCGGGGACGAGGTTGCCTCGTACTACCGCCTGCCCTTGGCGGCGCTCGGGACGTGACTGCTTCATGCTGGTCACGCTATCCCTCTGGCGGTGCCATACGGGCGAATCCCCGCTTACGGCACGGCGAAGGCAATCCGCCCAACCTCCTCGAAGAGGGAAACCGCAGGTCAGCGCAACGGTGAAACCCGTCAGAAAAATCTTTGAAGAAGGAGGAACCGAAATTCGCGAACCCTGCGTCTAATCGGCGAGGGTGCTGCTCGGGACTGAAAGTGGCTCTCCCCGCCAAATGGCCGGCGAGGAGGGTCACTTTCACGTTGTGGCCCCCTATGCCAGCCAGTTCAGCATCGCACGCTCGCTGTCGGCGATCTTCTCCAGCGACACGTACTCCCCTTGCTGATGGGCCAGATTCGGATCCCCCGGACCGTAGTTCACCGCGGGCACGCCCAGCGCCGAGAACCGCGCCACGTCCGTCCATCCCAGCTTGGCCCTCGGCTCACCGCCGACCGCCGCCGTGAACGCCGCGGCCACCGGATCGGTCAGCCCCGGCCGCGCGCCGGGGGCGGCGTCGGTGAAGTTCACCTCGAAGCCGTCGAAGACCTCGCGCACGTGCTCCCGCGCCTGCTCGATCGTGAGGTCCGGCGCGAAGCGGTAGTTGACGGTCACCACGCACGAGTCCGGGATCACGTTGCCCGCCACCCCGCCGCGCACGCCGACCGCGTTGAGCCCCTCGTGATACTCCAGGCCGTCGACCACCGGCAGCCGCGCCTGGTAGGCGTTGAGCCTGGCCAGCACCGGTTCGATCCCGTGGATGGCGTTCACCCCGAACCACGACCTGGCGCTGTGGGCGCGCTTGCCCGCCACGTGCACCTCCGCCCGCAACGTCCCCTGGCAGCCGCCCTCGATCACCCCGTCGGTCGGCTCCATCAGCACCGCGAAGTCGGCCGCCAGCCACTCGGGATGCTCGCGGGCGACCCGGTTGAGCCCGTTGCGCTCGGCCTCGACCTCCTCGCAGTCGTAGAAGACGTAGGTGACGTCGCGGTTGGGCGCCGGCAGCGCCGCGGCCAGCTTGAGCGCGACGGCCACGCCCGCCTTCATGTCGGTGGTCCCGCAGCCGTAGAGCCGCCCGCCCTCCACCCTGCTCGGCAGGTTCTCGGCGACCGGCACCGTGTCGAGGTGCCCGGCGATCAGCACCCTCTCCGCGCGGCCGAGCGACGTGCGCGCCACGACCGTCTCGCCCGACCTGTCCACGCTCAGGTACGGCAGCGCCCGCAGAGCCTCCTCGACCAGGTCGGCAAGGGCCTTCTCGTCCCCGCTCACCGACTCCACGTCCACGATCGCGGCGGTCAGCGCACCGGCGTCCTGGCTCAGATCCAGCATCAGTACATTCCCTTCAGGCGTTGACGCCGTGCTCGCGCAGCACGTCGCTGAGCGCGGCCTTGTCGTGGCGCTCCCCCGGCTCCAGCTTCTTCAGCACCAGCACGCACGGCAGCCCGAACGTGCCGCCGGGGAACTCCTTCTGGCGCGTTCCACCCACGGCCACGCACCAGTCGGGGATGCGTCCGCGCCCCAGTTCCTCGCCGGTGTTCACGTCGATG
The DNA here is from genome assembly GCF_042740555.1 of Nonomuraea sp. NPDC059007. Classification (NCBI taxonomy): domain Bacteria; kingdom Bacillati; phylum Actinomycetota; class Actinomycetes; order Streptosporangiales; family Streptosporangiaceae; genus Nonomuraea; species Nonomuraea sp. NPDC059007. Next base: position 37,065 of record NZ_JBHYJD010000023.1, on the reverse strand, counting down.
ACCGGGATCGAGGCCGACAGGATCGTGCCCGCCCCGACGACCGCGCCGCGCCCCACCCGGGCGCCCTCCACGATCATCGCCCGGCTGCCGACCAGCGCGTCGTCCTCGATCACCACCGGTACCGCGTTCGGCGGCTCCAGCACGCCGCCGATGCCGACGCCGCCGGAGAGGTGCACGTTCCTGCCGATCTGGGCGCAGGAGCCGACCGTCGCCCAGGTGTCGACCATCGTGCCCTCGCCGACGTACGCGCCGATGTTGGTGAAAGACGGCATCAGCACCACTCCGGGCGCCAGGTAGGCGCCCCAGCGGGCGATCGCCCCCGGAACCACGCGTACGCCGTCGAACGTGGTCTTCAGCGGCTGCCTGTCGTGGTGCTGGAAGTCACCCACCTGCGACCTGGCCATGCCGAGCACCTTGAAGCTGAGCAGAATCGCCCGTTTGGCCCGCTCGTCCACCAGAACGTCGCCATCCTCCACCCGGGCCACCCGGGCCTTGCCGGTGTCCAGGAGGTCGATGGCGGAGACGATCACCGTGCGCGCCTCGGTGTCGGCCGGCGACAGCTCCGTCCTGCGCTCCCACAACCCATCGACCGCGGCCGGCAGCGGCGAGGACATGCTCTGGTGGCTCATGGCCCCGGAGCCTATCTGGCCGGGTAGGTTTTTCAGGGTGCGCGTGCGCTTCTCCCGCGGGGTCCTGACCATCGCGGCCATCGTCGTCGTGCTCGCGGTGGCCATCACCGTGGGCCTGTACAACCTGCTCAAGCAGGCCAAGCCGTTCCGGCAGGCCGAGGCGGGCTGCGTGGTCCGCACGCCGTCGGGGGAGCTGAGCCTGGACGTCGAGCAGGCGCAGATCTCGGCGACCATCGCGGCCGTGGCCGCGCGCCGCAAGCTGCCCGAGCGGGCGGTCGTGATCGCCTACGCGACGGCGCTGCAGGAGTCGAAGCTCTTCAACGTCAACCACGGCGACCGCGACTCGCTCGGCGTCTTCCAGCAGCGTCCCTCGCAGGGCTGGGGCAAGCCGAAGCAGATCATGGACCCGGTCTACTCCACCAACAAGTTCTTCGCCGCGCTGGTCAAGGTGAAGAACTACCGCAAGATCCCGCTGGCGGAGGCGGCCCAGGAGGTGCAGCGCTCGGCCGCCGGCTACGCGTACGCGCCGCACGAGGGCGACGCCAAGATCCTCGCGGCGGCGTTCACGGGGCGCGTACCCAAGGCCCTGCACTGCACCTACCCCGAGCCGACCGCCACCCCCACGACGAGCGCGCGCCCCCGCACCGACGAGGCGCGCCGCAAGCTCGCCCGCGCGCTGGGCAGCACCGCCATCACCACGGAGCGCCGCGGATGGCTGGTCGCCGCGTGGTCGGTCGCCCATGCTCAGGAGTACGGCCTGCGCCGCGTCGACTACAGCGGGGTGTCATGGCGGGCCGAGGAGGTCAGCGACGACGGGTGGAAGCCCGGCGGCAAGTCCTCGACGACCGAGGTCGTCCTGTCCTGAACCTGACCATCCCCGGAAGGGGAGCCGGTATTGCCGGCAAACATTGAACGATCTGGAAATTGCCCGCAATATCCCCCAAGTCCGTGGGGTTGCCCGCAAACGCCTGGCCCGGACCTCTTCCGGTCCATCCCTGATCCCAGCCTGAGCACAGGCCACTCGCGCGGCACGCGGCGCACCAGGGCGAGGCGGGACGGCCGGGCCGGTCGATTCCACGGCAGGCCAAGCGGACAGTCCGGAAGACCAGAAACGTCAGGAAGCGTGGCTGATGATGGAGATGGAGCCCGGAGGCAGGGGCTGGGCATAGCTGGCGGTCCACGGGGAGCCCTGCACCCGCTCGAAGGAGAGCAGGCGCCCGTCGGCGGCCCGGTAGTCGGCGAAGTCCAGCAGGCCGCGGTCCGGGTGACCGGTGTCCCCCTCGGAACGGAAGGCGGCCGTGCCCCGGTCCACGGGGAAGAACTCCACGCCCTCCATGATGATCATGCTCTTCGCCGGGATCATGCCCTGCGTGGGCACCTCGGTCCAGACGAGAACCTCCAGGTGGGGCGGGTCACCGGAGACCAGCCCCTGCCGGATCTCGACCGTCAGCCAGCGGGCTCGCCGGGAGCCGTCGTCCAGCAGGTACTCGGTCCACTGCTGCCCCTGGAGCGCCACGTGCAGGGCGCCGAGCACCTCCGAACGCGCCCCGTGCACCTCGATCCGGTCACCCACCCGGATCTCGCGCGGATCGTCGTAGCCGCCGGCGTGCGCCTGCATGCTCACCGGCGCGGGCATCGGGCTCTGGACGACCACGTCCTCGGACGGAGGCGTGGCCGAACGGCCCCTCCTGTCCTGGCGCATGGTGGCGACGAAAGCCCCAAGCAACAACAGGACGGTGGCGATGCTCAGCCCGAGTACGACCCAGGAGGTCATGCTCATCGTCCAGCTCGCTCCACTCGCGGTCTGCCTCGGCAAACGCCCTGTATCTACTTATGTCTACGTACGACGCGCGATCCTACTGGAGGCGGCGCACGGCCGCATCGATGCGTTCGTCGGTTGCCGTTATGGCGATGCGAACGTGCCGTTCACCTGCGGATCCATAAAATTCACCCGGCGCGACCAAAATGCCATTTTCGGATAGCCGCCCAACCTGCTCCCACGCGGGCTCGCCGTTCGTGGCCCACAGGTACAGCCCGGCGGTCGAGTGGTCCACCCGCCAGCCCGCCTTCTCCAGCGCCGGACGGAGCACCGCCCGGCGGGCCGCGTACCGCTCGTGCTGGGCGTCGGCGTGATCGTCGTCGGCGAACGCGGCGGCCATCGCGGCCTGGACGGGCTGCGGCATCAGCATGCCCGCGTGCTTGCGCATCTCCAGCAGCCGGCCGATCAGGGCCGGGTCGCCGGTGACGAAGCCCGCGCGGTAGCCGGCCAGGTTCGAGCGCTTGGAGAGCGAGTGAACGGCCAGCAGCCCCTCGTGCGAGCCCTCGCACACGTCCGGATGAAGGATGGAGACCGGCTTCTCCTCCCAGCCGAGCTCGATGTAGCACTCGTCGGAGGCGACCACGGCGCCGCGCTCGCGCGCCCAGGCGACGACCTTGCGCAGGTGCTCGGCGGGCAGCACCTTGCCCGTGGGGTTGCCGGGAGAGTTGACCCAGACCAGGTCGACGGGCTCGGGCCCGAGCGCAAGCAGCCCGTCGGCGGCCGTGCCGTGGGCTCCGGCCAGCCGGGCGCCGACGTCGTAGGTCGGGTAGGCCAGCTCGGGGAAGACGACCCGCTTGGCGCCCAGGTACGTGGGCAGCCAGGCCACGAACTCCTTGGACCCGATCAGCGGCAGCACGTCCCGCTGGTCCACGCGCACGCCGTGGCGGCGGGCCAGCCAGCCGGAGGCGGCCTCGCGCAGCGCCTTGGTGCCGTGGGTGAGGGGGTAGCCGGGGCTGTCGGCCGCCTCGATCAGCGCGGCCCGCACGAGCGGCGGCACCGAGTCCACCGGCGTGCCCACCGACAGGTCCACGATCCCGTCGGGATGAGCGGCGGCCCGCTCCTTGTACGGCACGAGCCGGTCCCAGGGGAAGTCAGGCAGGTTGTTCACAGCAACCCACACTAGTGGCCCCGGGTCACCGGGGTTTCCCGTTCAGGGGGCGAGGTCGGCCGGGGTTCCGATTGGGCGCCCGGCGGTGGTGCCGGGGTTCGATCGGGCTTACGACTGAGTGCCGGGGTTCCGATCGGGGGTACGGCTGGGTGCCGGGTTCTGATCGGGGGCACGGCGGGGTTGCCGGTCCAGAGGGTCGGCGGAACGCCGTGACGGCGCGAACCACGTCCGACGTGAGAAGCGACCCCCACGATCGGCGCCCGCCAGGTGCGGCGGGTGGCGTGGGGGTGGCCTGCCGTAACAGATACAGCGTCTCAACAGGGGTGGCCTGCCGTAACGGATACAGCGTCTCAGAGACTGAGACTAGTGGTCCTCGGCCTGCGGGGGGAGGACGGCGATGACCGGGTGGTCCTTGTCGATCTTGCCGACCTTCGAGGCGCCGCCGGGCGAGCCCAGGTCCTCGAAGAAGTCCACGTTCGCCTTGTAGTACTCCTTCCACTGCTCGGGAAGGTCGTCCTCGTAGAAGATCGCTTCCACGGGGCACACAGGCTCGCACGCGCCGCAGTCCACGCACTCGTCGGGGTGGATATAAAGCATGCGCTCGCCCTCGTAGATGCAATCGACGGGGCACTCCTCGATGCACGCCTTGTCAAGGACGTCCACGCAAGGCTGCGCGATGACGTAGGTCACCTCGAGCTCCTTCTTCTCCGCACCATGGCGCGACTCCAACCGCGGTTTGCTAAGCCCTAGTATTGCCGTGCTAGCCAAGTGGCTGGAACGGAGGGTGCCAAACTCGTGGCCGCTCGCCTGACAATCATGGTCACATCTGCGGATATAGGGGTACGGATCACCACGCGTAGGCGGGTGCCCGGCGGGTTCCGCGATGCGGTCGGCATTCTCGAATCGTGGGACGACGGCGTCCTCATGGTTCGTAAACGGGATGGCACGATCGTGGAGATCGCCGAGGAATCCCTGGTCGCGGCCAAGGTGGTCCCGGCCGCGCCTCCTCGACCTGGGCGGATGTAGCGGCAAGTATTCGTTGTGTGACAGTACGTACCTGCGCCGCCGTAGCCGCCATCCTCGTCAGCGCCGGGTGCGGCGCGTCCCCGACGACCGAGCAAAAGCCGCTGCCTCCGGTGAACGCGAAAGCCGCCTCGCTGAAGGACGGCTTCACGACCATGGACCGCCTGGCCGAGGTCGCCAAGCAGGAGGGCGCGCTCACCGTGGTCGCCCTCTCCCGCGACTGGGTGAACTACGGCGAGATCATCGACACGTTCTCCGAGAAGTACGGCATCAAGGTCAACGAGCTCGAACCGCGCGCCAGCAGCGCCCGCGAGCTCCAGTCCGCCGCCCAGCTGAAGCCCGACGTGTTCGACCTGACCCTCGACGTGGCGGTGGCCAACGCGGCCAGGTTCGCGCCGTACAAGGTCCAGGGCTGGCAGGACCTGCCCGACCACGTCAAGGACGCCAAGGGCGCCTGGTACGCGGCCTACGGCGGCTACATGTCCATCGGCTACGACCCGCGCGAGGTGGCCGCGCCCGCCTCCTTCGCCGATCTGGCCAAGCCGGGCTACAAGGTGGCGCTGGCCGGCGACCCGCTGAAGGCCGCGTCCGCGTTCAACGGCGTGATCGCCGCCTCGATGCTGGCCGGCACGCCGCAGCCGGCCCGCGGAGTGGACCTGTTCGCCAAGCTCAAGCAGGGCGGCAGGCTCACCGATCCGGTCCAGGCGAACGTGGTCGTCGACTGGGACCACCTCAACGCCGCCCGCGCCGCCGAGGACCCCGAGGCGTGGAAGGTCACGATCCCGCGCGACGCCCCGCTCGGCGGCTACTACGTGCAGGCGATCAACAAGGACGCGACGCATCCGGCCGCCGCCCGGCTGTGGCAGGAGTTCCTCTTCTCCGACGAGGGCCAGAACCTCCTCCAGAAGGGGTACGCCCGTCCGGCCCGCGGCGAGGCCATGCTCATGCGCGGCACGCTCGACACCGAGCAGGCGGCGAAACTTCCCGTCGCACCCGGCCCGCCGCTCCTTCTCACGATTCCGCAGGCAGATGCCGCAAAGTCGTACCTCAAGCGGGAATGGGCGCACAGTATGCGATGAGACCCCTGTGACGGGATATGTCGTGAGAGACGGTCAGCATCTACAGTTAGCGACAGCACGGCCGCGGGGGCCCGATGTCTGATGATTGTGAGCTGATCGTCTTGCGCTACGACGCACCGAGTTTGGAGCGGTGGACCAGTCGCACCCTGGACAGCAGCTTCGGATACGTTTCCGCCAGGGGCGCGCCGCTGGTCGACCTGCTGGATCCGCAGCCGGGCGAGCGCGTTCTCGACCTGGGCTGCGGCACCGGCGTGCTGACCGCCGAGATCGCCTTACGGGGAGCCCATGTGCTGGGCATCGACGGCTCCCCCGCAATGATCGAGAAAGCGCTCGCGCAGTACCCCGGAATCGACTTCATCGTCGGCGACGGCCACGACTTCAACGTCGCCCAGGCCTACGACGCCGTCTTCTCCAACGCGGCGCTCCACTGGATGAGCCGCGACCCGGGCGCCGTGATCTCCAGCGTCCGCGAGGCGCTCGCGCCCGGCGGGCGCTTCGTCGCCGAAATGGGCGGCGCGGGCAACTGCGCGGAACTCACCGCCGCCATGCACACCGCCTGGCGCGAGTACGGCCTGCCGGAACCGGACCTGCCGTGGTATTTCCCCACGCCCGCCGCCTACGCCTCACGGCTGGAGCAGGAGGGCTTCGTGGTCCGCGTGCTGGAGCACTTCGACCGCCCCACCCCGCTCGACGAGTGCCCGGGGGGCGCCGCGGACTGGGTGCGGATGTTCGCCGGATCGGTGCTGGACGGGGTGCCGCCGGAGATCGTCGACCCGCTGCTCCGCCGGGTCAACGAACTGGCCGCCCCCGCCCTTCGCAGGGAAACGGGCTGGATGGCCGACTACGTGCGTCTACGCTTCGCTGCCGTGAAGCGCTGATGCGTAGTCCATGATGCGTAGGGGCGTTTTGCCGGACTATGGTCTGTTCCGTGGGCTGCGAACGTATGGCTGGATCGCTACGGCGGCGTGAGGGACGGGTGAACGTAACAGGATGAATTTCTGCCTGAGCGACCTCGTACCACCGTTGAGGTGGAGCGACGCGTCGGCGATCACACTTCTTCACGGGCAGCCGGACCTGCCGGAGGCATGGTGGCGCAGTCTGCCGATGCCGCACGTGCTGGCCGCGATCGGCCCCGAATCCCTGGGCGAACTGCTGACGGAGATCGCGCTCGAACACTGGTCGGCCGCGGCCATCGGCGACGTGCTGCCCGCCCTCCACGTGCTCGACCCGGACGACGCCGACGAGCCGCAGGTGGCGATCGCGCTCGACCGGGCGGGGTCGTGGACGGGACTGCTCGCGCTGACCAGCCGTGAGCTGATGGACCAGCCGTTCATTCAGGCGCGTCCGGTGCTCAACATGCTGTTCTCCGCTGTTCTGGTACGGCTCGCGCCCTCCCCCAGACCCGCCCCGGCCCCCCGCCGCACTCCCCGCCCGGTGGTCGAGCCAGTGGCAGAGCCGGTGGCAGAACCCACCGCCGAGCCCGTCGCCGTCGTGGTGGCCGTCGCAGAGCCGGTGGCCAAGGAGCCGCAGGACACCGAAGGGCCCCAGAGCGCCGAGGGTCCCCAGAGTGCCGAAGGTCCCCGGGACACCGAAGGGCCCCAGGACGCCGAAGGGCCCCAGGACGCCGACGAGCCGCAGGACGCCACAGAGGGCGCCGAAGCGGCGCAGGAGGCCGAGGAGCCGCAGGAGGCCGCGGAACATCGGGAAGAGGCCGCGGGAGACGAGCCGGTGGCCGTCGACCAGGCCGAGGAGCCCGAGCCTGGGGAGCCTGAGGCTCAGGAGCCTGTTGCTGTGGCTGTGGAGGCTGAGGAAGAGGCCGAGGCCGGCGAGCCCGAGGCGGCCGACTCCGAGGAGCCGGTGGCCGAGGTTGAGCAGGAGGCAGCCGAGGAGCCCGCAGAAGCGGAGGCGGAAGAGCCTGCGGAGGCCGACGAGGCGGAGGAGCCCGACGAGGCGGAGGGTGCTGATGGTGGGCCGGTGAAGGAGGGCTCTGGGCCCAGGTTGCCGGCGTTGATCGAGTCCGCCTTCGCCGATCTGGACGACAAGAGCTGGGCCGTCGCGCAGAACCGGGTCTTCACCGACCAGCCGTCGGCCGTGGAGCAGCTGGCGAAGTTGTTCGCCGTCTCCCCGGCCGAGATCAACGCCACGGAGATCGCCCTGCGTTCCCGGCTGGAGCGGTGGCTGGCCAGTGACGAGGCGGCGCCGTACCGGGCGCATCTGGACGAGCTGCGTGGCACGATCGGTGAGGCCGCGGCCCGCGACCAGCTGATCGGTGCCGCGGACTGGCATGCCAGGGAGATCCGCGCGCTGGAGGTCCCCGCGTGGCAGTTCGTGAAGGCGACGCTGGCGGGCGCCGCGACCGCTCAGGCCGTCCAGGCCGCACCCGCGCCGGGCTCGGCGGGCGGCTCGACAGAGGCGCCGCCTGTGGCGTCGCCGTTCGAGGCGGCCGGGTCGGGGGCGGCTGAGGAGCAGGTCAGGTTCGGGGCGTTCACGCCACACGAATCGGATGACCAGAACGGCGAGCACGCCGCCAAGCCGTACCAACCGCTCAAGGACGTCTCCCAGACCCGGCGCTGCTTCCGCCAGCCGGACGGCCGCTGGTACCTGCGGGTGGACGTCACGGGCGAGCATCTCGGCGGGTCGGAGTGCCTGTTGCCGACCGGGTTCGCCGCCTATCTGGGGCTGTCGCCGGGCGAAAGCCGGATGGTCAGGAGCGCCGCGGGTGAGCTGACCATGAGCTGGCACGGGCGGCCGGTGCTGGAGTCGGTTTCCCGCCTGCTGCTGGATGTCGGGGCGAAGGAGGGCGGGCACGTGTTCCTGACGCTGTCGGACGAGGGCGTGCTGCGCGCCAGGCACCTGCCGGTGGCCGCGCCCAGCGCCGACAAGATCACCAGGGCGCTCCGGCTGGTCTGCTACACCGCGCCGGACGCGGGGCTGGAGGTGGCCGCGCGGGTGATCGCGACCAGGATCGGGATGACCGGCCCCGTGGCCCTTCCCGACGTGCTCGCCAGGCTCCGCGAACGCGGCGACCGCGACCTGCTCGATCTCTTGGACTGAGCCCCGTGCCGCGGCTCGCGATCGGCCCCGACTTCCCTCGGGGGCTCAGCGCACTGGCACCGCCGGCGCGTGAGAGCGCCGTGAGCGCGCTGCGCCGCTTCCTGCTGACCGAGAACGGCGCGCCCCACCCCGAGCGGGTCAGGGGCGCCAGGGACGCGCGAGTGGCCACTCTGCGCCTGGCCGAGGGGCAGCGCGGCGTCGTGGTGCGCCAGCGCGAGGTGTACTGGCTGCGCGCCCTGCTGCCCGACCCGGACGCCTGGTCGTTCGCCCAGCGCCACCGCTACGGCGTGAACCCGGTGATCGGCGTCCTGGAGGAGTGGGACGCGGCGGCTCTGGAAAGGGTCGAGCCGGCGCTGCGCCGCTCGGCGGGGGCGTCGAGGCTGTTCGACCCGATCTGCGACGGCGACCTGCTGGCGCTGGGGCTGGATCCGCGGGTGCTGCCGCTGGTCAGGCTCATCACGACCGAGGCGGACGTGGCGGCCCTCGAACCGCTGCTGCCGCCCACGCAGCACCTGCCGCTGGCCGTACTGGGCCGGGGCGGCTCGATGTCGGAGGCGTGGCGCGAGCTGGACGGCTGCCGCGCCGTCGACGGAGAGACCGGCTGGGTCGACCAGGACGACCTGCACGCGGCCCTGGAACGCAGCCCGGACCGCGCGGTGTTCGCGGCCGACGCCGAGGAGCTCGACCACGTGCTCGCGGCGCCCCACTGGTGCACGTTCCTGCATCCGCCGCAGCACCGATTGGCCAGGACCGGCCGCTACGACCACCCGGTGCTGGTCATCGGCGGCGCCGGAACCGGCAAGACGCTCCTGGCGCTGCACCGCGCCGCCCATCTGGCCAGGCACGGGGGCGGGCGGGTGCTGCTGGTGACGTTCTCGCAGGGGTTGTGCGAGGACCTGTCGGGGCGGCTGGACGTGCTGGTCAAGGACGAGGTGATCCGCAAGCGGATCGAGGTGGACAACCCGGAGCGGCTGGCGGTGCGGATCGTGGCCGACGCCGAGGGCCGCCGGCCCGTGCTGGCGGGGGCGGGGGCCAGGTCGCTGGCCGAGCTCACGGAGCAGGCGCTGTTGCTGCTCGGGCGGGCCACGGGAGATCTGCTCGACGACGTGGATCCGGGACGCAAGCCGTACCGTCACATGATTGTGGACGAAGCGCAGGACGTCAGCCCGGCGCAGTGGCGGCTGCTGCGCGCGGTGGTGCCGCGCGCGCACGACGATCTCTTCGTCGTCGGCGACCCGCACCAGCGGATCACCGACACGCGGGTGACGCTGAGCTCGGTGGGGATTCCCGCCGTGCAGCACTCGCTGCGGGTCTCCTACCGGCTGCCGCACGAACTGCTCTCCTTCGGGGTACGGCTGCGCGGCGGCGGCCCGACGGACGGGCTGGTCAAGGGCCTGGCCGGCATGTACGGGCTGCGCGGCACCGGGCACGGCGAGCGCCCGATGGTCCGGGCCTACGACACGCCCGAGGCGGAGCTGGCGGGGCTGGCGGCCACGGTGCGCTCGTGGCTGGAGGAGGGTGTGTCGGCCCGCGCGATCGCGGTGGCGGCGCGGACGATGAAGCTCGTGCGGGCGGCCAAGAAGGCGCTGGGCGGGCTGGACGTCCCGGTCGCGATGTTCCACCATCTCAAAGGCTTGGAGTTCGAACGTGTGGCGCTGATCGGGGTGACGGAGGGTGTCGTACCGGAAACTCCGCCGCAGGACCCTGCGGAGCGCGCGCGGGCCTTGCAACGCGAGCGAAGCGTGCTCTATGTGGCCTGCACCCGGGCCAGATCAATGCTCTATATATCCCATTCAGGGAGAGGAAGCCCATTTCTCTCCCTCTGATCACATAGTCTGAACTGCGGATACTTCCCTTTGCCGGTTGGACCCCAATGAATCTCAGCCTGAGCGACCTCGCGCCACCCCTGCGCTGGACCTCTCCCAGCCAGATCGCGCCGATCGCGGAAGAGCCACAGCTGCCCGAGGCATGGTGGCACGCGATCCCGATCGACCGTGCCTGCGCGCTGGCGGGCACGCAGACAGTCGCGGGCAACCTCGCCGACCTCGCCGTGGCCTTCTGGGGACACCTCCCCCTCGGCGACATCCTGCCTCTCCTGCGTTTCTCCGACCCCGTGGAGGCCGAGCGCACGCCGGAGTCCCTGGGCCGTGACGCGGTGCTGAAGATGTTCGTGCGCGTCTTCGAGCGGCTGCTCGAGCCGGTCGCCGAGCGCGTGCCCGAGGCGCGGGCCGACCGGCCGGTGCCCGAGCTCATCGACGCGCTGTTCGCCGCGCTCGACGACCGGCAGCGGGCCATCGCCCGCGACCGGCTGTACGCGGCGCAGCGCGCCACGCTCGACGAGCTGGCCCAGCGTTTCTCCGTGACCCGCGAGCGGATCCGGCAGATCGAGCGCGACCTGCGCGACCACGTGGAGGCCTGGCTGGGCAGCGCCGAGGCGGCGCCGCTGGTCGCGCACGTGACGTGGCTGCGGGGGCGGCTCGGCTCCGCCGTACCGGCCGACGATCTGACGGCGGCGGTGCCGTGGCACCGGGGCGAGCTCACGACCTTGAACATCCCGACCTGGCGCTTCGTCCGGACGCTGCTGACCGGCTATGAGCAGTCCGACGACTGGCTGGTGGCGGGCGGCGGCGACGAGCTGCGGGAGAAGACCAGGCAGTTGTTCGCCGACGGGCCGCGGCCCATGGGCGAGGCGGTCTCCATGGTCACCCAGCTCGGCGTCCGCGAGGACGTGGCGGAGCGGTGGATCCTGGCCGTGCCCCAGCTGCGGATACTCGACGGGCACGTGGTGCCGTGGCCGCGCAGCATCAACGAGAAGGCCGAGGCGGTCCTGTCGGTCGCCGGGCGGCCGCTGTCGCCGGAGGAGATCCAGGAACGCATCGGCGAGGACTACAGCCTCGTCGGCATCCGCAACCAGCTCACCGCCGACGAGCGCTTCCTGCGCGTGGACAGGAACAAGTACGGGCTGACGCGCTGGGGCGGCGACGAGTACCTGGGGATCAGGGAGATGATCGCCAGGGAGATCGAGCGGGCCGGCGGCGAGGCCTCGGTGAGCACGATCGTCACGAACCTCACCGCCAAGTACGACGTGAGCGAGAGCTCGGTGCGCGCCTACTCGGGCGGGCCCGGGTTCGAGCGCACCCAGCGCGGGTGGATCAGGGTCGCGGGTACGGCGCCGCCCGGCGAGGTGGCGGAGCCGTACCAGCCGCGCAAGGACGTCTCGGAGACGCGGCGCAGCTTCCGCAGCAGGGACGGGCGCTGGTGGCACCGGGTGGACGTGAACGCCGAGCACCTGCGCGGCTCCGGTTCGCCGCTGCCGACGGGCTTCGCGGCCTATCTGGGCATGGCGCCGGGCGGCCAGCTGACCGCGGCGACGCCCTCGGGCGACGTGGTGATCAGCTGGCACAACCAGCCGACGATGGGGTCGATCCGCAACGTGCTGGCCGACTTCAAGGCCGGTGAGGGCGACCACGTGTTCCTGACCGTCTCCGACGGCGGCGAGCTGCTCACCCGGTTCCTGCCCGCGGCCAACGTGGCGCTGACGCCGCTCGGCCGCGCGCTGCACCTGATCGGCTACACCGCGCCGGTGAACTCGGAGCTGGAGGGACTGCAGCTGATCGGGGCGCGGATCGGGCTGCCGGAGGCCTCGACGCGGGACGAGGTGATCGGCCGGCTGCGCGAGCGGGGCGACCGCGACATCCTGGGTTTCCTGGGAGTGTGAGCCTAAGCTCGGGGCATGTTGCGGATCTATGACACCAGGACCAGGAAGGTAGAACCCGTCATCCCGGCGGCCGGCGTCGTCCGGATGTATTCCTGCGGGCCCACCGTGTACCGGTTCGCGCATGTCGGCAACCTGCGCACGTATCTGATGTCGGATCTGATCCGCCGGGTGCTCGGGGCGCGGCGCGTACGCGTGCGCGCCTGCCAGAACATCACCGACGTGGGCCATCTCGTGGACGACGCGGAGATCGGCGAGGACAAGGTCCTCGCGCAGGCGCGCGCCGAGGGAAAGTCCACGCTGGACATCGCGCGCTTCTACGAGGACGCCTACCGCCGCGACTGCTCGGACCTCAACATCCGGCCGGCCGACATCACCCCCCGCGCCACCGAGACCATCGACCTGATGATCGAGCTGATCGTGAAGCTGATGGAGAAGGGCCACGCCTACGCGGTGCCGGACGGATCGGTCTTCTTCGCCGCCGAGACCTTCCCCACTTATGGCGAGATTTCCGGCAACCGGCTGGACGCGCTCAAGCCCGGACACCGCGTCGAGGGCGTCGACCCGCGCAAGCGCTTCCACGCCGACTGGGCGCTGTGGAAGCACGCGGATCGCGAGCTGACCTGGGAAACCCCGTGGGGCGGCACCGGCTTCCCCGGCTGGCACATCGAGTGCTCGGCCATGTCGCTGCGCTACCTCGGCGACCACATCGACATCCACACCGGCGGCATCGACCTGCGCTTCCCCCACCACGAGGACGAGCGCGCCCAGTCGAACTCCGCCGCCGGGCGCGAGGTCGTCCAGCGCTGGGTCCACGGCGAGCACCTGCTCTTCGACGGCCGCAAGATGGCCAAGTCCACGGGCAACGTGGTGCTGCTCCGGGACGTGGCCGGCCAGGGTCTCGATCCGCTGGCGCTGCGGCTGGCGTTCATGGAGCACCGCTACCGCCAGCAGCTCAACCTGAGCTGGGACACCCTGCGCGCCGCCGACCGCACGCTGAGACGGTGGCGCGCGCGGGTGGCCGAGTGGGCCGAGTACCCCAGCGCCCCCATCGCCACCGCCTACTCGGAACGCGCCCAGGAGGCCTTCGAGGACGACCTCGACACCCCCACGGCGCTGCGCGTCCTGCGTGAGCTGGAGCGGGACGACGGGGTGGCGCCCGGCGCCAAGTTCGAGACGTTCCTCCACCTGGACAACGTGCTCGCCCTGGACCTGTCCAGCGAGGTCGGCAGGGCGCCGGTCCTTCCGCCGGGCGCCGCCGAGCTGCTCGACCAGCGTGCCCGCGCCCGCGCGGCCCGCGACTGGGACGCCGCCGACCAGCTCAGGGACGAGCTCGCCGAGAAGGGCGTGAAGGTGGCCGACACCCCGGACGGCCAGACCTGGTCATGAGCCGTCGGGGAGGACGCTGAGCCCCTGGCCGATGCCGCCGTCCACGGGCAGCTTGACGCCGGTGGTGTAGGTGGCCTCCAGCGCCAGGAAGACCGCCGCCGCGGCCACCTCCTCCGAGGTTCCGTGGCGGCGCATCGGGGTCGCCAGGTCGCCCGCCGCCTTGAACGCCGCCCGCTCCTCCGGCGTGAACCCCACGACCCCGGCCGTGGGCGTGTCGATGAAGCCGGGCTGGACCGCGTTCACCCTGACGCCTCTGGACAGCAGCTCGGCCGCGAGCACCTGGGCCAGCGACCACACCGCCGCCTTCGATGCGGCGTACACGGCCATCCCGGCCGTGCCGCCGCTGTCGGCGACCGAGGTGGTGAAGACGATCGAGCCGCCCCTGCGGATCAGCGGGATGAGCTGCTGCGTGCTGAACAGGACGCCCTTGGTGTTGACGGCGAACTGCCGGTCGTAGGACTCCTCGGTGACCGACTCGATCGGCCCGCCCTCGGCGATCCCGGCGTTGACGAACACGTGGTCCACCTCGCCGAGCAACTCCTTCACCGCCGGGCCGAGCGCGCGCACGTCGGCCATGTCGGCCAGGTCGGAGCGCAGCGCGTGGGCGACCAGCGGCGCCGCCTTCTCCAGGTTGCGCTCGTTCCGCCCCGTGACCAGGACCTCGGCGCCTCTCTTGGTCATCGACTCGGCGATCGCCAGGCCGATGCCATGGGTTCCGCCGATCACCACTGCCTTCATGTTTGTCATGCCGCCCACTGTGCGGAAAGGCGCTTAGGGTCCGCTTAGGGTGAGACTCATGCGTTTCGGGGTGCTCGGGGTTCTCTCCGTCTGGACGGACGACGGCCGTCCGGTCCGGGTCCCCGAGCTCAAGGTACGCACGCTGCTGGCCGAGCTCCTCATCCACGACGACGGCCCGGTCCCCGCCGACAAGCTCGCCGACGACCTGTGGCCCGACCGGCTGCCCGCCGATCCCGCCGCCTCCCTCCAGGTCAGGGTCTCCCAGCTCCGCCGCGCCCTGTCGGCGGCCGAGCCCGGCGGCCGAGCTCTCGTCGCCTACCAGCCGCCCGGCTACCTCCTGCGCGCCACGTCCGTGGACTCCCGCCGCTTCCTCGACCTCACCGCCCGCGCCCGCGCCACGCCCGCCCCGCGCGCCCGTGCAGAACTGCTGTCGGACGCGCTCGCCCTGTGGCGCGGCCCCGCCCTCGCCGACTTCGCCGACGCGCCCTTCGCCCAGCCCGCGATCGCCCGCCTGGAATCGGCCCGGCTGGCCGCCCTCGAAGACCAGGCGGAGGTACGGCTGACGCTGGGCGACCACGCAGCGCTGACCACCGAACTCGCGCCACTTCTCGACCGGCACCCGCTCAGGGAGCGGCTGTGGGCGGCCTACCTGCTGGCGTTGTACCGGAGCGGACGGCAGGGTGACGCGCTGGAGCACTACCGGCGGATGCGCGACCTGTTCGCGGCCGAACTCGGCGTGGACCCCGGCCCGCCGCTGGTGGAACTGCACGCGGCGATGCTCAGCCAGGACCCGTCGCTGCACGCGGCGACGGCGGCGCGCACGCGCACCAACCTGCCCGCCCCGGTGGCCGGGCTGGTGGGCCGCGACCAGTTGGTGGCAGACACCCGGGAACTGCTGAGCACGTCCCGGCTCGTCACGCTGCACGGGGTGGGCGGAGTCGGCAAGACCCGCCTGGCCCTGGCCGTCTGCGCGCCCGCACCCGCCGCACCCGGCGAGGTGTGGATGATCGAGCTGACCGGGGCGGCGCCCGGCGCTTCGACGCAGGAGGTGGCCGAGCGGGTCGCCGCCACGCTGGGCGTCCGCGACGACGCCTCGGCGGGAACCGCCGCCGACCGGGTGGCGGACTCCTTGCGCGGCCGCCGCGCGCTGGTCGTCCTGGACAACTGCGAGCACGTCGTCGAGGCCGCCGCCGAGCTGGCGGAACTGCTGCTGAGCCGCGCGCCCCAGCTCACGATCCTCACCACCACCCGGGAACCGCTCGGCCTGGCCGGCGAGACGGTCGTGACCGTCCCGCCGCTGGACGGGCCCGACGCGGTGGAGCTGTTCACCACCCGCGCGGGACTGCGCCCGACCCCGGCCGAGACCGAACCCGTCCTGGCCGTCTGCGCCCGCCTCGACGGCATCCCCCTCGCACTCGAACTGGCCGCCACCCGGGCCCGCACCATGCCCGTGCACGAGCTGGCCGCCCGTCTCGACGACCGGTTCCGGCTGCTCGGCGCGGGCCGGCGCGGCGGGCCCGCCAGGCAGCAGACGCTCCGGGCCACGATCGACTGGAGCTGGCACCTGCTGGGGGCGGCGGAGCAGGCGGTGTTGCGGCGGCTGGCCGTACACGCTGACGGGTGTGTGCGGGAGACGGCCGAGCGGGTGTGCGCGGGCGGGGAGGTGCGGGCGGAGGACGTCCCCGATCTGCTCGGGCGGCTGGTCGGGCGTTCGCTGGTGGTGCTGTCCGGCGGGCGGTACCGGCTGCTGGAGTCCGTCGCGGCCTACTGCGCCGAGCGGCTGGCCGAGGCAGGCGAGTCCGGCGAGGTACGGCTGCGCCACGCCCGCCATTTCGTCAAGCTGGCCGAACGCGCGGCGCCCCGGCTTTTCGGGCACGACCAGCGCAGGTGGCTGACGATCCTGGACGCCGAGTCTGCCGACATCCGTGCCGCCCTGGAGACGTTGACCGGCCTTGGCGAGGCCGATCTGGCCCATCGGCTGGTAGATGCCGTGGCCTGGTACTGGTACCTGCGCGGACGCCTCGGTGAGGCGCGCCGGGCGGTGTCGGCCGTCCTTTCGCTCGCCCCCGCGCGGGAGGGGATGGTGGCGGTGTGGCGGGCGGCGCTGGAGCTGTTCGCCGGTTCGGCCGTGGAGGCGCAGCCGGAGGCGGTGTCGGCGGACGGCGAGTGGCTGCTGGCGTTCGCGCAGTGGGGGTTCGGCGACCAGGACGTGGTCGAGCGGCGGCTGGGCAGGGCGCTGGCGGCCTTCCGCGAGGCGGGCGACGCGTGGGGCGAGGCGGCCGCGCTGATGTGCCTGGCGCGCTCGGGATTCTCGGGTGACCTGGCGGCCCGGCGGCGCGACGCCGAACGCGCGCACGCGCTCTTCCGCGCGGCCGGCGACCGGTGGGGACAGGTCAAGTCCACCGAGATCCTCGGCACGCTGGCGGAGGTGGCGGGCGACTACGACCTGGCCGCCCGCCTCCACCGCGACGCGCTGGGCGCGGCCGAGGAGCTGGGGCTGTGGACGGAGCTGTCCTTGCGGCTCTCGGCCCTGGGCAGGATCGCCATGCTGAAGGGCGACCTCGCGGAGTCGGAGCGCCTGCACGAGCGGGCCGGCCGGCTGGCCGAGGAGCAGGCCAACCTGCCGGCGATGGAGTTCGCCCAGGTGGGGCTGGGCCTGGTGGCACGGCGGCAGGGCCACTACGACCTGGCGGAGGAGTTGCTGCGGCCGTGGGCCGAGTGGTGGCGGCGGCTGGGCGGCACCGACGGGCTCGCGTTCGTCCTGGCCGAGCGGGGGTTCGCCGCCGAGCAGCGCGGGAACCTGCCGGCCGCCCGCGACCTGCACCTCGAAGGCCTGGCCGTCGCCATGGGCACCGGCGAGGCCCGCGCGATCGCCCTGGCCTTCGAGGGCCTGGCGGGAGTACACGTCCTCGGCGGCGACCTCCGCCGCGCGGCAGAGCTGCTCGGCGCCGCTGCCGCCGCCCGTGAGTCCGCCGGAGCGCCCCTGCCCGCGGGCGAGCGCGCCGACGTGGACCGGATCTCGGCCGCAGCGGCGCGGGACGACGGCTTCGCCGCCTCCTACGCCCGCGGCCACTCCTCACCCCTCGCCGAGGTGGCCGAGCGCGAGCTCGGATGATGGGGTGGGCGGACGGCATGGCAGGGACCGTCCGCCCGGTGGCGCACCTGTCCGCATGCGGGGGGCGGCGCCTCGGGCAGCGTAGGGATGGCGGGGTTGCACGTACGTTGCCGATACTGGGGAGTATCGACACAGAACGAGCACGGGAGCTGTTCGGCGGGGCGCGGGTGGCGCGCCTCGCCACGACCGGCGCGGACGGAGCGCCGCACCTGGTTCCGGTGACGTTCGCGCTGGACGGCGACCGGGTGGTGATCGCCGTCGACCACAAGCCGAAGCGGACGCGCGAGCTGCGCCGCCTGCGCAACGTCAGGGAGAACCCCCGCGTGGCGCTCCTGGCCGACCACTACGACGACGACTGGACCCGGCTGTGGTGGGTGCGGGCCGACGGGCTCGCGCGGGTCGTGACGGAGTACCCGATCCGGGGGTTGCGGGACAGGTACGAGCAGTATCGGCGGGTGCCGCCGGGCGGGCCGTACCTCGTGGTGGAGGTGGAACGCTGGACGGGCTGGGCCTACGCGAACGGGTAGCGACGCCGGGCTTTTGTCAGGTCATCGACGCCAGGCGGTGCGGAGCTCCTCGGCGAACACCTCGGACGGCTGCGCCCCGGAGACCACGCGGCGGCCGTCGAACACGAAGCCGGGCACCCCGCTCACACCGTGGCGCAGCGCTTCGGCCTCGTCCGCCCGTACGGCGTCGCCGTAGTCGTCGCCCTTCAGCACCGCCGCGGCGAACTCCGGGTCGAGCCCCGCCTCCCCCGCCAGGCGGACCAGGCTCGCGTGGTCGGCCACGTTGGCCCCTTCGCCGGTGTAGGCCCGCATCAGCCGTTCCCGCACCGCGTCCCCGACGCCCCGATCGGCCGCGGCGTGCTGGATCCGGTGGGCGTCGAAGCTGTTGACCGGATGGGCCAGGTCCAGCCGGTACTCCAGGCCCACCTCGGCGGCCAGGGCGGCCACGCGGGCCATGCCCTGCCTGGCCTGCGGCGTGGGCAGGCCGAGGTCACGCCGCATCCGCTCGGGCAGCGTGAGCGTCGGCTCGGTGGAGCCGTGCGGGTCGAGCTCGAAACTGCGATGGCGCACCTGTACGGCGTCGCGGTGCTCGAAGCCGGCCAGCGCGTGCTCGAAGCGCCGGTGGCCGATGTAGCACCAGGGGCAGACCAGGTCGGACCAGATGTCGACGGTGATGTCAGTCATGCCGCCCACGATAGGAACTGGGCTAACTTTTCGTAAGGACGTACCTCAAGGTAAGGTCAGGCCATGGAGGTCGGAAACCTGGACACGCGCGAACTGCCCGATCCGCTGAGTGACGCGTTCAACAGCGACTGTCCGGGCCGCGAGGTCTTCACCCACGTCACCAGCCGCTGGGGAATGCTGATCATGGTGGCGCTGCGCGACGGCCCCCTGCGCTTCTACCTGCTGCGCGACCGCATCGGCGGCATCAGCGAGAAGATGCTCTCCCAGAGCCTGCGCGGCCTGGTCCGCGACGGGCTCGTCCATCGCGAGGTCGAGCCGTCCGTGCCGCCCAAGGTCACGTACTCGCTGACGAGCCTCGGCACCGGCCTGACCGGGCCGCTGGGATCGCTGCTCGGCTGGATCGCCGAGCACACGCCCGAGGTCATGGCCGCCCAGGAACGGCACGACGCGCGTCTCTAGTCACACTTCTCCGCCGCGGTCCGTCAACGAGGCAGAACCGCATGACGGAGGAGAACATCATGACCATCCTGCTGACCGGTGGCACCGGAACCCTCGGGCGCCTCGTGCTGCCGCTGCTGCGCCGTACCGGGGCCGAGGTGCGGGTGCTGACCCGCAACCCGCGCCCGCCGGAGGACGGCGTCACCTACGTCAAGGGCGACCTCCTCACCGGCGAGGGCGTGGCCGCCGCCGTGGACGGGGCGGACCTCATCCTGCACCTGGCGGGCGGGGCCAAGGGCGACGACGTGGCCACCCGCAACCTCACCGGGGCCGCGCGCGCCGCCGGCGCCGGCCACATCGTGTTCATCTCGGCCATCGGGGCCGACCGGGTGCCGCTCGGGTGGTTCAGGAACAAGCTCACGGCCGAGCGCGCGGTGATCGAGTCGGGAATCCCGTGGACCATCCTGCGCGCCGCCCAGTTCCACGACCTCGCACTCAAGGTGGCCACGGCGATGGCGAAGATGCCGGTCGTGCCGGTCCCCGGCGGGCTGCGCTTCCAGCCCGTCGACGCGCGGGACGTGGCCGAGCGGCTGGTGGAGCTCGTCCAGGCCGAGCCCGCCGGGCTGGTCGCCGACCTCGCGGGGCCCGCGGTCTACGGGATGGGCGACCTGGTCCGCGCCTACCTGGCCACGGCCGGGAAGCGGCGGCTCATGCTGCCGGTCCGGATGCCGGGCAAGGCGGGACGGGCCTACCGGGCCGGGGAGAACCTCACGCTGACCGGAGGCACGACGGGTGGGCGTACGTGGGAGGCGTTTCTGGGAGAGCGGGCCTGAGCTGAGCGAGGACCGTCGCACTGGTTCGCTGGTGTCACACTGGGTGCGGGCTGGTGAGATGGAGGTATTCGTGAGGGTTAGGCCCTATGCCGGGCTGCCGTGGCCGTTGCGCTGGACGGCGCGGATCGTGACCGTCCTCCTGGCGCTGGGCCTGGTCCTGGCGGGAGTCGTCACCGTGATCGTGCGGCAGTCGTTCCCCCAGGTGGAGGGGGAGATCAAGGTCACCGGCCTGGCCGGGAACGTCGAGGTGCGGCGCGACGCCTACGGGATCCCGCAGATCTACGCCGACACGGCCGAGGACCTGTTCATGGCCCAGGGGTACGTCCACGCCCAGGACCGCTTCTGGGAGATGGACTTCCGCCGGCACCTCACCGCCGGACGCCTGTCGGAGATGTTCGGCGCCGCCACCCTCGACAACGACAAGGCCATCAGGACGATGGGCTGGCGCAGGGTCGCCGAGCAAGAGCTGCCGATGCTCAGCGAGCGCACCCGCCGCTACCTCGACTCCTACGCCAAGGGCGTCAACGCCTGGCTGGCCGCCAACCCGGACGCCTCGCGGCGCAGCCTGGAGTACTCCGTCCTGAAGCTCCAGAACTCCGGCTACAAGCCTGAGCCCTGGTCGGCACTCGACTCGGTCGCCTGGCTCAAGGCCATGGCCTGGGACCTGCGTTCCAACATGGAGGACGAGATCGACCGGGCGCTGGCCGCCACCAAGCTGCCGCGCGAGCGGGTCGAACAGCTCTACCCCGGCTACCCGTACGGCGAGCACCAGCCGATCATCACCCAGGGCGCGATCTCCGAGGACCGCTTCGACGAGACCGCGCAGCCGCGCGAGGACGGCGCCGAGGCGCTGGGCCGGGCCGCCCAGACCTTCGACGCCGTCCCGAGCTCGATGGGCACGGCCGAGCGCGAGGGCATCGGGTCGAACTCCTGGGTGGTCTCGGGCGAGCACACGAAATCGGGCAAACCGCTGCTGGCCAACGACCCGCACCTCTCCCCCGCGATGCCGTCCGTCTGGTACCAGGCCGGGCTGCATTGTCGGCAGAAATCCGAAAAATGCATGTTTGACGTCACCGGCTTCACCTTCTCCGGCGTACCCGGCGTCATCATCGGGCAGACTGACAAGATCGCCTGGGGCTTCACCAACCTGGGGCCCGACGTCGCCGACCTCTTCCTTGAGCAGGTCAAGGACGGCACCTACCTCTACAAGGGCGACTGGGCCAAGCTGGAGACCCGCCAGGAGCAGATCAAGGTGGCCGGGGGGGCACCGGTGACGATCACGGTCCGGTCGACCCGGCACGGGCCGCTGGTCAACGAGGTCATGGGCAGCGTGAAACCCTCCGGCGAGGCCACCGCCGTGGCCCTGCAGTGGACGGCGTTGATGCCGGGCCGTACCGCCGACGCGATCTTCGACCTCAACCAGGCCGCCGACTGGCACGAGTTCCGCGCGGCCGCGGCGCTGTTCGAGGTGCCCGCCCAGAACCTCGTGTACGCCGACACGGACGGCCGGATCGGCTACCAGGCCCCCGGGCGCATCCCGGTCAGGAAGAAGGGCGACGGGACCTGGCCCGTGCCCGGCTGGACCGGCGAGTACGACTGGAAGACCGCCCCCATCCCCTACGACCAGCTCCCGAGCGTCGCCGACCCCACCGAGGGCTACATCGTCACGGCCAACAACGCCGTCATCGACCCCGCCCGCTACAAACCGCTCCTCACCAAGGACTGGGCGTACGGCTACCGCTCCCAGCGCATCGTCGACCTGCTGAAGGCCGAGATCGCGAAGGGCAAACTGGACGCCGCGGCCATGTCCAGGATCCAGCAGGACACCCGCAACGGCTTCGCCGCGACGCTGGTCCCCGCGCTCATGCGGGTGAGCCTGGCCGGTCCCGGCACCGAGGCGCGGCAGCTCCTGAAGGACTGGGACGGCTCCCAGACCCTCGACTCGGCCCCGGCCGCCTACTTCAACGCCGTCTGGCGCCACCTGCTGAAGGGCCTGTTCGACGACGACCTGCCCCAGCAGGCCCGCCCGGCGGGCGGCGACCGGTGGTTCGAGGTCGTGGGCGACCTTCTCCAGGCGCCGGAGGACCCGTTCTGGGACGTGACCACCACCAAGGACCGCACCGAGACCCGCGACGACGTGCTGCGCCAGGCGATGGCCGACGCCTACCAGGAGCTGTCCGACCGGTTCGGCGCCGAGGTGAAGCAGTGGCGCTGGGGCGACATGCACACGCTGCGGCTCACCAACGCCACGTTCGGCACTTCGGGCATCGCCCCGATCGAGATGCTGTTCAACCGCGGCCCGATCAGCGTCGCGGGCAGCAAGGACGCGGTCAACGCCACCGGCTGGAACGCCCAGAGCGGCTACGAGATCAACGCCGTCCCCTCGATGCGCATGATCATCGACCTGAGCGACCTGGCCAAGTCGCAGTGGATCAACCTGACCGGCGCCTCCGGCCACGCCTACCACGCCAACTACTGGGACCAGACGGAGCTGTGGGCCCAGGGCAGGCTGCTGCCGATGCTCGGCGCCCGCGTCCACACGCTGCGCCTACACCCCCAGGAGCAATGAGCGGCGACCCTCAGAACGCCTGGCTGCCGGCGAAGGTCAGGGCGCGAACGTCCGTGACTCTCCCACGGCCAGGTCCCAGAGGCTCTCGCGCGGCAGACCCAGCGCGCTCCACGCGGCCCGTGTGCTGATGATCGGGGCCAGCAGTTCCTCCCCCGACAGGAGGAACGTCCCCCAGTGCATGGTCGCCATCCGGCGCGCCCCGACGTCCAGAAACCCCTGGACGGCCTCGGCCGGGTTGACGTGGGAGGTCTTCAGGAACCAGTTGGGCTCGTAGGCGCCGACCGGCATGAGCGCCAGGTCCAGCCCGGGGTAGCGCTCGCCGATCTGCGTCAGCCGTTCCCCGTAGGCGGTGTCACCGGCGAAGTACACCGACTCGCCGATCACCCACCCGCCCCACAACGTCTTGCAGGTGTCCCAAATGGTCCGGCGGCTCCAGTGGTGGGCGGGCACGAAGTCGAAGCGCACGTCACCGATCTTCGTGGAGTCCCACCAGTCCAGCTCGTGGACCTGCCGGAACCCCCGCCGGGTGAACCACGGCCCGAGCCGGGCGGGCACGAGCATGGGCGTGTGGCGGGGAAGCCGGCGGATGGTGGGCGCGTCGAGGTGGTCGTAGTGGTTGTGGCTGATCACCACGGCGTCGATCCTGGGCAGGTCGCTCCAGGCCACACCGGGGGGCGTGAGCCGCTGCCGGGTTCCCGGGATGCGGCGCGACCACACGGGATCGGTCAGCACCGTGAGGCCGCCGACCCGCACCACGAACGTGGAGTGGCCGACCCACGTCACGGCCGTCTGGCCGGTCTCGACCCGTGGCAGGCCGCCGCCGCGCAGCACGGGGATCTGGTCGGCGTCCCCGATGTCGGGACGGAAGCCGCCGTGCCAGGCGGCGCTCAGCAGTTCGCGGAAATCGGGGAGGGGGGCGGTGAGACGGTCACGGAAGTCCTCAGGCCACTGCGGCGCGTGAACGGTCTGCGTCATGAACGGTCCCCTGCCCTGAGTAACTGAGCGATCACTCTGAATGATCCCCATGTGGGCGTCTTCTCCACCAGGGGGCTTTCCTGGGGTAGCCGCCGTCATCCAGGTTGGCCAGCCGTTCGAACACGTTGTAGGAGGCCTGGTGTCCGCAGATGAGCAGGGAGGTGAACATGGCGAGCAGGTAGAGCGGGAGCATGGGGAGCCCGGCGCAGCAGGCCCACTGGGTCGCGTGGCGGCCCTCGTGCCGGATGAGGCGTTCGTCGAGGCTGTGGTGCCTGGTCAGGACGACGTTTCCCACGGTGAAGGCGCCCGCGACGGGGAAACGGTAGCGGTATCCGAATGCCAGGATCAGCCCGTCGGGCCCTGGTTGCCGCACGGCGCCGCCCACGACGGAGATGAGCAGGCCGAGGGGCGTCGCCAGGTTCACGAGGTTTACCACCCGGCGGATTCGGTAGAGGGGTTTCGGTCGACTCACCCTTGACCAATCTTGACAAGTCGGAATAATGATCCACGTCCTGAAATCTCCCACAAGAGCAGGATCATGCGATTCACCATCTTGACCGCGGTTGTCGGAACGATGGCACTCGCCACGGTAGGCGGCGTCGCGGTCACCCAGACGTCAGCATCGGACCCCCTACGAGACGCGAGCCACCCCGTCGGCGCCCAGGTCGCCTTAGCGACACCGACCACGAGCCCCACTCCCACCTCCACAGCTGGGGAGTACACCGCCAAGACGAAGGTCGTCAAGAAGAAGGGCGTCTCCTATCTGGACGTCGCCGTCCGCTACGACGGAGCCGCCAGGTTCACCGTCAAGCAGCGTGTGTGCAAAGCCAAGAAGTGCAGGACGGCGACCGCCCAGCTCCCCGTGACGACCGGGGCGGGCAAGACCACCAAGAAGCTCGGCAAGGGCTCCTTCAAGAAGAAGGGCAAGCCCACGGTCAGCCTGAAGACGCTGCCGTGGCCGACGAAGACCGTCACCGCGACGCCGACCGGCGGCGCCACCACGACGGTCACCGCGACGGCCCCCGCCGAGACGGTCACCGTGACCCAGACGGCGACGGAGACCGTGACGGTCACCGAGCAGGCCCCAGCGCCGCCCGCCGAGACGGTGACGGTGACGTTCACCTGCCAGCCCGCGCCGCCCGAGCCCACGGTCACGCCCACGGCGACCGACCCGGGCACCCCGACGCCGACGGGCACGCCCACGGCCACTGACACGCCTACGCCCCTGGCCGCCGGCACTCCGACCCCGACGCCCACCCCCACCGTGACGCCGACCGTGACCGACCCCGGCACGCCCACGCCCACCGGCACGGGCACGCCCACGGCCACGGACCCCGGAACCCCGACACCGACCGACACCGGCGTACCGACCTGCCCCGCGCCGGCCGAGCCCACCCCGACGGACACCGCTCCTCCCGAGGAGACCGAGCCGCCGGAGGACACCCCCGAGCCGACCACCCCCACCCAGTAGAAGCAGCGAGGATCTCGAGGGGGCAGCCGCCCGCAGACCGGCTGCCCCCTCGTTTCACGTCCTCAGGTCGTCGGGTTCTTGGGTTGCTGACCGTAGAGGAGCCACGATCCCGAGGCGGGTGAGGAGGGCGCCAGCAGGAAGGCCGCGACCACGGCGACGGCTCCGCCGTACAGGTAGAGATAGCCCGCGAGGTCGCCGGCGATCACGAGGTCGCCCGCCGCCCACTTCAGCGAGAACGCCATCGACACCAGCAGCCAGCCGACGGCGACCAGTCCCGCGCCGAGCTTGGAGCGCATCAGACGGCCCGCGCCCCAGCAGATGCCGAACAACAGCAGAACCCACACGACCGCCGCGATCGGGATCTGCCCGAGATACCAGGCATGGGTGAACCCGCCGACCAGGCCCATCGCGAGGCCCAGCACCAGCAACATGCCGTAGGCCGCGCCACCCAGCGCCGACTGCTCCATGGCGAACGAGGTTAGTGGATGCCGGAGAACAGGTCGTTCTCGCGGGTGTACGGCTCGCCGATCCCGCCCGCCTCGACCGGAGCCCCCGGGATCGCCTTGCCCATGGCGCCGCGGTACAGGATGAAGTGCTCCACCCCGGCCGCGCGCTGGCCGATGTTGTTGGACAGCGCGAAGAACGGCGCCTTCACGGTGATCTGGGTGGCGTGGGCGCGCATGGCGTCCAGTTTGTTCACCAGCCAGGGCCGGGCGTCGACCTCGGTGGTGATCTCGTCGTCGGCGCTGCCGAACGGCAGGTCGCCGGGGTCCTCGACGAGGAAGCCGGTGCCGGAGTCGGCCAGCGCCTCGGCGTCCCTGCGCATCACCGACCTGGCGGTGGCGGTGAAGTAGAACTTGGCCACCTGCCACGGCTCGCCGTCCCCGGGGCGGAAGGCCGGGTCGGCGGCCAGGTCGAACGCCCGCGCCGAGACGCGGTGCGCCTGGATGTGGTCGGGGTGGCCGTAGTAGCCGTTGGCGTCGTAGGTGACCAGGACCTGCGGGCGTACCTCGCGGATCACCGTGACCAGCCTGGCCGCCGCCTCGTCCACGTCGGCGCCCCAGAAGGCGGACGCGTCGTCGTTGGAGGCGGCGCCCATCATGCCCGAGTCGCGGTAGCCGAGGTAGCGGTGGTCGTCCACGCCCAGCGCCCTGAGCGCCTGGACCAGCTCCTTCGCGCGGTACTCGCCCAGCTCGGGGTCGCCCTCCAGGTGGGCCAGCTCCGGCGGGATCACCTCGCCCTCCTCGCCCAGCGTGCAGGTCACCAGCGTGACGTGCGCGCCCTCCGCCACGTAACGCGCCATCGTGGCCCCGGTGTTGATCGTCTCGTCGTCCGGGTGCGCGTGCACGAGCAGCAGCCGCCGATCAGTCATGTCCCCGAGCCTAACCAAAGGCACCTTGCTGGCAGGATTGAGGCCATGAGTGAGAGTTACCCGCGCATGTCCGCACGGACCCGACGATTCACCCTTGGAGTGCCGAGGGGCTTCACGATCTCTCCCGACGGTGGGCGGGTGCTCTTCCTGCGTACCCAGTCGGGTGTCGACCCGGTCACGTGCCTGTGGGAGCTCGACACCGAGACCCACGTCGAGCGCCTGGTCGTCGACCCGCGCAAGCTCGCCGACGCTCTCCTCGCCGGCGAGGAGAACCTCCCGCCGGAGGAGAAGGCGCGCCGCGAGCGCAGCCGGGAGCAGGCGGGCGGCGTGGTCGCCTACTCCGCCGACGCCGAGGCCGCGCTGGTCGCGTTCGCGCTGTCCGGCGGCCTGTACCTGACCGACGTGGCCACCGGCCGCACCCGCGTGATCGAGACCGCGGGCGGCGTCATCGACCCCCGTCTGGCCCCTGACGGGCGCAGCGTCGCCTACGTCACCGGCGGCGCGCTCCACGTGCACGATCTGGCCTCCGGCCGCGACCGCGTGCTGGCCGCGCCGGAGTCGCAGACCGTCACCTACGGGCTGGCCGAGTTCATCGCCGCCGAGGAGATGGATCGGATGCGCGGCTACTGGTGGGCTCCCACCGGTGACAAGCTGCTGGTGGAGCGGGCCGACGAGGCGCCGGTCCAGGAGTGGTTCATCGCCGATCCGGCCAATCCCGAACGGCCGGCCGTACCTCAGCGTTATCCCGCCGCCGGCACGCCGAACGCCCGGGTCGAGCTGTTCGTCCTGGGCCTGGACGGCTCGCGCGTGGCGGTGCCGTTCGAGGACGAGTACCTGGCCACCGCGTCCTGGGACTCCCACGCGCTGTCGATCGTGACCATGCCGCGCGACCAGAAGGCGCTGCGACTGTTCTCCGTCGACCCGCTGACCGGCGCGTCGACGCTCGTGCGCGAGGACACCGACCCGGCGTGGGTGGACGTCTTCGGCGGCGTCCCCGCCCACCTCGACGACGGCTCGCTGGTCTGGGTCGCCGCGCGGGACGGCGGCAACCGCCTGTTCGTCGGCGACCGGGCCGTCACCCCGCCCACCCTGCAGGTGCGCGAGGTCCTCGACGTCGACCACGACAGCGTCCTGTTCCGCGCCAGCGGCGGCGACCCCAGCGAGATCCAGCTCTGGACCTGGGACGGCGCCTCCCTGCTGCCCGTCTCCACCCGCTCCGGCGTCTTCTCCGGCCGCATGTCCGGCGGCGTGGGCGTGCTGAGCGAGCAGACCCTCGACGGCGAGGGCGTCTCCACCACCGTCGTCAGGCGTGACGGCATGGCGATCCCGATCGCGTCGCTGGCCGAGCGCCCCGGCCTCGACCTGCGCGTCTCACTCGGCCGCTCCGGCCGGCGCGAGCTGTCCACCGCGGTGGTGCTGCCCTCGTGGTACGAGTCCGGTTCCGGCAAGCTGCCCGTCCTCATGGATCCGTACGGCGGGCCGCACGCGCAGCGGGTGCTGTCGAGCCACAACGCCTACCTGGGCAGTCAGTGGTTCGCCGAGCAGGGCTTCGCGGTCGTCGTGGCCGACGGCCGCGGCACTCCAGGCCGTGGCCCCGCCTTCGAGCGGGCCGTGCTCGACGACCTGGCCGGGCCGGTGCTGGAGGACCAGATCGACGCCCTTCAGGGCGTGGCCGAGCAGTACTCGGGCGACCTCGACCTGACGAAGGTGGCGATCAGGGGCTGGTCGTTCGGCGGGTACCTGGCGGCGCTGGCCGTACTGCGCCGTCCCGACGTCTTCCACGCGGCGATCGCCGGGGCCCCGGTGACCGACTGGCGGCTGTACGACACCTGCTACACCGAGCGCTACCTCGGCCACCCGGACGAGCGTCCGCAGGTCTACGACCAGTCCTCGCTGTTCGGCGACGCCGCCAAGCTGGAGCGCCCGCTGCTGCTGATCCACGGCCTGGCCGACGACAACGTCGTGGCGGCGCACACGCTCCGGCTGTCGTCCGCCCTGCTGGCCGCCGGCCGCCAGCACAGCGTGCTGCCGCTGTCGGGCGTCACGCACATGACCCCGCAGGAGGTCGTGGCGGAGAACCTGCTGCTGCTCCAGGTCGACTTCCTGAAGCGGGCGCTGGAGGTCTGAACTTGTCGGTGCCGGTGGCTAAGCTGCGCCGGTGCGCGAATTCATCACGATTGTCGGGGCCAGGGAGCACAACCTCAAGGATGTCTCCCTGGAGATCCCCAAGAACAAGATCACCGTGTTCACCGGCGTCTCAGGCTCCGGAAAGTCGTCGATCGTCTTCGACACCGTCGCGGTCGAGGCGCAACGCCAGCTCTACGGGACCTTCAGCTGGTTCATCCGCAACCAGCTGCCCAAGTACGAGCGGCCGCACGCCGACGCCATCAGCGGGCTGACCACGCCCGTCATCGTCGACCAGAAGCCGGTCAGCGGCAACGCCCGCTCCACCGTCGGCACCATGACCGACATCATGCCGATGATCCGCGGCCTGTTCTCACGCGAGAGCGGGCTGCCGGTCAACCTCTTCTCCTTCAACGACCCCAAGGGCATGTGCCCGGAGTGCGATGGCATCGGCCGGTCGGTGCAGCCGATCCTGGAGATGATGGTCGACCGCGAGAAGTCGCTCAACGAGGGCGCGATCCTGCTGCCGGGTTACAAGGTCGGCAGCGCCGCCTGGCAGGTCTACGCCAAGCACGAGCCGCTCGACCCGGACAAGCCGGTCAAGGACTACTCGCCGGAGGAGGAGCACGCTTTTCTGCACGGGTCCGGCAAGGTCTCGGTCGGCGGCATGTTCAACATGACCTACGAGGGGTTGCTCGACAACTTCGTGCGTACCAAGCTCAAGCGTGAGACCAGCGAGAAGACGCGCGAGCAGATCAAGCCGTTCATCACCGAGGGCGTCTGCACGCTCTGCCACGGCGCCAGGCTCAGCCCCGAGGCGCTGGCCCCGCGCGTCAACGGCAGAAACATCGCCGACTACGCCGCCATGCAGATCACCGACCTGATCGAGGAACTGGCCGGGCTGGGCACGCCGCTGGCCGACGGGGCGCGGGTCGCGCTGGAGCGGGTGGCCGGCATCGGGCTCGGCTACCTCAGCCTCGACCGGGCCACGGCCACGCTGTCGGGCGGCGAGGGCCAGCGGCTCAAGCTGGTCAAGCACCTCGGCAGCACGCTGATCGGCGTCACCTACATCTTCGACGAGCCGAGCACCGGACTGCACCCGCGCGACGTGGGCCGGCTCAACACGCTGCTCGCCGCGCTGCGCGACCAGGGCAACACCGTGCTGGTGGTCGAGCACGACCCCGACGTGATCGCGGTGGCCGACCACGTGGTCGACGTCGGTCCCGGCGCCGGCGCCCACGGCGGCACGATCGTCTTCGAGGGCACCGTCGAGGAGCTGCGCCGGGCCGACACCCGCACCGGCGCGGGGCTGCGCGCCACGGGCACGCTCAAGACGGAGGTCAGGACTCCCGACGGCAAGCTGCCGATCGAGGGCGCCGACCTGCACAACCTCAAGAACGTCTCGGTCAGCGTGCCGACCGGGGTGCTCACCGCGGTCACCGGCGTGGCGGGCTCGGGCAAGTCGAGCCTGATCGCCGACGTGTTCATGACCACCTACCCCGAATCGGTCTTCGTCGACCAGTCGGCGATCGGCGCCTCCACGCGCTCCACGCCGTCCACCTACATCGGCGTCATGGACACGATCCGCTCGCTGTTCGCCAAGGCCAACGGCGTGGCGCCGGGCCTGTTCAGCTTCAACTCCGACGGCGCCTGCGAGGGCTGCCAGGGCAAGGGCGTCATCATCACCGAGGTCGCCTACATGGACCCGGTCACGACCCACTGCGACACCTGCGACGGCCGCCGGTTCAAGGAGTCGGTGCTGGCGCACGAGCTGCGGGGCAAATCCATCGCGGACGTGCTGGAGATGGCGGCCGAGGAGGCGGTGGAGTTCTTCACCGAGAAGGCGGTGCGGCCCAAGCTGCAGGGGCTGATCGACGTCGGCCTGAACTATCTGTCGCTCGGCCAGTCGCTGAGCAGCCTGTCCGGCGGCGAACGGCAGCGCATCAAGCTGGCCACGCAGCTCCAGCGCACCGGCGGCGTGTACGTGCTCGACGAGCCGACCACCGGCCTGCACATGTCCGACGTCGGTACGCTGCTGGCGCTGATGAACCGGCTGGTCGACCAGGGCAACACGGTCGTGGTCATCGAGCACAACCTCGACGTGATCATGCATGCCGACTGGATCATCGACCTGGGGCCCGACGGGGGCAAGGACGGCGGCGAGATCGTCTTCGAGGGCACCCCGGCCGAGCTGCTCGGCTTCGCCGGTTCGCTGACCGGAGAGGCGCTGCGCCGTACCGTGGGCTGACATACCTGGGTAGGACCACGGCCTGCCAACACCAGACCGTGGTCCGACGCGGCACCCGCCCCTCCCCCACGATCCTTTACGCCATGTGGACATCCCTCGCCCTCACACTGGCGCTGACGGTCACCCCCACGCCCGCCGACGACCTCACCTGGAGCCCCTGCCCCGGCGACAAGGTCGGCATGGAGTGCGCCGACCTCAAGGTGCCCGTCGACTGGAGCAAACCCGCCGGGCGCACCATCACCCTGAAGCTGGGCCGCCTCAAGTCGACCGGCCGGGCCGAGGGCTCCGCCCTGATCGCGTACGGCGGGCCGGGCGGCCCCGGCATCGCCCTGACCCAGCAGACCGCCGCCACCTGGGCGAACCTGCGCAAGCGCATGCACGTCGTCAGCTGGGACACCCGCGGCTACGGCGAGCAGTTCCGCGGCCTCAGCACCGGCCTGCCCTGCACGTGGACCAGAATCCCGATCGCCGCCTTCCCCGAGGACGACGCGGAGTTCGGCCGCCTGCACGACACCAACCGGGGCTACGCCGAGCCGTGCCGGAGCAAGGACCCCGAGCTGTTCGCCAACATGAGCTCCGCCGACCAGGCCCGCGACATGGAGGCCATCAGAAAGGCCCTGGGCGAGAGCCGCCTCAACTACTACGGCGCCTCCTACGCCGGCTTCTACGGCCAGGACTACGCCAGGCTGTTCCCCGGCAACGTCAGGACCATCGCCCTGGACGGCACCTGGAACCACAGCACCGCCGACTGGCCCGCCGAAACGGACGCGATGGCCAGAACCAACGAGACCTTCGCGGGCCGCTACTTCACCTGGAAGGGCGCGGGCTCCGCCCGCGAATGGCGCGCCTTGGTGGCGGCGGCCAACCGCAAGCCGATCCCGGCCAAGAAGGCGCCCGGAGTCGCCTACAACGGCACCGACCTGCAGGATCTGCTGCTGGGTCTGGTCCGCCGTGGCGGCCCCAGCACCTTCCCCGCCGTATCGGCCGCCATCGAATCCGCGGTGGCGGGCGACGCCTCCGGCTTCGTCCCCGAGCGCGGCCTGCGCTACCCCGACCAGTCCACCGGCGTCACCGAGTGCACGGACTGGCCCCGCTTCGCCAACCGGGCCGAGATGGAGGCGAGCCTGCGCCGGTTGCGCAAGGTGGCGCCCAACCTCGGCGCCGCGGGCACCCTGGCCAGCGGGACACTGGGCTGCGTGGGCTGGCCGACCGGCGTCACCAATCCCCCCAGGCCGCTGCCCAAGGGGCTGCCTCCGTTGCTGGGGAGCGGGGCTTGGGGCGAGTCGGACGCGGTGAAGCGGGTGGTGGACCAGGTGCCGGGGAGCGCGGTGGTGCGCCACGAGGGTCCGGGGCACACGCTGTACATGTCCAACGCCTGCGCCCGCGACCACATCGACCGCTACCTCACCGAAGCCAAACTCCCCACCCAGCCAGACACCAGGTGCTAAGCCCTTACCTCTTGGCTCTGGCCGCCGGAGGGCTTCACCCACCAAACCTCGAACCCACAAGGGCCTGACCCCGCAGAGGGCTGACCCCGCAGAGGACTGACCCCGCAGGGGCGCTGACACGCAAGGGTTGACCCCGAGGGCAGATGCCCAAGGGGTTGACCCGCAGAGGGCTGCCACGCCGAAAGCCCTGGCCCGCGGTTCTCGCCGACCCCATTGGCCTCCCGACCTCCGGCTCCCCTTCCTGCGCCACCCCGCAGCTCCCCGCCGCACGGTTCCTCCGGTCGGGTCAGGGGGTGGGGGTCCAGGTGGGGTTGCGGCCGAGGTAGCGGAGGAGGGTGGCCACGGCGTCGTCGTTGGCCTCGGCGTCCAGGGCGGCGGCGTACATGCCGTAGGCGCGGGGGCCTTCGACGATCTGGTGGGCCACGGGGAGGAGGTCGCGGGCAAGGTCGGCGGTCAGCGGGGAGGGGCGGCCGGTGGCCATGGCGATGTCCCAGGCGTGCACGGCGGCGTCCAGCGCGCAGGCGCCCACGGCCACCGAGGCGGGGAGCTTGAAGGGCGGGAGCGGGACGGGGACGTCCACCGCGTCCTCGGCCACGCCGGACCACGCCTGCTCGGCGGCTTCCAGGGCGGGCTCCAGGGTGTCCGCCACCGAGGCCGACAGGTTGCCGGAGGGGGCGAAGGGGTCCTCCTCGGGGCGGGGGCCACCGGTCAGGAAGCTGGCGTAACCGAGCTGGTCGCCGGAGGCGTGCTGGAGGACTTGGGTGACGTTCCAGTCCGCGCAGGGGGTGGGGAGCTGCCAGCCGTTGTCGGGGACACCGGCGACGGCCTGGCGGAGGGCGGTGTGGGCCTGGGCGAGGATGTTCCACTCGGTCATGGGAGGCGCCTTTCGCTGTCGTTCGATGACTCCACTATATCAGAACGGAATGCTCTATTCCATACTTTCAGCTGATGAAGAGTGAAGCCGCCGGAGGCCTGCTTGAAGAGGTACTCAGAACGCTCGTACGACAGGCGGCCCCGGCCCGTCTCCGGGCACAGGTCGGCGGGCTTCGGCCTGCGGGCCGGCGCGGGTCTGCGGTCGGCCAGGAAGACCGGGCCTCTCGACCGGCCTGCCAGGAGATCGGGCAGGAGTTCGGCGGTGCCGTAGCCCCAGGTGATCCACGTCGGACCCACGTGGGCGCGGCGCGCTTCCAGGTCCAGGTCCTCGACGTTGAGTGACAGCACGGTCTTCGCGCCGGCGCCGGACTCGTGGATGAGATGCCACAGGGTCCGCTCGCGTAGGGACGGGTGGCGCCAGAGGGCCTGCAGGGCGGGGCCGTCCATGGCTGGGCGCCGTTCGCGGCTCTCCGTTCTGCGCTCCAGGTCGGTGGAGAGGTCGGGGATGGCAGCCCATGCCGAGAATGAGCGTACGGCGGCGCGGTGCCGGTTCCAGGTCTTGGGCGCGGCCGTACCCCAGGCGAGCGCGAACACCCTGGCCACCTTCGCGCCGTCCACCGCACCCAGCGGCGTACGCGGACCCAGGTCCAGCCGGAGCCTGCGCAACGTCTGCCCATAGGACCGCAACGTCTCGGCCCCCAGATCCGCCCGCGCCAGAAACCCCTCCACCGCCTCCCCCAACAACCTTGCCTCACCTCCAACAACCCCGGACGGGGCGTGGGGCGCGGTGGTGCTGCGAGGTCGCGGCGGGGCAGCGGGTGCGCTGGTGCTGTCCGGTCGGAGCGGGGTGGTATCGGGCGCAGTGACACCGTGCGGCCTGGTCGTGCCGCCAGGCGTGGCCGTGGTCTTGGGCGTAGCCGTGGCCGTGGTCTTGGGCGTAGCCGTGGTCGCGGTCTTGGGCGTAGCCGTGGTCGCGGTCTTGGGCGTAGCCGTGGTCGCGGTCTTGGGCGTAGCCGTGGTCGAGGTCTTGGCGGTGGTCGCGGTCGCGGGGGCGAGGGCTGAGTGCGGCCCGGCAGTGTCGGGCTGTGGGGTGGTTGGCGCGTGTGGGGTGGTGGGTGCGTGTGGGGTGGTGGCGCGTTTGAGGAGGAAGGTGCGTTCGGCGGCGTTGCGGGTCAGGGCGGCGGCGCGTTCGAACTGGGTGCCGGCCTCCTCGTGCCGCCCCAACCGGGCCAGCAAGTCGCCGTGCACCACCGACAGCGGGTGGTAGTCCTTCAGGGCCGGGTCCCTGGTCAGCTCGTCGATCAGGGCCAGTCCCGCCTCCGGCCCCTCGGCCATGCCCACCGCCACGGCGCGGTTGAGCTGGACAACGGGAGACGGCATCAAGCGGGCCAATGCCCCATACAGTGCGGCGATCTGGGGCCAGTTGGTCTCGGCGGCGCTCTCGGCCTGGGCGTGGGAGACGGCGATGGCGGCCTGCAGGACGTAGGGACCCAGGGGGCCGCCGGACTGGCGGGCACGCAGCATCGAGGCGAAGCCGCGATTGATCAGGTCCCGGTCCCAGAGGCTACGGTCCTGCTCGTGGAGCTGGACGGGTTCGCCGGACGGGCCGGTGCGGGCGGCGGAACGCGACTGCTGGATCTCCATCAGCGCGACGAGACCGTGCACCTCGGCCTCACCGGGGGCCAGGCCGGCCAGCAGGCGTCCCAGGCGGAGGGCTTCCAGGGCG
The DNA here is from genome assembly GCF_042740555.1 of Nonomuraea sp. NPDC059007. Classification (NCBI taxonomy): domain Bacteria; kingdom Bacillati; phylum Actinomycetota; class Actinomycetes; order Streptosporangiales; family Streptosporangiaceae; genus Nonomuraea; species Nonomuraea sp. NPDC059007. The sequence goes on along the minus strand of NZ_JBHYJD010000023.1, from coordinate 2,129 downwards.
AGGGCGGGGCGGGTCAGGTCGTCGCCGGCCGTGGCGGAGTAGCCCTCGTTGAAGATCAGGTAGAGGACCTCCAGGACGGAGGCCAGGCGGGTGGCGAGTTCGGGGCCAGGCGGGAGTTCGAAGGGGATCTGCTCGTCGGCCAGCGTGCGCTTGGCCTTGGCGATGCGCTGGGCGACGGTCTGCTCGGGGACGAGGAAGGCGCGCGCGATCTCCTGGGAGGTCAGGCCGCCGAGCAGGCGCAGGGTCAGCGCCGCCCGTTCCTCGGTGGGCAGGACCGGATGGCTCGAAATGAACATCAGGCGCAGAACATCATCATCCAGCCCCGACGCCCCGGACAGCTCCGCATCGCGACCGGCGCCGGCGTCCCGGTCTTCGTCCGCGTCCCGGCCGGCCTCCTGCTCCAGCGTGCGGGCGATCTCGGCGTGTTTGCGCTCCTGCCGTTCGCCACGCCGCAGGTGGTCGACGGCACGCCGCTTGGCGGCCGTCATGAGCCAAGCCCCAGGATTGTCGGGTACGCCCTGGTCCGGCCACTGCTCCAAGGCGGCGACCAGTGCGTCTTGGGCGAGTTCCTCGGCCAGGCCCACGTCCCGGACCATCCGCGTCAGGCCGGCGATGATCCGTGCGGACTCGGCCTTCCAGACGTCGCTGACCGCGGCTGCGGCCGTCACCCGTAGATCAGCTGCATCCTGCCCTCACCATCCCCGATGATCGCGAAGAAACGCCGGGAGAGCTCCAGCGCCTCCTCCCGGGAGCCGACCTCGATCAGCGCGAACCCGCCCGCCATCTCCTTGGCCTCGGCGAACGGACCGTCCATGACGGTGATCTCGCCGCCGACCGACTTGATCAGGGTGCCGCCCAGCTCCATGCCGCCGGTGGCGATCAGAGCGCCCGCCTCCGTCAGCTCCTGGATGAACTTGCCCATCTCCATCTGAAGCGTCTCATCAGCCCTCGGCTGGCCCACGGTCGTCAGCAAAAACCTCATGCCGCACACCTTAGCGTTCCCTGTCACATGCCCCGGGCGACGCGTAGGCAGAAGACACCGAAAGGACCAGAGACATGACCACCACCACCGTCACCGGCCCCGTCACCACCCGTACGCTGCTGGCCGCCGCCGCGCTCGCCGCGCCGGTCTGGGTGGTGGTCTCCCTGGCCCAGGCGTTCACCCGCGCGGGCTTCGACCTCACCCGCCACCCCCTCAGCCAACTGGCCACCGGCGAACGCGGCTGGATCCAGATCGCCACCTTCGTCACCGTCGGCGTGCTGTTCATCGCCGGCGCGACCGGCCTGCGACGCGCGCTGCACGGCCAGCCGGGCGGCATCTGGACGCCCCGCCTGATCCGCATCGTCGGCGTCGGGATGATCGCCGCCGGAGCCTTCACCATGGACGCCGCCGACGGCTTCCCCGTCGGCACCCCGGCGGGCCCTCCGGCCGGGATGAGCTGGCACGCGATCGCCCACATGGCTGCCGGATCGATCACCTTCCTCGCACTGGCCGCCGCCGGTTTCGTCCTGGGCCGCCACTTCACCCGCACCGGCGACCGTACCTCCGCGATCATCTCCCGCGCAGCCGGCGTGGCCGTCATCCTGGGCAACGGCTGGACGATGAGCGGCGGCCGCATGGGCTCGCTCACCCTGGCGATCGGGGTGTCGCTCGCACTGGCCTGGGTCTCCACGGTCGCCTACCGCCTGCGCAACCGCACCTGACCCATCAGCGTGTACGGCACAGCGTTCGCACCCCACCACCCAAGCCCCGCTCCGGAACCCGGAGCGGGGCTCACCCGTATCAGCCACCACCCGCTCGCGGGGCGACGGGATAAGCCGGAGAGCCCCCAACCACCCAGAGCCCGGACAACCAGGACCCGAGACCCGAACCCGGATGCCCGAAACCCCCAACCCGGAAGACCGACACCGGGTAGCCGGAGACCCGGGGAGCCCTGGGCCGGGGGCCGGAGGGCCGGAGGGCCGGGAGCCCGAGCGGTGGGGCGGGGGCCGGGGGCCGGAGGGCCGGGAGCCCGAGCGGTGGGGCGGGTGGCCTGAGGCTCGGAAACCCGACGAGACGGGCCCCACGGGCCGGGGCTGGGGGCTGAGGCCGGGGCTGGGGGCTGGGCTGGGCTGGGGGCTGGGGGGCT